>NC_016112.1:3600000-3956098 GCF_000968535.2 Methylotuvimicrobium alcaliphilum 20Z
ACCTAACCCTACCCGAACAACTCATTAGCGATGACCTGGAAAGCATCGACATCCGCTCGCCATGGCTTGCTGAAATGCAAACGCTATTAAACCCGCTTAATCCTTTCGCGCATATCAGCCTAGCGTCCAGCAATACGCTTGTCACCACAAGCAAGGATAAACAAGAGCTCCATCGAAAAACCGGCGCCGCGGCACTGGACATGGAAAGCGTTGCCATCGCCAAAGTCGCTAAGGCTCGCCGAATCGATTTCCTAGCCATTCGATCGATCGCAGACCCCGCCGACATGAGCCTACCGAAAGCCGTCGCGCACGCCTTGGACCAGGACGGCGAGGTCAATATCGCCAAACTGCTAAACCATCTAATCAAACATCCCTTAGAATTACCAAGCCTGATACAATTAGGCCGGCACTTTCATGCATCGCAAAAAACATTGAAACAGGCCGCATCGATTTGGCTGCCATCAATCGTTAACTAAAAATCCGCGCACCGCCGGCATGACTCAGCATCACGACACCCTTATTCACAGATTATTACTATGGTGGGACCGTCAAGTCGTGCGTTTTCCGTGGACTTTGCTGATTCTGACCGCGACTCTGTGCGGTCTTAGCCTGCATTACACGATCAACAACCTCGGATTCAATACCGATACGACGCAAATGTTGTCGCCCGACTTACCCTTTCAGGTCAATCGCTTTCGCCTGAACGACGCCTTTCCCGAAGACGCCGCCGCGATCATGTTGGTGGTCGACGGGGAAACCCCGGAACAAATCTCCCAAGCCGCCGCCGAACTCGCACAGCGTCTAAGCCGTGACAAGGAACACTTCGAGTCGGCAATAATACCGACCGATAATGCATTTTTTAAACAACAAGCCTTATTATTCCTAAGCCTTGACGAGTTAGACGACCTGTCGAAAAAACTCACCGATGCCCAACCGTTCATCGGCTATCTCGCGCAACATTACAATCTGGAAGGCTTATTCGAAATCATTCGCCAAGCACTCGAGGAAAAAGACAAGTCCTTACCGATGAATCTTACGCCGCTGCTGACCGCGATAGACGACACAGTCGAGCGTCGACTCGATCAGAACCCTCGTTATTTATCCTGGCAAAACCTACTGGCCGACCACCGACTCAACACCGAGTCTAAACGCTCGATCGTTATTGCCAAGCCCAAACTGATTTTCACCGACATCATGCCCGCCGATTTTGCACTATCGGCCGCGCGATCCGTGAGTCAATCGATCATGCAGGAAAACCCTGCGGTCCGCATTAGAATTACCGGCGAAACCGCTTTACAACACGAAGAGCTCGAAACAGTCAGTGAAGGCGCGATTATTTCCGGCATTTTATCGCTGCTGCTTATTTGCGCTTCGCTATGGCTGAGCTTCCGATCCGTCAGGCTCCTGTTAACCACATTGATCACACTGATCATGGGCCTGATTCTGACCGCCGGCTTCGCCACACTCGCGGTCGGGCACTTGAATATTATATCGGTCGCCTTTGCCGTGCTATATATAGGACTCGGCGTCGACTACGCCACGCATTTGTGCCTACGCTACCGAGAATGCCGCGCAGCCGGCATGAACAATGAAGACGCAATTACCGAAAGCATCAACAGCATTGGCTTCTCGCTGTTTTTATGCGCATTGACCACTGCCATCGGCTTTCTCGGATTCATTCCGACCGACTACTCCGGCGTGTCCGAATTAGGCATTATTTCCAGCGCCGGGATGTTCATCGGCCTGGGACTTTCATTATCGATCGTCCCCGCATTATTAAAAGTCATGCCTCTGGGCAAAACCGCCCCGTTTAGATCCTCGCAGCTATCATCGGTCATAGCCCATTTTCCGTTTCGTTATGCCAAAACGATCAGAATCGTCAGCATACTGCTTGCCATTGCCTCGGCCGCGATACTCACACAATTGGAATTCGATTCCAGCACATTTAACTTACGCGACCCCAGCCGCGAATCGGCCTCGACATTCAAAGAGCTCTTGTCGTCACGCAATGAGTCTCCTTATTCGCTAACCGGCCTTGCAGACAGCCTAGCGGAGGCCGACCGGCGCGCCGAAGCGTTGCGCGCCTTGCCGACGATTCATGAAGCACTCACCCTATCGAGCTTTGTCGCCAGCGACCAAGAAGACAAACTCTATCGAATCGAAGAGCTGGACATAATTCTCGGCGCCCAACTCAAACAATTCGGTAAACCGTTGCTTGCCAACGATCAGCGCGATGCCGCGATTCGTTTCGCCGTTACATTACAAAAAGCCATCGATGAAGCAACGACTGCCGTCCCGATTCCGGCACTGGAAACCCTACTCGCACGGATCGACAGCTATATCGAATTTGCCGACCGACAACCCGAACCGGATGCAGAATACAGTCAACTGGAACAAAACATATTGGGTCTGCTACCTTATACGATGCACCGCCTTAGCATCAGCTTGACCGCCCAAGCTTACGACCTGGAAGACCTGCCACCCTACATAACCAACCATTGGCAGAGCAAAACCGGCCTTTATAAAATCATGATCACGCCGGAGAAAAACCTGAACATCGTCAGCCACCGGGAAGCCTTCGTCACTGACGTACAAAGCATCGATACTAGCGTATCCGGTTTACCGATTATCGACAAAGCCTCCGGCGACGCGATCATCCGATCATTTGTCGAAGCCTTCGCTTGCGCATTCGCGGCGATCGTCGTGCTCATGCTGATCATTACGAAAAACATCCGCGATACGCTATTGATGATCGGATCGTTACTGCTTGCGACCTTATTGACCGGAGCGACCAATGTCTTGCTCAACAATCCGTTTAATTTCGCCAACATCATCGCCCTGCCGCTACTGATGGGCATGGGCGTCGACAGCGGCATTCATGTCGTGCACCGACTGAACAGCCACTGGTCGAACGGGGTCGATCTGCTGCAAAGCAGCACCGCGCGAGGCGTCTTATTCAGTTCTTTAACAACCTTATGCAGTTTTTCCAGTCTTGCCTTCACGCCTCATCCAGGCACATCCAGCATGGGCTTGTTACTGGCGATCGGCATATCTTTCACCATCATTTGCACGTTAATCGTGCTGCCTGCATTCAGCCGGCACAAAATATAAATTTAGAGGTCTTTTTATGTCTTTCAGCATAGCCGAGCTATTAGCGCAACACAGTGAAGATAAATTTGAGTTGCATGAAAAACATTTGAATAATCAAATGGTTCGCGTTTTAAAAACAATCGGATACGACCGCAATTACAAACGCGCGGTCGGCCAATATCTCTACGACGAACAAGGCAACGAATATCTCGACCTGCTGAGCGGCTTCGGCGTATTCGCGATCGGCCGCAACCACCCGACCGTCATCAGCGCCCTGCAAGAAACTTTGACGCTCGAATTGCCCAACCTAGTACAACTCGACGTCTCGATATTGAGCGGCTTACTGGCCAAAGAAATCTTGACGACGACGCCGGAAAATCTCGAAAAAATGTTTTTTTGCAACTCGGGCACCGAAGCGGTCGAGGCCGCGATCAAATTTGCGCGCTACACCACCAAGCGCGCGAAAATCGTCTATTGCGAACACGGTTATCACGGCTTGACCATGGGCGCACTCTCGCTGAACGGCGAAAAGATCTTCCGAGAAGGCTTCGGCCCGCTCCTGCCCGACTGCATCGCGATACCATTCAACGACTTAGCGGCACTCGAACAAGCCCTAAGCAACAAAGACGTCGCGGCCTTCATCGTCGAGCCAATACAAGGCAAAGGCGTCAACCTGCCCGACGACAACTACCTTGTCGAAGTCGAACGCCTCTGTAAAAAATACGGCACGCTGTTCGTCGCCGACGAAATCCAAACCGGTATCGGTCGCACCGGTAAATTCTGGGCGATCGATCATTACGGCGCCAAGCCCGATATGATCCTGATGTCCAAAGCCCTATCCGGCGGTTTCGTACCGGTCGGCGCGGTCGCGATGACGCAGCACATCATGGACACCGTATTCAATCGCATGGACCGCGCGGTCGTGCATGGGTCGACTTTTTCCAAAAACAACATGGCGATGGCCGCAGGACTAGCCGGTCTTGAAGTCATCAAATCGGAAAATTTGGTTGAACAAAGCGCGACAGTCGGCAACGACATCATCGCCAGCCTGAACGCCTTGTCGACAAAATACGAATTCTTGAAAGAAGCGCGCGGCAAAGGCTCGATGATTGCAATCGAATTCCAGGCTCCGAAAAGCCTGACTTTGAAAGCCGCCTGGGCAATGCTGGAAGCCGCCAACAAAGGTCTGTTCTGTCAAATGATCACGATCCCGCTATTCAAGGATCATCGGATCCTAACGCAAGTCGCCGGACACGGCATGAACGTCGTCAAGCTGCTGCCGCCGCTAACCTTAACGCAAAAAGACCGCGATCACATCGTCAACGCCTTCGACCAAACCATCGCCGCAACCCATCAAGTTCCGGGCACGATTTGGGATTTAGGTAAAAATTTGGCGAGTCATGCATTGAAAGGTAAGGCGGGAAAATAAGCTTGCAGTATGTTTAGAATTTCGTGATATACCCATCGTAGATCAAAATTCGGCACCGGGAACCCCAAAGGGCGCCCCGAGGCCGAATTTTCATCTACGATGAGTATAGATCGGGGCCTCGGCCGCTTTGGTCGCATTGAGTTCGTCATAGCGCCAAAAATTTTAACGCATTCCATTAAACTCTTCTGTACTCTAAACCAAATTTTGATTCACGATGAGTATATTACCTCGCTGAATCAGATAAACCGGTACGCCAACGGGCGATATTCTTGGGAAACGAACCATTAACTATTTCATTTTGATAAGGAATTATTTAGTGCGCACGTAGTGTAGCAAAGTAATTTGTATCTGATCCCAGTTATTAGTTATTTTGCTTCGTAACCAAGGATAGCCTCAAGCTTTGCAAGACATTCATCAATCACCACGGCATCGGCTTTTTCAATATAAACAGCTCGCCTTGCAATCGGATCTAAACTTCTGATGTCATTTACCAGAACAACACCCTGGGTTTCCAACCCCATTAAACACTGCCATTAAGTTAAGCCGTCCATGGTTCGACAGGCTCACCACGAACGGCTTAACTTAATGGCAGTGACGCAGAGCGTGGGAACGATAATTGCCGGGGGACTGAATAGTTACCTCCAATGTAAAGATTTTGAGATTTAAGAAGACTCGCAGGAAGGGTCATTCCTGCACTGTTTCCGACTTTTCTAACCGATGTTTGCATTATCTTTACCCCTTTTATTTGTAATATACCCATCGCAGATCAAAATTCGGCACCAGGGTGTCCGTCAAAGGACGCCGTGAATACATCCCTGTAGGCTCTATGCCAGCTCCATGCTGGCAAAGCCTTTGCCGCACACCCTGGCGCCTCCTCAGGCACTGCCGAAATTTGAAGTGCGAAAGGTATACATTGTATACACTAAAATAAACCCAAACATGTGCCAACATTGTACCTAAGACCTTAATAAAAAAAGACGGACATATTTTTCTCAGAAAACGAGACTTTAATTCGACCCCAGTTATTTGGTTGGGATCATACGCAGCGCCATCTCCACTTGATGAGTTCGTTAAATGGCTGCTTGGAGGCTGATTGCATTGCACGGCAAGGCCGGGCAATGCCGTTGCCCCTATTACCGCTCAAAAAAAAAGAGGAGTTAGGCTATCCCTTATAGAAGGTCCTCCAAATAGATAAATCTCATCAACCTTAAATGTGCCAATATAAATAAAGCCGCGATTTTCTAAATACTCTCGAATCGAATCAGTGTAGTAATTATTTTCTACAGAAATCACTTTTACATTAATCCTTTCAAAATCGATGCTCTGGAGAATCTCTAATTCCCCCCCTTCGGTATCAATGCTTAGAAAGTCAATCGTGCTAATACCATTATCTTTAATAATAAAATCAAACGTTAGGCAATGAACTTCGCGCTCTTTGATTGTTGCACCGTGGCGTTTTACATTCTTTCTAAGGCGACGTGCAGTGAGACCATGATTATGTATCGCTAAAGTACTCAACATGTCGGGTCCATTAACAACTTCTAAGAACTTTGCTTTCCCTGGTTCGGGTGTAACGCACGCATTCAACACCGAACATTTCCGGTTTGACTTCAGTTTCTCAAAAACGTTCGGAATGGGTTCGATGGCAACTCCTGTCCAATTCAGATGCTTTTCGAGATAGGCAGTATTGCTAATCGTGACGCCATCATTTGCTCCAATATCGACAAAAACTCCATTATGTTTGTTGTTCAGTAGTTCCGCGACGAACATATCTTGGCCGCACGCGCCGGTTCCACCTGAAACATCCGGGAGCATTCGATGCTTTCGATGGTAAATATAGCGATTTATTTGGTGTTTGAGTTTTTTCATAAAACTTCTACTTAAGTATCGTAGATGAAATAACTTGAGCAACTACTTCATAGCGAATATTTTCAATGCCAATAGGCGTTGTTCGGCGAAAGATTATAATTGGACACCTTAGTGAACTTAATTTATTAAGTCAAATAGCAGCAATTCTCATTTTAAAACCCTACCCAGTGCCAGGAATTGTGCCGTTGAGTCCTTTCACCATAAACCGCATCAAATGCCCCCAGTGTCGTCGAGAGGAAAATACTGCTAAAGCGCGAAGATGTTCAAAAAAAATCCGGCGTGAGGGCAGCAGGCCTCGCACGGTCCGGTAATAGGTATCGACCCAATCCAGCGTGGTATAAAGCAAATAGGCGAGCAGCACTAGCGTGGCCATCAAATTCGCCAAATGCTGTTGACCGCAGCCGAAGTTATGGTCGAAATAATAGCCGTAGTTCTTGAGCACGTTATTGTTTTCGTTTTCAATTTTCCAACGGCACCGGCCCGAAGCGGCGATGTCGATGACCGTTTCATCGTCGATGGTATGGGTCGTCACCCAGGCATTACGGTAGAGCACTTTCCCGGCGCCTCGTCGGTTTCGGTCAATTCGCACCAATTAAGCATCAGGGCAGCAATTCCCAATTTGGAGATCAAAAAGAGTGTGAGGTATGCTTGGCGAGGATGTCGGCAGCGGGACAGATTTTTGCTCCTGCAAAATCTGCATTCACGCCATCCTTGGCGCTTAGCTGCCGCCAAGCCCCCATGGATGGGTTTACGGCGTTCCTCGACAGGCATACCCCACACCCTAAAATCGGCGAAACTGCTCAAACTGGGAATTGCTGGCATCAGGGCATCGTCACTGTTGCGTAGCGGTAGATGGTGCATGTAGCGATAGCGGAGCGGAATACGGAAATGGCGTGGCCCCGAGCTTCCCGGATTGCGCTACGCTACGTCCGAGCTACACTGTTTCCCCCTTTCCTCTTTCTCCTTTAACCTTGAACATTAATCATATGCGTAGCCAGTTGCTGAAGCGCCTCGCTCAATTCGGATCTAAAACGGGCATTCATCGGCAGTTCGCTTAAGGCTTTGTTCATACACAGCATCCATTGATCGCGTTCCGGTTCGCCGATCGCAAACGGAAAATGCCGGGCGCGCAGTCTTGGGTGTCCATATTCGCGAATGAACAAATCGGGCCCGCCGAGCCAACCGGAAAAAAACTTGAACAGTTTGTCGCGCGCGCCTGACAAATCCGGTTGATGCAATGCACGAATCCCTTCGGCCTCAGGCAAGGTATCCATAAAAAAATAAAATCGGTCGACTAAGCTCAACAAGGCTTTTTCTCCGCCTATTAACTCATAAGGCGTTAATCCGGTAGGTTCTGACATGGAATAAAAGGTTTAATGGAAAACAACGTATTTTACTGTGAAAGTCACGCAGTAACCAATCTTGTTACGACTCCTTTTTGATTGAAAAACCGTCTAAGAATAAAAGGAGTAACGACAAGACGCCGCTGACTTTCACTTACCGGCGCGATGGCTAGGCCTTCATGAACGTTACTGTAATCCACCTTTTTAAAAAGGTTAATCCATTGGCCGTTAATACTACGTCAACCTCAAAACATAAGGCTATGTGTACGACGACAGCACCCCTAGGTTAGCGTGCCTCATGTGCTGCCTTTTACCGACATTAGGTAGGCGTAGCATGCACTACAATTCACATTGAACTTTTAAGTGCTTCCGGTAGCGGTGGGCGGTTTCAAAAATTACCGAATATATAGTTTTATACCTTTCGCACTTGAAATTTCGGCATTGTCTAACTCCCCGGTGCCGAATTTTGATCTACGAGGGATATAATAATGAGCCGACTACACATTTCGCTGCAAATGACTTACAAACACAATGAAACTCTTGTAATATTGAGAGGTCTGTATAATCCGTAAGTTATTAATTGACATAGGAGTCATTAAACATGAGATTGAATACCGCAGTTTCACGCCCGGAAGCCAGCATTCTGGCGACCAATAAAATGCTGAAAAACACTTATATGCTGTTGTCGATGACCTTATTGTTCAGCGCGCTGACAGCCGGTCTGGCGATGACACTGAACCTGCCTCACCCCGGAATGATCGTTTCGATGATCGGCTATTTCGGTTTGTTGTTCCTGACGACCAAATTCAGTAACAGTAGCCTTGGCCTGGTCTTTGTATTCGCATTGACCGGTTTCATGGGGTTGACCTTGGGACCTATTTTAAGCATGTATATCAATGCTTTCAGTAATGGTCATGAATTGATCCTGACGGCACTAGGCGGCACCGGCGTAATTTTTCTGGGCCTTTCCGCCTACGCGCTGACGACCCGCAAGGATTTCAGCTTCATGGGAGGATTCTTGATGGTCGGCATTCTCGTTGCCTTTTTGGCCGGAATCGGCGCGGTCGTATTTTCGATGCCCGCACTGTCCTTGGCAGTATCGGCGATGTTCATTCTGCTGATGTCGGGCATGATTTTGTTCCAAACCAGCGCCATCGTTAATGGCGGCGAAAGCAATTACATTCTGGCGACGGTCTCGTTGTATGTATCGATTTACAACTTGTTCCTGAGCTTGTTGCAATTGCTTGGCGTCTTCGGCGGCAATGATTGATCGAAACACTTTGCGCGTCAAAAGCCCGGTATACGCCGGGCTTTTGTTTATTGTATTCGCACTGAGCGGCTGCGAAAGCGCAAAAACCCCCGACCAAGTCACCCGCTCTTTCTGGACTGCTCTAATCGATAACGACTTAGCTACCGCCGAAAGCTACGTAACCGATGACAGCCGCGCTTTGCTTGCTGCACCCCCTCATGATCTTTCAAACATCACCTCGCTCGAAACCGGCAAAGTAATCATCGACGGCGAAATTGCTTCCGTCGAAACGATCCTTAAACCCGAAGACACGAGCCTTAGTACTCGACCCTTTGAAACGGCATTGGTCATCGAAAACGAATTGTGGCGAATCGACTACCGCCGAACACGACAAAACATGGCAGGAACCGTATTCGACGGTTTTTTCAAAAGCCTGGAAAACCTCGGCGAAAAATTCCAAAACCAATTCGAAAAACAACTACCCTTGCTTGAAAAAGAAATCGAATCGTTCGGAGAGCAATTGGAAAAACAACTGGAAGAATTCGGCCGCCACTTAGAAAAAAAGTTTCCTTCGAAACAACCTGAACCGCAACCCGATACGATTTAACAAAAGAAGCGGTTACACACTCCAAAATCCCGTTCGTCATTAGCTTTGTCTAAGCTTTGCGAGCGCCAAGGATGGCGTAGGGGCATCAACAGCAAGCGTTTTAAGCGATGCAGGACGGGGTTCGCAAGCCAAGCGCGTCAAGCTAAAAACGGTCAACCCACATCACGCTCTTTCCCAAGCTGGAGCTTGGTAACAGCATTTTTAGTTTTTTCGACTACGACTGCCCCCTGCTCAGACAATTGACTTCGGCTAGCTGAATCATCTTACTAATTAGGTTATATCTTTCGCAATATTGCTATCGGACAAAAGGGGCGACAAACCTCCGCAAAAATTGCCGCGCGAAGTATATAATAGCGCCTCACTAAAAAAACAGTACTTCCACTTTTTTCACAAATTATTTTTTAAATGACAGGAATCAAACTTTTTGTTGGCCTTGGCAACCCCGGCAAGCAATACGAAGATACACGACATAATGCCGGTTTTTGGTGGATAGACCATATCGGACAACTCAACAATACTCGAATAAACGCCGAAACCAAGTTTTTCGGAAACGCCGGGAAACTAAACGCTTCTGGTCAAGAGGCATGGCTATTGAAACCATCAACCTTCATGAATCTCAGCGGCCGTTCGGTTAGCGCGCTGGCTAAATTTTACAAAATCCCCCCCGAAGCGATCCTAGTCATTCATGACGAACTTGATCTTCCTCCCGGTACTTGCAAGTTGAAAAAAGGTGGCGGTCACGGCGGTCATAACGGCCTGAAAGATATCAATGCGCAATTAGGCAGCAACGAATACTGGCGCTTAAGACTCGGCATAGGTCATCCGGGCGATAGAAATGCCGTTGTCAATTATGTACTGCACACACCCTCAAAAAACGAACTGCAAGTTATAGAACGATCGATAGAAGAAAGCGCTTCAGTCTTATCATTATTGCTTCAAGGGCAATTCGATCAAGCCATGCAAACGCTACATAGCAAGTCTGCGTAATCCAAAGGCCGTAGGGTCGCCATTATACCTTTCGCACTCCAGATTAATACGTTTACCCTAAGCACATCCATACCTATACTTTTCGCACTTCAAATTTCGGCAGTGCCTGAGGAGGCGCCAGGGTGTGCGATCCCTCACCTAACACTAGGTGAGGGATCAGCATAGAGCTTCCAGGGATGTATTCACCCAGCACCTAAACTCCATAGCCCATCGGCGCAAATAACAAAAACATCGACTTCGGACTTGACAAAATTTCCTTATTAGAGAAACTAAAGCGGTTTTTTAAAATTAGAGCACCCTCTTGAACGATATTCCCCTTAGTATACTTTTCGGCACACTGGCAATTCTTCTTTTACTCTCTGCGTTTTTTTCCGGATCGGAAACAGCCTTAATGACAATCAACCGTTATCGGCTGAAACATTTGGTAAAAAAACACCATCGCGGGGCAACAAAAGCCCACAAGCTTCTCAAGCGACCCGACCGCCTAATCGGGCTGATATTATTGGGCAACAATTTCGTTAACGTCCTAGCTTCTTCTATCGTTACCGTCATTTCCATTCGCTTGGGCGGTGAATCGGCTATTGCCATTGGCGCCGGCGCACTAACCCTAACCATCCTAATCTTTGCTGAAGTGACGCCAAAGACTTTAGCCGCGATCAGACCTGAATCGTTGGCTTTTCTATCCGCGTGGATTTATGTACCGTTATTAAAAATATTTTATCCGATCGTTTGGATCGTCAACCTTATCTGCAACCTATTGCTTAGAATATTCGGCATCCATGTCTCGAAAAACAGGCAAGAAACCATCAACAAAGAAGAACTTAGAAGCATCGTATCGGAAGCCGATAGCTTAATGCCCACCCGTTATCACAACATGATGCTGAGTATTTTGAACTTGGAGTCCGCTACGATCGAAGATGTTATGACGCCGCGCAATGAAATCATCGGCATCGACTTAGAAGACCCCATAGAAACGATTATCGAGGTCCTTCAAAATAGCAGACATACTCGTCTACCCGTCTATAAAAAAAGCATCAATAGGGTACTCGGCTTTTTGCATTTACGAACGGCACTGTCTTTCACCCAGCAGCCTGAATTCGATAAGCAACATATTACCAAAAACCTTATCAAGCCTTATTTCATTCCTGAAAACACGCCTTTACACACGCAAATGCAATATTTCAAGAACGAAAGGATCCGTATAGGACTGGTTGTAGATGAGTACGGCGATGTTTTAGGGCTAGTTACACTAGAAGATTTATTGCAAGAAATCGTAGGCGAATTGGTCAACGAGGACTTGGGTGTCTTCAAGCAATCCGACGGCAGTTACCTGGTCGATGCCAGCTTGACCGTACGGGAATTAAACCGCATCGCCAATTGGGAGCTCCCTACCGAAGGCCCTAAAACAATCAACGGATTGATTATCGAGTTCATGGAAACCATCCCGGAACCGGGAACCAGCTTAAAATTGCATGGTTATCCGGTGGAAATTATCAAACGTAACAAAAACTCAGTGACACAAGTCAAATTTCTTCCGTTCAAGACAGGCCATCATTAACACTATTTTTTGGGCAACAGAATTAATACGGTCTATACTTTATGTCTGATAGTTAAGTACTCGCGGATACCATGGCAAAATTCACCGTTTTTTTCAAAGATAAAGCGATCGATTCGGTATTGTTTGAATCGGGCGTTATGCATATCGGTCGCGACGAAAGCAATGATCTGACACTCAACAGCTTGGCGGTAGCTCCAGCACATGCTGCCGCGATCATTAAGCAAAACGGTTGCCTAATCAAACAACTCAACGATGATTTTCCATTGATCGTCAATGGCGAAAAGCTTAAAGAATCCCTTCTTAATAATAACGACCGCATTACCCTTGGAAAGTATTCACTGATATTCAATACCACAGAGTCGGTGACTGAAATACCTAAGCACGAAAGTCCCGAGGTTAGCCAGCTGAATCAAGAAATCGGGCAAAACCTGAACCTGCCCGAAGCTAACCTTCAGGTCATGGACGGACAGCATATCGGAAGAATTCTCCCCATGAAAAAAGCCATGACTCGGCTAGGACGAAACGGCGGAGGAATTGCCGTTATCGCCCGACGAAAAGAAGGTTACTTCATTTCGTCGTTGGAAAACAATTCGAGCATGACGATCAATAATCAGCCCTTGGGCGATAAAACCGTAAAATTAAATAACAACGACCTGATTGTCATCGACAATACCACCCTACAGTTCTTTCAAAATCCAAATAAATGAAGACCACCTCGCCCACCGACAAACGCCGTTATCATCGTATTTTTTACGACACCCCTGCACAATTGAGCTGCGACGAAATAAACCAGCCGTGCAGACTGGTCGACCTTTCATTGAAAGGCTGCCTGCTTCGCTTCGAAGGCCCTTGGCAAGGCGACTTGGAAAAGATTTATATGCTCACCTTCAGTCTTTCCGAGGACTACACCATTGCAATGGCGCTAAGCATATCGCATATCGTCGATGACACCGCCGGGTTTAAATGCGAACACATCGATATCGATAGCATCACACACCTAAGACGCCTTGTTGAATTGAATCTTGGCGATAGTGAATTATTAGAACGAGACTTACTTGCGCTGACCGAGCTCGAACTATGAGCAGCCTCCAGTCCAGGCTATAAGCGCGCGGAACAAGTCATTAGCACTCAACCTCACCTAATACATCCAATGCCTCGGCCAAATTAGCAACCGGGTAAATCCTTAAACCTTCAATGGCTTTTTTAGGGGCATTACTCTTTGGGATAACCGCCTTCTTGAAGCCGTGCTTGGCCGCATCGTTGATTCGCGCCAAACCGTTCGCAACCGGCCTAATTTCGCCATTCAAACCTAGTTCTCCGAAAAAAAACGTATCATGCGGAATGATTTTATCTTTCAAGCTCGATACGATGCCGACGACGATCGCTAAATCGGAACTGGTTTCGGTAACCTTGATGCCGCCGACCACATTCGCATAAATTTCATCATTCGCGGTAAATATACCGCCGTGTCTCGATAGTATCGCCAGCAACATCGCCAACCGATTCTGATCGAAGCCAACTGCCAAGCGCCGGGGATTACCGTATTGACACTCGGTGACCAATGCTTGAATTTCAACTAACAATGGCCGAGTACCTTCCCACAGCACAGTCACAACACTACCCGAGGACGGCTTTTCTGCTCGGTTTAGAAACATCGCGGAAGGATTTTTAACCTCTTTGAGACCGGTACTGTCCATCGCAAAAAAACCTAATTCGCCAACACTACCAAAACGATTCTTATCGGCTCTAAGCACCCTAAATCGAGCATCGTTAGTCGACGACAACACCACTTGGGTATCGACAATATGGCTGAGCGTCATCGGCCCCGCCAACGACTGATCCTTAGTGACATGCCCGACCAAAAATACCGAGACATTATGCCGCTTGGCATATTGAGTCAGGTAACTTGCCGACTCCCTAACTTGAGATACCGACCCCGGTGCCGAATCGGTATCTTGGGTATACATGACCTGTATCGAATCGACCACTAAAACCTGCGGATTGATGTCGTCCAACACATCGCACACGTTCTGCACCGAAGTTTCCGCAAGCATGTTGATCCGCTCGCCTGACACATTCAATCGATGAGCCCGCTCGGCGATTTGCTGCAAGGACTCTTCGCCTGAAACATAGAGCACATCAATCCCGCGTCGGGCCATGTCGGCAATCGCCTGCAGTAATATAGTACTCTTTCCGGCCCCCGGTGCGCCGCCGATCAGCGTTACGCTGCCTCTGACGACACCGCCGCCCAAAACTCGATCGAACTCGGAAATCCCGGTCGACAATCGTTCCGCCTGAGCCAAATCAACATCGGATAAGGCTTGCACGGACGACCTAATCCCGGAATAGCCATCCGTTCTCTTATTTCGTTCGGATTTGCCCGCACCCAGCCTCACTTCTTTAATTGAATTCCAAGCCCCACAGGCCGTGCATTGCCCGTTCCAACGAGGGTAATCGGCACCGCACTCCTCGCATACAAAGGCTGTTTTCGTTTTTTTACTCATATCGGATGAAAAATTATGCAAGCAACAGCCTGCTTAGCCCTACTCTTGAGGGATACGATAACCGCGCCCGCGCAATGTTTCGATCGGCTTACTTGTCCCGTCGGGATCAAGCTTTTTTCTTAAACGACCAATAAAGACTTCGATCACATTACTATCCCGATCGAAATCCTCTTCATAGATATGTTCAGTCAATACCGATTTTGATATGACTTCGCCTTTACGAAACATAAGGTACTCAAGCACTTTGTATTCAAACGCGGTCAATTCGAGCCTTTCTCCGGATACCCTGACCTCTTGTGCGGCAGTATCCAACTCGATATTCGCGTGCTTTAAAACAGGATGCGCCTTGCCTCCGGAGCGCCTAATCAAGGCGTTTAGACGAGCTAGCAACTCTTCGTAATGGAAAGGCTTGACTAAATAATCATCGGCGCCGGCTTCAAGACCTTCCACCTTTTCCTGCCAGCGGCTTCTTGCGGTCAAGATCAATATAGGAATAACCACCTCATCCTTACGCAAGCGTTTTATCAATTCGATGCCTGAAAAATCGGGAAGGCCTATATCGACGATGGCCGCATCGACCGGATATTCCTTACCCAAATAATAACCGTCACTGCCTTTATTAGCCGTATCCACTGCAAAGCCCTTATCGGTCAAAAATTTTTTGATTTGTTCGCACAGAATTAATTCGTCTTCAACGACTAAAATACGCATCGGTCACTCCCTTTTAGGATCGAGTATGAAAAAACTTCGACAACTGCAGGAAGGGGGTTCGGTGGCTCGATTGACAGGTGTCGGCGGCAGGGAAAGCCGCCGTCAAGCCTACATGGACGTATTCACGGCGCCCTGTCAAGCGAGTCACCGTACCGCAGCAAAGCCTACTACTTGTAGAAGTCATTTTGTGCATGTTTCTTACCTATCCCTACCTAATAATCGCCCTGTTTCTGCATCGATACGCTGATATTGTATTCTGCCGTCGGGTGTCAGGATTTTGATGACATGAACCTTTCGGTCTTCAATCGATTCGGTTTTAGCCCCCAGCACTTTGACTTTGCTGTCTTGACGAACTTGCTTGGTCGCTTCATCCAAACTCACCATCGCGACCATAAGTTCGCTTCCGAATGAAACCGAGACAGGTAATAATGCGGTCATGAATACCACTTTGATTAAATTTGTCATTGCTAATCCAGCACCTTAAATTAATATTCGCATTTTGCCTTAAAAGCGGCCAAGGCAATGATGCGGACCGAGCATAAAGGGTTCATCTGAACCCTTACTGAATAAAAGGTTATTGAATCAGCATTTTTTCGCCAAAGACGCCTAACGACTTGCCGAATGACGCACCGATTCTGCCCGCCAACTTATCGAGTAAGCGCTCGGGCGGCGTAAAATTAACCAATTTTTCGGCGCCGATAACATGCTTGGCAACATAACTTGCACTACCGAAATCGTCGGCCAGGCCCAATTCAACCCCTTCTTTCCCGGTCCAAACCATACCGGAAAATATCAAGTCAGTCTCCTTTAAACGTGTTCCTCGCCCTTCTTTTACCGCATCGATAAACTGCTGGTGCACTTGACCGAGCAATTTCTGCATGTGCTGAATTTCTTCTTCATCTACCGGTAAAAAAGGGTCAAGCATTCCTTTATGTTCCCCGGACGTTAGTAAACGTCGCTCTACCCCCAGCTTATCGAGCGTATCGACAAAACCGAAACCGTTCATCAACACGCCGATCGAACCGATCAGGCTGGCTTGATTCACATAAATTTTATCGGCGGCCGAAGCGACGTAATAGCCGCCGGACGCACAGATATCCCCCACGACCGATATAATCGGCAAGTCGGGATATTCTTTCTTCAATTCCCTGATTTCATGAAAGATATAGTCCGATTGCACAGGGCTCCCGCCCGGTGAATTGACATTCAGAATGATGCCGCGCGTGCTATTGTCTTTCGCGGCTTGACGCAACCCCTTGATAATGCGGCTCGCATTGGCATCCTTATCCTCGGCAATCATGCCGACCACATCGATCACCGCGGTATGCCCCTTGACGTCCAAACCCATCCCGATGTCATCCTTCCACTTTGGAAACATAATTGCCGCAAAAATGGCAACCAAATACAAAAAAGTCAGCATTTTGAAAAAAATGCCCCAGCGCCTTGCCCTTCTTTGTTCCGTTATCGCCGCAAAAGCTAATTTTTCTATCGTTTCCCGTTCCCAACCGTCTTTCCGTTCCGATTTAGAAACGGCTTGGCTGTCATTATTGCTTTCCACTTGTTAACCTCAAATAAATTCCAGTAATTGTGATGTTTGTGCCAAATTAAATAGAGGGTCGTATTGCCGTAACAGTTCCGGGCTATGCGCACCGCAAGCAACGGCCGCCGAAACGATTCCCGCATTACGAGCCATTTGCAGATCATGAATCGAATCGCCGACCATCAAGGCTCGTTCGGCCGGAATTTCGAGGCGATCGATGATTTCTTGCAACATAACAGGGGCCGGCTTGGACGCGGTTTCATCGGCGCAACGAGTGATGTCGAACAAATGCTCGGTACCGGTTTGCATGAGAGCCTTCTGCAAGCCTTTCCGCCCTTTTCCGGTAGCCACCGCCAACCGATAACCACTCGCTCTCAGGACATTTAGCATATCGAACACGCCCTTAAACAAATCGGCTCGGCTCAGCTGTTTGGCAAAAAACGCCTTGCCGTAATGCTCGATAAACGTATTCCTGGAGTCCTTATCGGCTTCCGGGAACAGCTGGCGAACAGCATTATCGATGCTTAATCCGATCACATCCTTTGCCGCTTGATCCTCAGGCACCTCAAAACGACATCGAACAGCGGCATCCTGCAAACAATGCACGATCCAATCGATCGTATTGACCAGTGTTCCATCCCAATCAAAAATAATCAAATCAAAGCGTTTAGGAACGAACATCAAACAACTTCTTCAAATGTTGGAAGCGGGGTCGGTGGCTCGATTGACAGGTGTCGGCAGCAGGGACAGCTGCCGTCAAGCCTACAGGGATGTATTCACGGCGTCCTGTTAAGCGTGTCACCGAACCCCCACAAAGCTTACTGTTTCGAGAAGTTGTTTTATGCATATTCCTTAGTCATCATTATTGTTAATTAATGCTTCCATTAGCTTCGGCACGGGCGCGGTAATCTGCAATCGTTGACCGGTAACGGGATGGACGAATTCCAATCGGTAAGCGTGCAAAAACATTCGCTTAAAACCGATCTTTTTGAAGGCCTTATTAACCTCGAAGTCTCCATAACGCTCATCGCCGATGATGGGATGGCCTAGCCAAGCGGCATGAACACGAATCTGATGCGTTCGTCCGGTCTTAGGTGACGCTTCGACCAAAGTCGCATTCGGCAATAGCTTGATGCGTCGGAAAAAAGTTTCGGCTTCTTTTCCCGATCGACTCACTTCGACCATACGCTCGCCGCCTTTGTTAACATTTTTTTGCAACGGGGCTGTAACCACCAATTTTTTTCGCGCCCAACGACCCGCTAACACGGCCAAATAGGTTTTTTGAATATCGTCGCCGCGAAACAGTTCATGCAGTTTTCGCAAAGCACTCCTTTTCTTCGCAATCAATAAACAACCGGAAGTATCCCTATCTAAACGGTGCACCAATTCTAGAAACGGCGCAGCAGGCCTTAATTGCCTGAGCCCTTCGATGACCGCAGAATCCAGTCCGCTACCGCCATGCACGGCAAAACCGGACGGCTTATTAAGCACCAACAGCACATCGTCTTCATACAAAATGTCGTGCTCGAGACTGTGTTTTAATGATTGCGGCACAAAAGCGTTATTTTCGGTCTCGGCAACGCGTATCGGCGGAATTCTGACGACATCGCCCTCCTTTAAGCGATATTTAACATCCACACGCCCCTTGTTGACGCGCACCTCGCCCTTTCGAACAATCCGATAAATCCGACTTTTAGGCACGCCTTTCAGTTTGGCAATCAAAAAGTTATCAAGCCGCTGATCGCAGTTTTCTTCAAAAACTTCAATAAATTGAACGCCCGAATGCGTTTCTTGCTGTACTGGTTTCATCGAATAATGATACCAGTATATTTTACGACATGATTCTTTAAATTGATGAGTGCCGTTAACATTGATATATTAGGCCAGTTTATACAACTAAAATAAACGCTCCGTCCGCCTTATGCGATTAGGAGCCCTAAAAAATTATTCGCTGAACAGTTACTAAACGACTGTTCAGTCATTGGAATTTTGGGTTTTATCGTTCGACCCGTGATGAGCGAAATATAATAATTCCTGTTTAGGAAGGATTTTACAAGAAGACAGGCTTGCGCACACCTATTCGCATCGAATAAATCATGCTGAATAAACAATGCGAATTCTTTTGCTTTTCATAACTTAAACGAATGAACGAAAGCAAGCGAGACCGCCAATCATAGGACGGCACAACCCCCCGTCCCGGTCCTAAAGGCCGCGGCATCGTAACAGCCCATACGAAGGTCTAACGCCGATGCGCAACCTGAAAGTCTTAAAAAAATTCTAAACATGGGACAGGAATAATCAAGGATACCTTAAATGAAAAGAATGCTTATCAATGCCACGCAACCTGAAGAACTGCGTGTCGCTTTGGTAGATGGTCAAAAACTTTATGATTTTGACATTGAAGTCCCTTCAAAAGAACAAAAAAAGTCAAACATTTACAAAGGCATTATTACCCGTATCGAACCCAGCCTAGAAGCTGCTTTCGTAAATTACGGCTCCGAAAAACACGGCTTTTTACCCTTTAAAGAAATCGCTCCGAACTTCCGGCAACGCGCGGAAGGCGACACCTCCGAAGGCGGACGCGCATCGATCAAAGATCAAATCAAGGAAGGCCAAGAAATCGTCGTTCAAATCGAAAAAGAAGAACGCGGAAACAAAGGCGCGGCATTAACCACCTACATCAGCCTCGCCGGAACCTATTTGGTATTGATGCCGAACAATCCGAAAGCCGGCGGTATTTCCAGGCGCATTGAAGGCGATACGCGAAATGAATTGCGTGAAGTCATGACAGCGCTGGAGATTCCCGACACCATGGGCCTGATCGTCCGTACCGCCGGATGCGGTAAGAGCGCCGAAGAACTGCAATGGGATTTGAATTATCTGTTACAACTCTGGGAAGCGATCGAGCGTTCGGCTAGCGAGCAATCGGCACCTTTTTTGATATTCCAAGAAAGCAATGTCATCATCAGAGCCTTACGCGACCATCTACGTGGTAACATTGATGAAATCCTGATCGACAAGGAAGAAGCATTTCACCTGGTGCAAAAGTTTTTGAAACAGGTCATGCCGCACTTTTTGTCCAAAGCGAAACTCTATCAGGATTCGGTACCTTTGTTTAGTCGCTATCAAATCGAATCGCAAATCGAAATCGCCTACGGACGCGAAGTATCGCTGCCATCCGGCGGCTCAATCGTGATCGATCATACCGAAGCGTTGACCTCGATCGACATTAACTCGGCACGCGCGACCAAAGGCAGCGACATCGAAGAAACCGCGTTGAACACCAATCTTGAAGCCGCCGATGAAATCGCTCGTCAGTTACGACTTCGCGATTTGGGCGGCTTGTTCGTGATCGACTTCATCGATATGATGGCCAATAAAAATCAACGCGCAGTCGAAAACCGCTTACGCGATGCGTTAAAAATCGATCGTGCCCGCATACAAACCAGCCGCATTTCGCGATTCGGCTTGCTGGAAATGTCTAGACAACGGCTTCGGCCTTCGCTAGGCGAATCTACGCAACTAATCTGCCCTCGCTGCAAAGGCCAAGGGACGATTCGAAATGTCGAATCGGTCGCATTGGCAGTGTTGCGCGTGCTGGAAGAAGAAGCGATGAAACCCGGCACCGAAAAAGTCATCGCGCACTTGCCGATCGAAAGCGCGACTTTCTTGCTCAATGAAAAGCGGCCCGCTATCGAACTGATCGAGTCGCGATTAAAAGTCGGCATCGTGATTCTGCCGAGCAAACACCTGGAAACGCCGGCTTACACGATCGACCGGATCAAGGCCAAGGACGCGATCGAGGAAAAACCTAGCTATCTACAAATCAAGGAAGAAGATATTCCGCTCCCTGAGTTCGCGCAACAGATCAAGCCCAAAGCCGAACAAGCGGCTATTAAGGAATTTCTGCCCGATGCGCCGGCGCCGGTACAAAATCGCAATACCTCGGCCAGCCTGATCAAGCGCTTTTGGCAGAAATTGGTCGGCGTCGGCGGCAAAGAAGAAACACCAGCCATGCCCCAGCCAGACAAAAAACAGGAACGAAAAGAAGGCGAAGAAAGAACGCCGGGCAAAAAACGCGATAACAAACGCGGACCGGGAAGTCGAAACAACCGACCTAAAAGACCCGTCAATAAGCGTGAAACAAAACCTGACGAACAGAAAGAGACCATTACCGAAGAAGTCGTTCAACAACCGGTTGAGCCGGACAAAACTACGAATGAAGCTGTCGAACAACCGGTAAAAAAATCGCCATCCAGAAATGGAAGAAGAGGCCCGAATCGACGCCGCCCTCGGAACCCGAATTACAGAAAACCGGAATCCTCACAACAGAGCGAAACCAGCGGACCGAATGTTCCGACTCAAGCCGATGAAAGCCCAAAATCGGCAGAAGTGGTTAAAACACAAGACGAGAAGCCTCGCCGTGAACAGGACGCTACCGCCGCTAAACCGGACAACAATACCGACAGCAAACCCGCTGTTAAATCAGAAAGCGAATCGGACGCCTAAACTTTAATCCCTTTTAAACTCACGGTTGCCGGGCCAAAAAACCCTTGGCAACCGTGATTGCTATACCGCAGCTTAAATTTCGTAATTATTCACCTCCCTATCGTTCTAACGCTCGTCTTTATGCATAAATTGTAGGGTACGCTGCGCGTACCAAAGCCGTGCCCTGGCGGTTCGGCTGGCACATGAATATCGCGGAGTTACCATGGTACGCACAGCGTACCCTACGCGGTTCGTCTAGCGTTAGGTGATCCGCTAATGTTAAGTGACAATAAATGGTATCGAGGTCTCATTGGTTAAGCTGCAAAAAGGTAATTTTTGACTTATGTATAACGATGAGCGCTCTAGCGTGGGAATGAAGACCGAGACGCTCTAGCGTCTCGTACCGCTGGAGCGGTACTCAGGCGTTCCCACGCAGAGCGTGGGAGCGATAATTGCCGGGGGACTGAATAGTTACTAAATTTCAGCATTAGCGCATGAAGACACCGGGCCCACGTCAGACCCTACCTTCAATGGACCTGAACGATTTCCAGTATAATCCTAGCCTGTCGAAAGACTGATCTAGTCCGTTATTATTTTCCCCGATTTTTGGCTTTTATGTTTAAAAAATTCTTGGCGCTTTTTTCTTACCGTATAAGGGATATTCTTCTCCTCCCAGTGTGCTAGATCTACTTGAAATGCTTTATTTAATGCCTGGTCAATCACCGCTTCTTTTCGACTGCCACATAAAGCAGGAATCAATAGCACGGAGCGATTCATGTCGGCTTGCGGACTGCGTTCAAGCATGTATTTATAATTTCCAAACAGCGTTTCAATAATATCGCTACTGCTTAACAACGGCAGTTCGGTCAGCTCTGCTTGAATCTGCACATGCTTTTTTAACCAAGCTTGTAGGTGTGTTTTGACTTTAGAATTTCGCGGCAATGTTTTTGATAATTGGTAACATTGTTGGTAGGTGACTTTGTTAAGCCCTTTGTTTTTAATGATTTCCATCACCTCTGAGACTATTTTAGTCGTCAACGCGAAGCGCTCAATAAAGGGTTTCATCCGTAAAAAGCCCGGAAACACCGTCCGTAATTTAGCTAACACGCTGCCTTTCTTCGCGCCGCCTTTAACGGCAAAGACATCCAGCATTTTAGCCCCCCATTCACCGAGTTTACTGATGCTTTGAAAACGCCCTTTAGTCCGTAATTTAGGGGGTGTCAAACAGGCAAATTCTGTCTGTCTCAGGCATTTCGCACCTTGACCCAGTGCCGCAGTAAAGGCTTTATAATCCGCTGTTTTTTCAAATTGACTTTTCAGCGCGCTGGCCATGCAGTGACCGATGTCATCAATGACGGGCACCGGTTTTTCTTGTTTGGCCGACCACTGTCGCACACCTTTTGCTAGCGTGTAGTCGCAGTCTTTAACAATCGCTTGAGGTACGCCGGCGATAGCAAAAATGTCCTCTAAGTCCTGGCAAACCGTCTGATGATTAACCGTTTCACGCACCTTAAGACCGATACATTCACAATCTTGCAATTGAATGGCGCTGCCGCGTTGGCATAGAGACTGTGTTTTTACGCGGAGCACGACCAGTGCTTTTTTAGTCCCTATATCAATGGAGTAATCAATAATCGCAATCCAAGGCTCGCACGTTGGGCACACTTGGCGCAGTAACCCTAAACCAACGCGCAAACTCCAGTTAATCACCGAAGTAAAATGTGGCGTCCACGGTAATTCAAGCGATGTTTGTGAATGAAATAATTCAAGAATGCGCGGAACGCTACGAAAAGAAACCACCGCATCAAGCACGATAAGCACGCATAAAAGTCGCGTTTGCTGAGCTTGTGTTATGTCAATAACCGTTGAAGTATTCGCGGGTACAACAGCAATATCCTGGGTTGCTAGGGTTGACTGATGCTCGAAGGTAATGTTTTTTTTGCTTCGACAAGCTGTTCTAACTGGCAATTATTCCGTTTCAGTTCCGCTATTTTTTTCAAATGACGTTTTTGTGTTTTTCTAAGCTCACGAAGCTCAGCTGCGCGCTCAGTCGCTTTGTTTTTCCATTCATCGCGGCTGTTTAGTAGTTTTGACATTTGAAGCATAGTATTTGGGGGATGGGTTAAAATAAGACCTATTTATACCGCATACAGCGATAATTTTAAATCCACAAGCTGAGGAAATAAAATCACTGTAAAGTGAACAATTATAAGCCATTCAGGTGTGCTTCTTTTAGCTAAGTCATTGATTAGTCGCTTTATGAGCAAAATAAAAGCGGCTTAAGCTGTCGTTTTGGTCAAACGATTGCGTCCAGAATGATTTTAAGTTATTGAATATTAATAAGGTATGTGATTTGATGCATGCGTTTCGACAGCCTAGTATAATCCCCAAACATCCAGGAAAAGGCGCCCCTTTCACCTTTCACCTTTCACCTTTCACCTTTCACCTTTCACCTTTCACCTTTCACCTTTCACCTTTCACCTTTCACCTTTCACCTTTCACCTTTCACCTTTCACCTTTCACCTTTCACCTTTCACCTTTCACCTTTCACCTTTCACCTTTCACCTTTCACCTTTCACCTTTCACCTTTCACCTTTCACCTTTCACCTTTCACCTTTCACCTATATCTAACCTCAACAGCCTCCGCCCCCAGCAAACGCTTTAACCGCAAGACCAATTCATCCGAAGGATGCACGCGCCATTCATCGCCGAATTGTAGCGATGACTTTGCCGTTGCGGAACGATAAGCAAGCACAATAGGGCAAGAACCGCCCTTAAACGGCTGCAGCGTCTCATCGAGCTTATCGACGAACGACTTTGCATCGCTCTGTTCATCCGTATTCGCCCACTGCAACGCAAGACATCGGGCATATTGATTGCGTGCGTCTTCGATACTGTATAGTTTATCGACCGTCAACCTCAGCATGCCGCTAAAATCGTCAATCGCAACACCGCCCTCTGCGACTAACAACGCATCCTTAGACAATAAATCGCGGTATCTTTCGTAGCTGTCGCCGAAGATTGCCAATTCAAGACGCCCGGACCGGTCATCTAAAGTCGCAAACCCCATCGTTTTGCCGTTTTTATTTTGCCGCGTCCGTAATTCCACGACTAATCCTGCGGTGCGCGCCTCCATTTTTCCTCGCGTGCGCTCGACATCACCCAAGATCTTAGCAATCTTGCCGTGCACGATATGCTTCAATTCCGATTCATATTGCGTAATCGGATGACCGGTCAAAAACAAACCCAAGGTTTGCTTTTCCGCAGCCAATCGTTCCGATTCGGTCCAAGGCTCGGCTTGAGTCGTATAAACGTCCTCCTGTATCTTATCGTCCTCATCGGGCATGCCCAATCCGAACAAGTCGTTTTGACCGGTTTGGGCCATTTTGACGTGCTGTTCGGCCACCCGTAATGCAATTGGCAATTCCGCCAAATGCGCCGCTCGATTGGCATCAATCCGATCGAACGCACCCGCCCTAATCAATGCTTCAAGCACGCGACGATTGACCTTCCTCAAATCGACGCGCTTGCATAAATCGTACAGCCCTGCGAAAGATCCGTTCGCTTCGCGTTCTTTTAATAAATCCTCGATCGCGGATTCGCCAACCCCCTTGATTGCACCGATTCCATACACGATTTGCCCTTTGTCGTTGACCGTGAAACGATAATTCGATTCGTTGAGATCGGGCGGGCAAATAGCCAATTTCATTTCGCGGCATTCTTCGATCAACACCACGACTTTATCGGTATTGTCCATATCGGAAGACAGTACCGCCGCCATAAACTCGGCAGGATAATGCGCCTTCAGCCAGGCGGTTTGATAAGCGACCAAGGCATAGGCTGCCGAATGCGATTTATTGAAACCGTAGCCGGCAAACTTTTCCATCAAATCGAAGATATAAGTCGCGACGCTTTCCTCGATGTTATTCGCGACCGCACCTTCTGTGAAAATTTCGCGCTGCTTGGCCATCTCCTCGGGTTTTTTCTTACCCATCGCGCGACGCAGCATGTCCGCACCGCCGAGGGTATAGCCGGCCAGTTCACGAGCGATCTGCATGACCTGCTCTTGATACAGAATAACGCCGTTGGTCGATTTAAGAATCGGCTCCAACATGGGATGGGCATATTCGGCTTTTGCACCGTGCTTGACGTTGATGTAATCGTCGACCATGCCAGACTCGAGCGGACCGGGCCGAAACAATGCCACTAAAGCGATAATATCGTCGAAACAATCGGGCTTGAGCTTTTTGATCAACTCTTTCATGCCGCGCGATTCCAACTGAAATACTGCGGTCGTCTGCGCTTTCTTCAATAATTCATAGGAGGGCGAATCGTCGCGCGGAATCGCGCTAATATCGACGATAGCCTCGCCTATTTGCTGCTTTTTTCGATTGATCGTCTCGAGCGCCCAATCGATGATCGTCAGCGTTCGAAGGCCCAAAAAGTCGAACTTGACCAGACCGACCGCCTCGACATCGTCCTTGTCGAACTGCGTCACTAGATTACCGCCGCCTTGCTCGCAATAAAGCGGCGTGAAATCAGTCAATTTGGTCGGCGAAATTACGACCCCCCCGGCATGCTTGCCGGCATTACGCGAAACCCCCTCAAGCGATTTCGCCATGTCGATCAGCGTCTTGACTTCCTCTTCGGTCTCGTACAACTGTTTGAGATCGGGGCTATCCTGCAGCGCCTTAGTCAGCGTCATGCCGATTTCGAAAGGAATCAGTTTCGCCAAGCGATCGACGAAGCCGTAGGAAAAACCGAGCACCCGGCCGACATCTCGTACTACGGCCTTGGCCGCCATCGAACCGTAGGTAATGATCTGGGCGACATGGTCGCGACCATAATGACGCGCGACATAGTCGATAACCTCATCGCGCCGGTCCATACAGAAATCGACGTCGAAGTCGGGCATCGAAACCCGCTCCGGATTCAAGAAGCGTTCGAATAAAAGATCGAATTCGATCGGATCGAGGTCGGTAATTTTCAAGACATAGGCAACCAGCGAGCCGGCGCCCGAACCCCTGCCCGGCCCAACCGGAATCGCGCTGTTCTTGGCCCATTGGATGAAATCGGCAACGATCAGAAAGTAACCGGGAAAGCCCATCTGCGTAATCACTTTCAGCTCGGTTTCGAGCCTGTCGTAATAAACCCGGCGGTTCTCTTCTTCGCTACCGGAACCGAAAGCCGGGTGTTGTTGAAAGCGCTCTTCGAGTCCCTGACGGGACACTTCGATCAGATAGTCATCGATCGTCATACCTTCCGGAACCGGAAAGTCGGGCAAATAATTTTCGCCGAGCGTCAGCTCCAGATTACAACGCTTGGCGATTTCGACCGAATTTTCCAGGGCTTCAGGAATATCGGCGAACAACTCCTGCATTTCTTCACTGCTACGCAGATATTGTTGATTGGTGTAATCTTTCGGCCGCCGATTGTCATCCAAAACCCGTCCTTGATGAATACAGACCCTAACTTCATGCGCATCGAAATCCTCCGGACGAATAAACCGGACATCATTAGTCGCGACGACCGGCAGATCCATTTGTTGAGCCAAATCGACAGCCGCCGCCACATAGCGTTCTTCCTCGGCTTTACCGACACGTTGCAACTCGAGATAAAAGGAATCTTCGAATAAATGACTCCATCCCTCGGCCAGCCGTTTGGCCTCGTCGACATTTTCCGCCAACAAGGCCCTGCCGATATCGCCGCTCATGGCTCCGGATAAGGCGATCAGCCCATTATGATTGTCGGCTATCCATTCGCGTTGCACCATAGGCACGCCTTGATGCTGACCTTCCTGATAAGACTTTGAAATCAATTCGGTCAGCGTCGTATAACCATTAAGATTTTTAACCAACAGCGTTAGACAGTAAGGCGATGACGGATCGTCTGGATTGAAGATGTGCACATCGGCGCCGGAAACAGGCTTTATCCCTTGCCCAAGCGCGGCGCGGTAAAACTTGACCAACGAAAAAAGATTGGATTGTTCGGTGACCGCGACGGCCGGCATGTTCATGTCGGCCAAGGCTTTAATCAGCGGCTTGATTCGAACAATGCCGTCGACCAGGGAAAATTCGGTATGAAGTCTAAGATGAACGAATGAAGGTTGCATGCGGGATTTACGGTTATCGCGCGGAGGCGCAGAGGCACGGAGATTTGAAGAAGCTTAAGCTCTGCTAGCCATGAACTTAGGATTCGGTCATAAATAACTTCCTGGAGTTATGAGCTTTGTCGAGGGTTCGGTAACTCGCCTGGCAGGACGCCGTGAATACGTCCATGTAGGCTTGACGACGGCTTTCCTTGCCGCCGACACCTGCCAATCGAGCAACCGAATCCTCCAAAAATAGGGGAGTTATTTTTCGCGAAATCCTTAATAACGCGAAAATAGATTTTATACCTTATTTCGGAGCCGGGTGAACAAGCCCATTTAGGTTCTATAACAGCATCTATAAGCTAATGCTGAATTTGAGTGCGATAGCTATAACTTAATCTCCGCGCCCTGCGCGAGATTAAAATTATTTAATCAAGGCCTTTACCGGAGCGAAAGATTTTCTGTGAAACGGCGTAATACCCAACTGCATTAATTGTTGCCGATGCAGCGGGGTCGGATAGCCTTTATGCAAATTGAAACCATAGCCCGGATAAAGGCGTTCCAAAAACAGCATTTCTCTGTCTCTAGCGACCTTGGCCAATATTGAAGCCGCGGAAACTTCCGGCACCTGCGAATCGGCTTTGACCATTGCCTCTCCTGGTAAATCGACCGGGGGATAGCGATTGCCGTCAACGACAATCCAATCGGGAACCGGATCGATCATCGCGATCGCTCTCGCCATCGCCAGCAGCGCCGCGTGCAGAATATTGATGCGATCGATCTCGCTCGGTTCCGCCCGCGCCACGGACCAACATAGCGCATCCCGCTTGATGGTCAACGCCAGTGCTTCACGTTGCTTTTCGGAAAGCTTCTTCGAATCCTTTAAACCAGCAATTGGCTTATTCGGGTCTAAAACGACAGCCGCCGCGAATACGGCACCGGCAAGACACCCTCGACCGACTTCATCGACTCCGGCAATCCTTTGCACGGTTATCGTAGAATGCCTCGAGTCACGTTCCGCAGGAAACTGACCATCGTCGACAGCTCGTCGCTATCGCCGGCCATGCCTTCCATTTCCTCGATCGCATCCTCGAGCTTTAGGTTCATTTTATAAAGAATTTTATAGGCTTTTCTGATTTGCCGAACGGCTTCCGGCGACACGCCATTGCGCTCCATACCTACCGAATTGATGCCATGCGGGCGCGTTGGACGACCGCCGACCATCACGAAAGGCGGTATGTCTTGCGTAATCGCGCTACCCATCGCCGAAAAACTGTATTGTCCTATTTGGGTAAATTGATGAACCAGCGTAAAACCGCCTAGTATTGCGTGGTCGCATAAATGCACATGGCCAGCCAGCGATGCGCCGTTGGCCATAATTACATGATCGCCGATCACGCAATCGTGAGCGACATGCGTATACGCCATAAACAAGTTATCGGAACCGATCTGCGTTAAGCTGCGGTCTTGCAATGTCCCTCGATGCATCGTCACGAATTCTCGAATGACATTCCTATCGCCGATTTCAAGCCGAGTTACCTCGGAAGCATATTTTTTATCTTGAGGATCTTCGCCTATCGAGGAAAATTGATAAATCCGATTATCCCTACCTATATTGGTCGGACCGTTGATGACGACATGAGGTCCTATAACCGTACCGGCGCCAATCGTAACATCAGGACCTATGATCGAGAACGGGCCGACAGTGACATCATCGGCTAATTGGGCGCGCTCGTTAATAACTGCTCTTGAATCTATCAAAATCAATTCACCGCTGCGGCACACATAATGTTGGCACTGGCGACAAACTCGCCTTCCACTTCGGCTCGGCAATCGAACGACCAAATATTGCGTTTGCTTTTGACGAATTTGGCTTCCAGCATCAATTGATCGCCCGGGCTCACCGGTCTTTTGAATCTAGCATTATCGATACCCACCAAATAATAAGTCATACCTTTTCCCAAATTGGGATCGGTTTCCGACGCCAACAAGCCGGTCGCTTGTGCCAACGCTTCCAAAATTAGCACTCCGGGCATTATAGGCAAATGCGGGAAATGCCCTTGAAAAAAGGGTTCATTGTAAGTCACGTTTTTAACGGCCAACAATCTAACGCCGGGTTCACATTCGACCACCTTATCGACCAATAAAAAGGGATAGCGATGCGGTAAAAATTCTTGAATTTGTAAAATATCTAGCTTGATAGACATGAATGATAAAGTGTTATTATTGGTTGGTAGGTGATTCCGGCAACTTTAGTCTTTTGCTCTCATAAGGCCTGAATTAATCGGGCATTGCAGACAGTTTCTGCTGAATTTGATTGGTGACATCGACCGTTTCGCTGGCATAAATAACCCCTTCGGTCAGCAATAAATCGAAACTTTGACTCTTGGCCAATTCGCGGATCGCTTCGACAATTTTGCGCTGTAATTTGCCCAACTCTTCATTACGGCGAATATTGAAGTCTTCGCTAAACTCTTGCTGGCTTCTTTTAAATTCGCGTTGTTTATTAAGAATGTCTTTTTCCAGATTTCTTCTTTCGGAATCGCCTATGACCGCCGCATCCCTGTTCAATCTTTCCTCAAGATTCTTGATATCGTTTTGCTGAGCGACAAGCTGCTTGTCCCTCGGAGAAAATTCTTGCTCCAAACGTTTTTTGGCTTTTTCAGCCTGAGGCGCCTTTTCCAAAACCGCCGGAATATTGACAAAACCGATCTTCAATTCCGCCCAAGCCATATTGGCGCTCAACAGTAAACCCAAAAATAAAACAACTTTATTTTTCATTATCGAACTCGTAATTAAAATTAAAAATAGTATCCATAAACGGACAAACCTGCGATCTAACTGTCGAATTATAGGTGATAACCCGCTTAAACCAAAAATATACTTCTGTTAACACAGCCTTAACAAATGTAGTGCCTACGGTCTAAATTATTGAAGCATAAGAATTAAAAAACGCGCCAAAAATGGCTTTGTAGTGCTATAACATTTTTATTGCTTTAATATTCAATGCCTTATGTACGGAAAATATTAAAGCAGGGTTAAAATCCGGAACCGAAGGAGAACTGGAAGATTCTTTCGTCATCGCCTTCTTGAAGATTCAGTGGTTTACCTGCACTGACCGCGATCGCGCCGAACGGCGACAACCACTCGCCGGATATGCCGACCGAGTAACGCATATCTCCTCCGATATTGCTCGGGCTGTTGGAAACCGTACCTACATCGAGAAAAGTGCCAAGCCGAACCGACTTGAGATCCTTCATGAACGGGATTGGAAAAAACACTTCAGCGCTACCAGCCACTTTGGTCGATCCGCCGAATGGTCGTCCTTGCGAGTCTCGCGGCCCCAAGGTGTTGTCGTTAAAGCCGCGCACAGAGCGTACACCGCCGGCAAAATAATGCTCGAAAAACGGTAAGTCATCGGTCTTACCGTAGCCGTCGCCATAAGCCAATTCCGCACTTAAACTAAATGTTAAATCCTTCGCGATTGGAAAATATTGTTGCTGTTTATAACTGACTTTGTAATATTCCAAATCGCTGCCCGGCACCGTACCTAACGCGGATAGTCGGTACTGGCCGCCTTCGGTCGGAAAGATCGCACGATTCAATGTGTCGTAGGTCCAACCGATCGACGGCGACAACGTGATAAAAGTATCGCCTTCCCTTTTCAGGAAAGCTCTCACTTCATTCGCTGTAAAGCCGGTTTCCTTGAGCGAGGTATGTCTAAGATCGATATTGAAGTTGAGTCGGTTAAATTCGCTGAGCGGAATACCGAAATTAGCGCCGATATTCGCGACGTCAGTCAAATAGCTGGATATATTCGCCTGCTGAGCATCGGTGGTCCGATAACCGATATCGTAGCCGAGACTGACGCCATCCAACGTAAAATAAGGATCGTAAAAACCGAAGCGGTAATTGGTCGAAATATCGCTGTTGTTAAATGCCAAATTAAGCCGCTTACCGGAACCGAAAACGTTATCCTGGGAAACGTTGGCATTAACGATAATACCTTGTACTTGCGAGAAACCGATACCGGCCGTCAAATTACCGGCCGGCCTTTCGGTGACCGAATAATTGACGTCGATCTGATCGGCGGTGCCGGAAACGGGCGGCGTTTCAACATTCACTTCTTCGAAATAACCCAAACGTTCGAGACGCACTTTCGACCGTTCGATCTTGCTCGTCGACGCCCAACTCGACTCCATTTGGCGCATTTCACGGCGCAACACTTCATCGCGAGTCTTGGTATTGCCTTGAAAATTGACACGATTGACATAGACACGCTTACCCGGATCGACATAAAAGGTCATCGCAACCGTTTTATCGGTATCGTTTATTTCAGGCACCATGTTGACATTCGCAAACACATAACCCTCATCGCCTAAACGATCGGAAATCGCTTTCGAGGTTTCGGTCGCATTCTTGCGGGAAAAAATTTCGCCCGGCCCCACTTGCACCAATTTAACCACTTCTTCGGGATCGATAATGAGATTACCGGCAACCTTGACTTGTTCCAGCATAAACACATCGCCTTCCTTGACGTTGACGGTGATATAGATTTCTTTTTTGTCGGGTGTAATCGCAACTTGCGTCGATTCGATCGAAAAATTGATATAGCCGCGATCGAGATAATACGAACGCAGCCGCTCGAGATCCGCCGCTAATTTTTGTTTCGAATATTGATCGTCTTTCGTATAAAACGACAATAAATTGCCGGTGCTCAATTCGAAATTATCGAGCAAATCGTCGTTGTCGAAGGATCGATTGCCGACAATATTGATTTCCTTAATTTTCGCTACCCGGCCTTCGGAAATATTGATGCGAATACCCACGCGATTGCGGGTCAACGGAGAAACTTCGGTATCGATTTTAAGGCCGTATTTACCGTGACTAAAATACTGGCGGCTCAATTCTTGCTCGACCTTCTCGAGCATTTGTTGATTGAATACCTTGCCCTCGGCAAGCCCAATATTATTCAAGGCCTTGAGCAAGTCTTCGGAGCTAATATCTTTGTTGCCTTCGAAAATGATTTTAGCGATCGATGGCCGCTCCGTAACATTGACGATCAGCGTCGAACCTTCCCTCGCCAGCGAAACATCCTTAAAGAAACCGGTTTTAAATAAGGCTCTAACCGCATCGGGAATCCTATCCTCGGATAAAAATTCACCGACATTGACCGGAAGATAATTGTAGACAGTACCCGCAGAAATTCGCTGCAAGCCGTTGACCTGAATATTATCGACAACAAACCCATCGTCGCCTTTAACCGCTTGGGAAACAACCAGAAACAGTATAAAAAGGCGCGTAAAAGTCTTTAAATTCATGAAGAAGAATGGAAGCATCGATACGATTTAGCTAAAGCGCGATTATATCACAGGAGTTTGAACATCCATATTGCCGAAAAGTCATCATTTTTTCTGTAAATTTAATGACTTGATACGTTGAATCGCTATAAATCGAGACAAATTTCCTTATATTCCAATGAGTCATTAACTAAAGTTATTGTAAGACGAGAGGTTGAATTAGCGGTTAGCGGTTAGCGGTTAGCGGTTAGCGGTTAGCGGTTAGCGGTTAGCGGTTAGCGGTTAGCGGTTAGCGGTTAGCGGTTAGCGGTTAGCGGTTAGCGGTTAGCGGTTAGCGGTTAGCGGTTAGCGGTTAGCGGTTAGCGGTTAGCGGTTAGCGGTTAGCGGTTAGCGGTTAGCGGTTAGAAATGATGCGGCATTTTATACGCTTGTCAAGTCCTAATTTCCTCTTTCCTCTTTCCTCTTTCCTCTTTCCTCTTTCCTCTTTCCTCTTTCCTCTTTCCTCTTTCCTCTTTCCTCTTTCCTGCTCACTGCTCACTGCTCACTGCTCACTGCTCACTGCTTGAGATAGTAATCCGACTGCATTTCGATCAATCGCGAAACAGTACGTTTCAGGAAAAATGCGCGTATGTTTTCGTCATATAGCTCTCTAGCCGGAGCCTCGGCACTGCAAATAAGAATGACTTTATGAAAATACAAAGCATCGACCAATGTCGAAAAACGCTTGGCTTCGTCGTGATTATCAAAACCGAACCGCGGAATGCCGGATACAATAACGACTCTGAAAGCTTGCACGATTTTCAAATAATCGGCCGGTCCTAAGGGCTTCCTGCACACTTCATCGAAGGTGGTAAACGCCACATCACCATGCGCGGCTCTCAGTACGACATTTCTACCCAACACCTTAAGACTGTAAGGCTTTAGCGGTGCCGAATGGGTCAGTTCGCGGTAACACTGCTCTAAAGCCGAAGCCGCATGTTCGTCAAGCGGGTAAAAATAGGTTTTTTCAGCGCCGTGAATACGAGTCAAGCGATAATCGTGTTTGGCAACGAGCTCAACGACATCTGCCGAAGCCTTCAACAGCTCGATGAACTTTAAAAACAGCTCCGGAACCAATCCGGCTTGATATAAATCATCGGGATGCCGGTTTGAAGTAGTAACGATTACGGTACCGAGTTCGAACAAACGGCTGAACAAACGATCCAAAATAACGGCATTTGCGACATCGATCACATGGAACTCGTCGAAACAAAGCAGCTTTGTCGAGGCATTAATTTCAGCGGCCAGCGAATGAATAATGTCCTGTTTTTTTTCCTGACGCCAACGATGGGAAAACTCATGAACTTCCAGTATGAACGTATGGAAATGAACTCGGCGTTTTTCCTGAATCGGACAATGATCGTAAAATAAATCCATCAACATCGACTTGCCTCGTCCGACTCCGCCGTAGATATACAAACTTTTGCAGGGCTTTCCGCGCGCCGAAGACAAGCTCAAAAATCCTGACCGATTCTCGGCAGTCAATTTGTCCAGCATTTCCTGAAGATAATGCAATGCCTCGACCTGGGCCGGATCATAGTCGATAAGGCCTTGCTCAACCCTCCATCGATATTCAACGAGCAACGACTCACCGGCATCCAGCTTAGCTTGAGCCGGAGTCATTTTGCTTAGGAATTTTTTAAACATGGGATGGCTTTTAAAAACCGACTGGGTTTTCTCGTCAAAATAAACCGATTATCCTAAATTCCGCAGTTTAACCATGAAGCACTTTAAGCTCATGAATGATTTCAAGGGATTACTCTAACCTGTGCAAGCCGAAACGAACAAAATAGCATTGCCATAAAATCTGCAAAGATGACCGCACGAAGCATGCAACCGGGCTCCGGCCAACTTGCAAAGAGCAGCCTGCGTTACTGCTTTCCTTTCAATAAATTCTCGAGATTCGCGAAAGGATTGAAAGTCGCAGTTTTACCGCTGTCTTTGGCTGAACCGGTATTGTAATGCGCATGCTCATAGCGGGCATGTTCGTTGTCATGGCAATACAGACACAATAACTCCCAATTACTGCCGTCCGCCGGATTATTATCATGATTGTGATCGCGATGATGCACGGTCAATTCCCTGACATTGCTATGATCGAACTCCCTCGCGCAACGCCCGCAAATCCACGGATACATCTTCAACGCTTTTTCGCGATAACCCTTTTCCCGTTCGGCCTGACTGCGGCGTGCATCGAGAACGATTTGATCGAGTTTGGTTTTATCCAATGGTTTTTTCGTAGGCATAAAATCACCTGATTATTAATACTGTTGTGACTATAAAATCGACCGGACCGCTTCACTCAACAACGCATCGAGCTTGATGCAAGATGTCGGGTGTTCGATACTGTCCGTACTCCAAATTTCTTTGACGCCTGCCGCGCGAATATGCGCCTCGGCATCGCCGCAAAACAACGGATGCGTAATCGCGGCATAAACGGCACGCGCACCGGCATTTTGCAATAAACCGATCGTTCGGGCCAGTGTCCTTCCGGTGCTGGCCATATCGTCGATGATAACGACAAGTTTATCCTTAAACGCTTTATCGGGTAAGGTAATTTCGACTTCTCGGTCGCCGCGTCTGATTTTATCGGCTACCGCATAGTCAAAACCGATTTGTGCGGCAATACCGGAAACCCATTGTTCGGATTCGCTGTCCGGACCGAGCAAAATCGCATCGTCGAACTGACTGCTCAAGTAATCGCCAATTGCGCCGGCCGCAGACAGACAAACCGCATTTGCAAGCGGAATCGCTTGATGTAAATGAGAAATACGGTGGAGATGCGGATCGACCGTTAGAACATCATCGAATAAATCAGCCAACAACCGGCCAACAATACGTTGACTGACTGCTTCGCCGGGGCGGTTAGCAATGTCCTGGCGCATATAACAAAGGTATGGCGTTACTAAGGTAACGCGCTTAGCTCCCAATTCTCTAGCCGTCCGGGCAAACAGTATTAATTCGACTAGCTTGTCATTCGGCCGATCGAGACTTCGGCAAACGACGACATGATCGGGCAAGACAGCCGGAAGCCGAACCAAACTTTCGCCGTCGGGAAAACGGTGTAATTCAATGAGTTCGAACGGCGCATCAAGCCTGCAAGCCAGTCTCTCGGCTTGTGCGCAATAATCGGGAAAGGCCAATACCAGCATAATATTAGAAAGCCACCAACGGCTTCAAAACATGCTCCTCTACGCCGATACGATAACCGTTATCATCGACCGCTAACGTTTTCGCGAATTTAAAATCCGCCGAAAAGCCGGCGTAAACACGATAAATCGGCTCGCCTTTCTGCACCCTGTCGCCGATTTTTTTCAACAGATCGACGCCGGCTTTCTTATCCATCGGCGCACCGGCAATTCGGGCAATCTTGGCCATTTGAAAATTATCGATATGGGTCACGATACCCTCCTTATCCGCGCAAACCTCATGACATAAAATACCAGGCGTAAAGTCTATAGTTTTGGCGCCTTGAGCCTGTATCAAATCGTTCATTTTGGCAATTGCCCGGCCCGAATCGAGAATATCCCGCGCAATCGCATAGCCCTGCCCGCCTCTAACATCGGGATCGAATTCAATAATTCTTCCGGCTAATTGCAGCGATTTTTGGCGCAAATCGAATGGCGCATCGGGATTGTTTTCCAACACCTGCATGATATCGCGTGCCTCGAGTACCGGCCCGATGCCGCGACCAACCGGTTGGCGACCATCGGTAATCATGACTTCCAAGTGAATATTGAGCTGATCGCCGACAAACTCGAATAACTTGCGTAAAGCAAGCGCTTGGCGCATGTGCCGAACTTTTGCGGTCGGCCCGACCGGAATATCGACAATCAAATGCGTGGAACCCGCCGCCAATTTTTTCGACAGAATCGAGGCCACCATCTGCCCTTGAGAATCGATCCCGAGCGGGCGCTCGACCGAAATTAACAAATCGTCGACCGGCGCCAGCTTCGCGGTACCGCCCCATGCTAGACAGCCGCGTTCCTGGCGCACAATATCGTGTAAACGCTCTGGAGATAAATTGACTTCGGCTAAAACTTCCATCGTATCGGCGGTACCGGCCGGCGACGTAATCGCCCGACTCGACGTTTTCGGGATCAACATCCCGTGCGCGGCGACGATAGGCACGACCAACATCGAAGTTCGATTACCCGGTATGCCGCCGATACAATGCTTGTCGGCCACCAGCGATTCGTGCCAATTCATGCGCTCGCCCGAATCCAACATCGCGCGCGTCAAATACAAGAGCTCGTCTCGGTCGAGATTATTTTGACCGGTCGCGACCAAAAAAGCCGCCATTTCCATTTTCGAATAGCGTGTCTCGGCAATATCCTTGGCAATACTAGTGAAATCATCTTGGCTCAAGCGTTCGCCGTTAATCTTTCGGCGCACGGCATCCATCGACGCGGGCGGTTCGGCATGCTCCACCGTAACTAATGCGCCTTCGTCAATATTGAGTTTTTGGAAAGCTTGCTCGGAAAGACCCAGTTCGCCCGAATGCACGATGGAGCTATCGTCCACGACATTGAGCACTGCCAACAGCTTATTGCCGTTCGCGCAAACCTTGATTTTCGACAACGCCTGAAACCCCTCGGCTCGGTAAAATGCGCATTCCCGGTTTAAATAGGCAACGTTTTCATGATACGTATCGATACCGATACGACGAATTTGTAACGTGTCATTACTCATGCGAGTCTAAATTAAAATAAATTCGGCTGATAATGCTTGTTGCAACAAACAATGTCAACCTAAGCAAATCACTCCAGCAATCCCCAATTTGAGAAATTTCGCCCTATTCAGGGCGTGGGGTGATGTTCATAGCGAAGATGGATAAACTTAGGTGATGGATGAACGTCGCTCTTCGACAGGCATACTCAACCCCCTCTTATTTCCAAATTGGGAATTGCTGGCACAGATTAGACTCAATCTTGAGTAATTTTCCATTTATTCCGGATCGCCTTGGCTAAAATCATCATTACCGCCAACACCAATAAAGGCAACAACGTCTTAAATGAAATTAACTCATCCAACGTTTGTGCATGAGAAGCATGATAGAGCGCTGATGCGTAGACATAACCCTTGACGGAAAAACCAATGGTTGTAGACACAATAAATCTACTCCAGGGAATACATAATAAGCCGGAAGCATAATTGATCACCGAATGAGGAAACATCGGCAAGCAACGCAACGCCGTCAATGTCAACATATCGCCCTGAACTCGCAATAACTCGTAATATCTCGACTTTTCAATACGTTTGATCCAAGGCGCGCCACCCTTTTTGGCTATCCAATAAGCGCAAATCCCTCCGAACAAACCGCCGGTAGCGATAATAAAAGCGGCAAGCCATGTCTTATAAAGCACGCCAACGATTAAAATCAAACCTGTCCCGGGTAATGCAAAGGCATACAGCAGTATTTGCCCGAAAATCAAAACTACCGGAAGCCATGTCCGGTCGGCATAAGCCTCCGAGATCGACAAGACTCGCCGCCAATCGACAAAGCCCAACGCTTCTAATAGCACTCCGAGCAATAGCACTAACAATAAGAAGCCGATTTTTAATGATTTTTTTGTCATCGGCATGATTCATTATACCCGTAGATCAAAATTCGGCACCGGGGGGCCGAATTTTGATCTACGATGATGGGTAAAATAAGGGACTTGATCTACGATGAGTATATTTAAGGATATGACCGTAAATAACTCCCCTATTTTGTGGAGGGTTCGGTTGCTCGATTGGCAGGTGTCGGCGGCAGGGCAGATTCCGCCGTCAAGCCTAGATGGAAGTATTCACGGAGTCCTGTCAAGCGAGTGACCGAACCCTCAACAAAGCTCATAGCTCCAGGACGTTATTTATAACGAAATCCTAAGATCAAATCCTTAAAGATTTTTAAGGTAAAACCAATTTCGATACCGCCGTCATTAAGGTCTGCGGCTGAAACGGCTTTGTCAACCACGCCTTAGCGCCGGCCGCCTTCCCTGCCTGTTTTTTATCTTCGGCGGCTTCAGTAGTCAACATCATCATCGGCGTAAACTTATAATCCGGTAATTTTTTCACTTCTTGCACGAAAGTAATGCCGTCCATATTCGGCATGTTGACATCGGTGATAATCAGATGAATTTTTTGGCCTTTCAGTTTGTTTAGCGCGTCTTTTCCGTCGCATGCCTCTAAAACGTCGTAACCGCCGCCTTTCAACGCAATGCTGACGACCTGCCGGATAGAAGCGGAATCATCGACAATCATGATCGTTTTTGCCATGTTAGAAGTTCTCCTTGAATTAGAAAAAAGTAAGGTCGTCGGAATATTTCGACCGGTCATTAGAAGTTGTAACCGAAGCATGATTAATTAGCTCTTCGGGCATCGTATAACTCAGCTCCATTGTCGATAGGGTTTGTTCGACGTTAATCATATCGGCATGACGCTTATGTCCGGCTCCTTGCGTTTTTTCGATAGTATTTTGCAGGTGTTCTAGATTATGTTCGACATGATCGAGCATCTGAGTGACTCGATCCTGGAATTGCAGCGCTGTTAAAACCGAATAAATTTGATCTCGGATTTGTTCACTATTATCCATTAATTCGACCGCATCATCTTTAAAAGCCGTCAAAGTCGTTTTGATATCGGACATGACTTGGTTGATCGCGTGGTCTGCGGAGCCGATATTTTGTTCGTCGCTTTCCGTCGACGACTCTGCCGTTCTCAGCGTTGTATTCATCGCTGCAATAATTTCATTGACCGTCCGACTAATTCTTTCACCGGTTGTCGATGAAAAGCCAGCCAGTTTTCTGACCTCGTCGGCAACGACCGCAAAACCGCGCCCGTGTTCCCCGGCTCTGGCCGCTTCAATCGCGGCATTCAACGCCAGCAAATTGATTTGCTCCGCGACTTTACGAACTTCTTGCGCCATACTATCGAGACTGTTGGTGTAGGTCGATAACTCTCTAACCTGATCGATCATAACTCGTTCGGCCTGATTGATCTGATTAAGGTTTTGAATAACGCCTTCCAAAGTCGCGCGGCTCCCGCTAAGCAAGGCATCGATATGATCTTCTTGATGACCTTGCTGCGTCTGGCCGCTCAACGCGTCGATTTGCGAAACCATGTTTGAAAATTGAACCGATAACGTGGTAATTTCCTGCTCGGTATGAGCACGGGAGGTCCCGACCTGACGAATAACGATCGGCACAACCTCCATAATTAGCTTTTCCAACTCGATCGAATATGCATTTGCGTCTTTCAGCTTGGCGCTTTCATCGTTTTTCCACTGGGCATCCAAATAATTCAAACTCTCTTGTTGACGCCTAAATAATGTTAACCCAATAACGAAACCGATTGCCGTAAGCATTCCCATTGCGATAAAGCCGGCGAGATTAAATGCACCTTGCCAAACAGCCACCAAGCCCCCAAGCAAACCCAAGCCTGCCGGCATGCTATAGAAGACGAATTTTCCGTTTGCGGCAATTTTTGGCGTGTTATCGGAAAAAGACATTAAATACTTCCTTTTTTGGCACTATTAAGTTAACAATATAGTAAGGTTTTACGCCACACAACACAATCAAGGATTCGGCAGCAATTCCCAATTTGGGGATCAAAAAGGGCTTGGAGTATGCTTGGCGAGGATGTCGGCAGCGGGACAGATTTTTGCTCCTCGGCAATTGCTCCTGCATTGCCCTAATACACGCCATCCATGGCGTAATGCAAAATCTGCATTCACGCCATCCATGGGCGCTTAGCTGCCGCCAAGCGCCCATGGATGGGTTTGCGGCGTTCCTCGACAGGCATACTCCATACCCTAAGATCGGCGAAATATTCAAACTGGGAATTGCTGACCGACCCCGCTACAAAACTCATAGCTCCGGGCTTTATTTTTTCACGAAATCCCAATGTTCTTTTTAGCCGTGATACGACTCATAATGATCAGTTATTGATAATAAGTAATAAATTTTATGGAACTACAAATTCACACTTAGCATGATTATTAATTTTTATAGTTCAACAACATAGACCGTAAGCACTACATTTGTTAAGGCTGGGCCAAGGATACAACGATTAGCATTTCACCCATTACTAAAAAAGAATTCGATTGCTTTCAGCGCTTGATTTACGAACACGCTGGCATCTATTTAGCACCCGAAAAAAAAGTCATGGTTGCCGGAAGGCTCGCCAAACGCCTGCATTTTCATGGACTGACTAGCTACGGGGAATATTATCGTCTACTGAGCAAACCCGAATTTACCGATGAATTTCAAATCATGGTTAATTTTTTAACCACCAATGAAACCTATTTTTTTCGCGAACCCAAACACTTCGAATTTTTGCGGACTACCCTATTAAAAAATTGGCAAGGAGAACACTTTAACGCCTGGAGCGCGGCTTGTTCCTCAGGAGAAGAGGCTTACTCTTTGGCGATGATTTTGGCGGAAACATTGGGTCGAAAGAAATGGGATATACTAGGTTCCGATTTGAGCACGCGCGTACTCGACACTGCTCGAAACGGCATCTACCCGATGGCCCGCTTAGAACAAATGGACCCTGCCTTGCTAAAAAAGTACTGTTTGCGAGGCGTACGCTCGCAAGAAGGCTTTTTCCGAGTCGACGAATCATTGATCGACCGAACGCACTTCGAGCAAATCAACTTGATGCAATCGCTACCTAACAAGCTTATCAAACACTTCGACGTGGTTTTTTTACGCAATGTTTTGATTTATTTCGATCAAAACACCAAAAAAGCGGTTGTCGAAAGAATCGTCAAAACATTGAAACCGGGCGGCTATTTTTTCATCAGCCACTCCGAAAGCCTGCATCGAATAACGTGCGATATGGAAATGATCAAACCGTCGATTTTCAGAAAAAAATGATCGTTCTACCTTACAAAGAAACTCGCCGCGTGATTATCGAGCCCGGCGAATACTATGTCAGCACTAACGGCGAATTAATATCGACCCTGCTGGGTTCTTGCGTCGCCGCTTGCCTCTTCGACCCGGTCAACAAAATAGCGGGTATGAATCACTTTTTACTCGCCTATCAGCATCATTCCAAAAGCCGTCCGATTATCGAAACCGAGGAAGGCCGTTACGGACTCTATGCCATGGAGCTTTTAATCAACGATATGATGAAAAAAGGGGCAAAAAAATCGCAAATCAAAGCCAAATGTTTCGGCGGCGGCAATGTACTACACTTACGTAGCGACAAAACCGATAAATTATCCGTTGGAGAAGTTAATATCGAATTTATCAAAACATTCTTGGCTCAAGAAAAAATACCGATACAGGCATCGAGCTTCGGAGGCACGGTAGGCCGTAGCATTCATTTCGTGAGTAGCGATTTTTCGGTATACGTCAAAACCATCGAAACCGCGCTTACACAACAACTAGAAAAACAAGAGCGCTCTTTTTGGAAAAAACGCATCGATGCACAAGAAAAAACTAAATCGGACGTGGAATTTTGGTAAGGCAATCAACTAATTTCCTAATTAGCAAGTTTCTTCAGCTAAAGCCCAGCATATCCCTAGCAGGACGGGGTTTGCAACCCCGTCCTAAACGTTTTGACTTTGGCCGAAGTCAGCCGAAATGTTTAGGGCAAACCGAAACGTTGGGGACGGGTTAAATAACCCGTCCCGCAGAAGTGGCTACGACTGGCCACTGCTCGGACAATTGGCTTCAGCAAGCTGAAGCATCTTGCTAATCAGGACTAATTTTGCCTAACCCCTTCATATAAAAATTCAAAGCATGAATATCATCAAAGTTTTCATCGTAGACGACTCGGCAGTCGTTAGACAGGTTCTCACACAATTGTTCGACAGTACTGCCGGCATCAAAGTTATCGGATCGGCGCCCGATCCGATTTTTGCCCTGCAAAAAATGGAAAAAGAGTGGCCGGACGTAATCGTATTGGATATCGAAATGCCGCGTATGGACGGCGTAACCTTTCTCAAGAAAATCATGCACGAACACCCGACTCCGGTCGTCATTTGCTCGACGCTAACCGAAAAAGGCGCTGAAGTGACGATGCAGGCAATGAGTGCCGGAGCGGTCGACATCATCACTAAGCCCAAGGTCAACCTACGCCACTTCCTTGAGGAATCCAACACGCTGATTATCGATGCCGTGAAAGCCGCAGCTCATGCCCGAGTCGGTAAAATAAAAAGCATGCCGTCAAGCACCGAGCCCAAACCGAAACAAAATGCCGATGCGGTCATCGCCCCTTCGCATTTAAAACCTCTGTCGGAAACGACCGACAGGGTAATTGCCATAGGCACTTCGACAGGCGGAACTCAAGCCTTGGAGTTTGTATTGACCAAACTCCCTAGAACCACGCCGGGACTGGTGGTTGTGCAGCATATGCCCGAGGCATTTACCGCTGCCTTCGCCAAGCGGCTTGACGGCCTTTGCCAAGTCTCCGTCAAGGAAGCCGAAACCAACGACCGGGTCATCCCCGGACAGGTTTTGATCGCTCCGGGAGGCAAACACATGCTGCTGCGCCGAAGCGGCGCGCAATATCGCGTCGAAGTCAAAGACGGGCCATTGGTCAGCCGGCACCGGCCGTCCGTGGACGTTTTATTTCGCTCCTGCGCTCAATCGGCCGGCCCGAACGCCGTCGGTATCATCATGACCGGCATGGGCGACGACGGCGCGAAAGGCATGAAAGAAATGTTCGATGCCGGCGCGTTCACCGTCGCACAAGACGAAGCTTCATGCATCGTTTACGGCATGCCCAAGGAAGCGGTGAAACTCGGCGGCGTCTCCAAAACTTTGCCTTTAAATTCGATACCTGAACTTATCGTCAACTCGTCAACCGGAACGCCTTTAAGCAGAGCTTCGAATACGGCAGAATGAGTATCGACAAATAAACCTAAGGATTTGGTTATAAATAACTTCCCTATTTTTGATTGAGGGTAGGCAGGTTCGGTAACTCGATTGGCAGGTGTCGGCGACAGGGCAGATTTTTGCTCCTGCAAAATCTGCATTCATGCCATCCATGGCAATCAGATTCCGCCGTCAAGCCTACAGGGACGTATTCACCCAGCACCTAAATTCCATAGTCCATTGGCTATGGTTAACTATCTTGGATAATTTAGGTGCTGGGTTGACGGCGTCCTGCCAAACGAGTTAACGAATCCTCAACAAAACTCATAGCTCCAGGACGTTATCTATCACGAAACCCTTAGTCTGGAAGCCTTATTCGGCGAGCCTTTCGTATAACCGATACGCTACCTCGCCGGCCGTTTTATCTTTTAGAAGCCGCCAGTTTTCAGGTATGTCGGTAAGATCGAGCCCGATTTCCGTTTCTAAGTAGATTTTAGCCCCCGCGGACAACCAGCCTTTATCTTCAAGCCATTGACAGGTTTGCACGGCGAGACCTTTGCCGAAAGGCGGATCGAGAAAAACTAGGTCGAACGATTCGGCGTCGCCTGCCAAGTAGCGGAAGACATCCTGATTGACGATTTTGATTCGGTCGGTCGATAAAACAACGGTATTTTCTTTTAAATAACGACAAGCCTGCGGGTTATTTTCGATCTGCACGACCGCTTTTGCGCCTCGCGACGCTGCCTCGAAACCCAGCGCGCCGCTACCTGAATAAAGATCCAGGCAGCGGCTGCCAAAAATATCGCTTCGCAACCAATTAAACAAGGTTTCCCGAACTCTTGCCGGCGTCGGGCGCAGTCCCGGTGCGTCGGTAAATCGCAGATTGCGACCGCGCCATTCGCCGGCGATGATTCTTAGCTTGTTTTGCACGGATTTATTGCGTTTCGCCGACTGTGATCGTTTGCAATAACTCGGCATCGACTCGCCGATTAAACGCGTCCTTGATATGCTCGACGGTCACCGCATTCACCTTCTCCTGAAAAGTTTCCAAGTAGTCGAGCGGCAAACCGTAAAATCCGATCATTTCAACATAGCCGATCATTTTGCTATTGGTATCGAAACGCATGACAAAACCGCCCGTGATGTTTTGTTTTGCGGCGGTAAGCTCTTCCTCGGTCGGCCCGTCCTTAATAAACTCGTTCAAGGTTTGATTCAAGACTGCCAACGCTTTGTCGGCTTGATCGGTCCGCGTTTGCAAACCCATCGCAAAAGGCCCTTTGCGATACATTGGGGCAAAATAGCTGTAGGTGTTATACGCTAGACCGCGTTTTTCCCGGACTTCCTCGAATAATCTCGAAACCAGCATGCCGCCGCCAAGAATATGATTGCCGACATATAAAGCAAAATAGTCGTCGTCATTGCGGTACGTTCCCGGCAGGCCGCTCATGACATGAGTTTGCGCGGAAGGAAATGCGATGTGTTCGCGGCGGCCTTGCTTAGGCATCGGCACTTCGGGCAATTCGGCGGGTTTCTGCCCGACCGGCAATTTCCCCAATAATCGCTCGGCGACTTGTTCAGCCTGTTTGCGAGTCAAATCGCCGACGATGGCTACCATCGCATTGGCCGCCACATAATACTGACGATAAAAGTTCTTAAGATCCTCGGCTTGCAAGGGTTCGACGGTCTCGATTTCGCCGGCACTCGGATGCGCATAGGGATGTTGCCCATAAACCGCTTTATAAAAGGCAATATCGGCCAAGGTTGACGGCGAAGATTCTCGGTGCTTTAAACCGGCCAACGTGCGCTGTTTTTCGCGCTGAAAATCGGCTTCCTCGAAGCGCGGTTGAGTCAGAATGGTTTGCATCGTTTCGACTGCTTTATCGAACAGTTTCGGCTCGGTCAAGGTCCGTAGCGACAGCCAAGCCATATCGCGTGACACCCCTGTCCCGAAACGTGCGCCGACGCTTTCGAAACGCTGCGCAATTTGGTCGGCATTCCATTCGCCGGCACCGGTATCGAGAAGCCCGGAAGTCAACGCGGCAATCCCGAATTGCTTACCGTCGCGGGCACTACCGGCATCGAAAGTCACCCGGATATCGGCCATCGGCAGATTTGGAGCAGGTACGAAATACACTCTAGCCCCCTGTTTGGTTGTCCAATGTTCAATGTTTTCCGCAGCCCAGGCGGACTGTCCTGTCAGTATCAATAACAGACTGATCAAAGCGATACGCATTATTTGCTCTCCTTAAGTTTTTCATTGCCGGTTTGTTCAGCGATCGGTTGCGGCACTAAATAGGCCACGCTCAAGTTGTTATCGGTAAAATATTTTTTGGCGACTTCTCGGACTTGCTCGGCAGTCACCTGATTGACCTTGTCGACATATTCGTCGGCTTTTTGCCAACCTAAACCGACGGTTTCATTGATGCCCAGTTGCATGCCTTGATAAAACATCGAGTCGCGCTCGTAGGTGGCATTCGCGAGCACCTGCGCTTTGATCCGCTGCAACTCTTCCGGTTGCACCAACTCATACTTGAGTTTTTCGATCTCTTCCTTTAGCGCCGCTTCCAATTCTTGGTGACTCTTTCCTTGTGCGGGCGTCGCGTCAAACATGAACAATTCATCGAGTCTGGAACTCAAGTTGTAGCCGGCTCCGGCCGCCACAGCGATCTGTTTACCCCTAACTAATCCGGATTCCAAGCGCGCACTGCTGCCGCCGTCCAAAATACCCGCCATCACTTCCAATGCATAGGCTTCCCACTCATGCTCGGCCGTGTTCAGCACAGGGACTTTATAACCCATGACCAGATACGGCAGCTTGTCGGGCAAATTGACGATCATGCGCCGAATGCCGAGTTGTTCGACTTCGGTTTGCGGCTTCACCGGCGTAATGTCACTGGGCTTAAGCGGTCCGAAATATTTTTCGGCCAACGCGAACACCGCTTTCGGTTCGACATCGCCGATGACGACCAAGGTAGCGTTATTCGGCGCATACCATTTTTGATACCAGGCCTCGAGGTCGGCAATCGTGTAGTTCTCTATGTCCGTCGGCCAGCCGATAATAGGGTTTTTGTAAGGGCTGTTCGAATAAGCCAGTGCGGCGAAATGCTCCTGGGTTTTGGAACGAGGCTTATCGTCGGTGCGCATCCGGCGCTCTTCGTAAACGACTTGCAGTTCCTTTTGCAATTCCTCATCCAGCAGCTTGAGATTACGCATCCGATCGGCTTCCAGTTTGAAACTGACTTCTAAACGGGATTTTTCCATCGTCTGAAAATAAGCCGTATAATCGCGACCGGTAAAGGCGTTTTCGTTACCGCCGTTGGCCGCGATGATTCGGGAAAATTCGCCGGGTTTGAGCTCGTCGGTGCCTTTGAACATCATGTGTTCGAGCATGTGAGAAATACCGGTAATGCCGCCCGGCTCGTAGCTGGAACCGACTTTGTACCAGACTTGGGAAACCGCGACTGGCGAGCGGTGATCTTCTTTGACCAGGATTTTCAAACCATTGTCTAAAATCCGCTCATGTACTTTGACCGCCGCTTGTGCCGGCAACAAAAACATGCCGGATAATACCGCACTCGCAATTTGCAACTTCATAACATCCTCTCTGTAGTAAGGTTAACGCGTCCGACTATTTGATAAATCAATAGTTCACTGTATTCTATAGCTTAATTCTATATCTTAATATAAATGTTGGAATATTTTCGATAATGACTAACCCATCCGCCCTGCTCTCCTGGCGTGACTATCTTGAACTGTGCAAACCCAAAGTAGTTGCCTTAATCGTTTTTACTGCCGTGGTCGGCATGTTGCTGGCCGTGCCCGGCATACCGCCCATCGACACTTTGCTTTACAGCACCGTTGGCATCGGACTCGCCGCCTCGTCCGCCGCGGCCGTTAATCACTATCTCGATCAGAATGCCGACGCTCTAATGGGCAGAACGCAAAACCGCCCATTGCCGAAAGGCTCGTTGGACTCAATGAATGTCATCGTTTTCGCATCGCTGCTCGGCTTATTATCGATGCTTTTATTGGGCTTCTTGGTTAATCCGCTGACCGCATTTTTAACCTTATTGTCGCTAATCGGTTATGCCATTATCTATACCGTGTATTTAAAACGCATGACGCCGCAAAACATCGTGATCGGAGGCGCGGCCGGCGCAGCACCTCCGGTTTTGGGCTGGTGCGCGATGACCGGCGAAGTCCATCCTTATTCGTTGCTATTGTTTTTAATCATCTTCGTTTGGACACCGCCGCATTTTTGGGCCCTGGCAATCGCCCGGCGCGAAGAATACGCGAAGGTGAAAATCCCAATGCTGCCTGTTACACACGGTCCCGAATTCACCAGACTGCAAATATTACTGTATACAGTGCTGCTCTTATTGGTGACATTGCTGCCTTATTTAACCGGCATGAGCGGGCTGATTTATCTCTCCGTTGCGGTTCCTCTCGGCCTCGGTTTTATTTATTATGCAATTTTGATGATGCGCCACAAGGACGATCGAACGGCAATGAAAACCTTCGGTTTTTCCATTATTTATTTGATGCTGATGTTTGCCGCGTTATTGATCGATCACTATGTCGTTATTGGATTGTAATCTGCCATGACAACACAAGAACATCCTTTCGCTGAATATATCCGCATTCTCGGTAAAGGCAAAAAAGGCTCGCGCCCGCTAACTCGAGAAGAGGCCTATCAAGCGATGCGCATGATTTTGGCCGGCGCAGTGCTGCCCGTGCAATTGGGCGCTTTTTTGATGCTGATGCGGGTTAAAGAAGAAACCCCTGAAGAGTTGGCCGGCTTCATTCAAGCCGCACGCGAAACTTTTAGTCCATTCGGCGAACCTTGCCCCGCCGACTTGGATTGGTCTTCCTACGCCGGCAAACGACGCCACCTCCCCTGGTTTTTGTTGTCGGCATTATTGCTCGCGGAAAATGGCATCAAAGTCTTCATGCATGGCGCCGGCGGCCATACCGAAGGCCGAATTTATACGCACGATGCTCTGAAATACCTCGGCATCGAGCACGCCGCCTCTTTACAAGAAGCGCGACAACAACTCGAAGAGCGGAGCTTCAGTTATTTGCCGCTGGAATACTTCTGCCCGAAACTTCATGAAATCATCGAATTGCGCCCGATCATGGGCTTGCGTTCACCGGTGCATACGCTCGCCAGAATGTTGAATCCTTTTAATGCCAAACACAGCATTCAGGCGATTTTTCACCCGGGTTACCGGCCGGTGCATCAGGAAGCCTCTTTGTTATTAAATGATCCTCATGTCGCGGTATTCAAAGGCGAAAGCGGCGAAGTCGAACGCAATCCCGACGCCGATTGCTTAGTGCAAAGCGTTCATCACGGCGAATTAATTGACGAACAATGGCCGAGAATGTTCGAGCGTCGCCATGTTAAATCAGAAACACTCGACCCTAAGCAGCTCGCTGCAGTCTGGCAAGGCGATATCGAGGACGAATACGGAGAAGCGGCCGTTATCGGTACCGCGGCGATCGCTTTGAAGCTGCTAAGCAAAGCGGAAAGTCAAGAACGCGCTATGAAGATGGCCGAAGATTTCTGGCGGGGACGCAAGCCGTTTGGATGATGGCCTGCGGAGAAAGTCGATTTAATGGGTGGCAACGACTCCCTTTTGATTGAAAAAGCCGTTTAAGCAATTACCCTTTAACCATACCCGGATTATGAGGGGAAAATCTCGGAATACCTTCAACAAAGGTTTTTTCCAAGTAATTGTATTCCAAACCTAATAAGGTATTCCCGTCCTGGTAAGTCACCCATACGATCTTAACTTCGCCGAGAAGATCGAGTCTTTTAAAGTTGAACGCGGCAATTGCCCCAGGCTCCACGTCAATACGCTCCGGTAACGTGACCATTAAGCCGTCTACCGACACATTAACCGTGTTGAAATGGTAATTATGGCCGTTAAGGATTATGAGCCCTGGCGCCTCCAATTTTTTCCTGTAGGCATGCCTTGCATAAAACAAGTTTTCTACATCATGCTCGACATTTCTAAAATCCAACGCCAAATAAATCCGACCGTCGATCATATCGGCTCGAACAATTTCGGCTTCGCCGGCAAGTCGCATTTCTTGCAGGTAGATATCGACGATAGGGGATTTCTGTACTGATTTAAACAGATCTTCAACATCATTAATGCGTTCATAATCGTTCAATTCAGCCAAAAGACCGGTGATCGAGATGTTGCTCAAGGTCATCGGAAGTTCAACCCCATCCAGATAAATTAATCCATGGGAAGTTAGTTTTTTCCGATAATGGCGTTTTTCGTATGGCATTGTTAACCTATATTACTTTCACTATTGAAAATATGAAGCCGAAAGAAACCGGTATCAATACCAGTCGCCCCTCAAATTTCGGCAGTGCCTTAAATGTAACTATTCAGTCCCCCGGAAATTATCATTCCCACGCTCTGCGTGGGAACGATAGGGGTGTGTGAATAATTACCCTTAAATTGCTGACAATAACCGGAAAATAAACAGCGCTATTTTGTATTTCCAAATCGTAAAGGGCAAGCCTTGTGCTCTTATAATTAAATTAAATAATGACTAGTGTAGACTATTATTTTCATTTTTCGCTTCGAATCTCGTCTTTCAGAATTTGATTGTCTATTTTTTATGCTGCTATCCATTCGATCGTTAAAAATAATTTTAACGGCTATCTCGTTTTTTATTTTACAAGGCTGTGCCACTGCTCCGCCTAAAAACACAGAAAACATTTGCGAAACTTTCAGAGAAAAAAGCAACTGGTACAAACACGCCAAAACCTCTTATGAAAAATGGGGGGTCCCTATTCCCGTCCAAATGGCGATCATACATCAAGAATCTCGCTTTGTTGCCGACGCCGCCCCGCCAAGACGGAAATTATTAGGGTTCATACCTTGGTTTAGAAAAAGTAGTGCCTATGGATATGCTCAAGCATTGGACGGTACCTGGGGCGACTATATGAAACATAACCGTCGCTGGAGCGCCGACCGCGACGACTTTGCCGATGCGGTCGATTTTGTTGGCTGGTACAATTACATGAGCTATAAAAGACTCGGACTCGCAAAATCAAATGCTCGGCAACTATACCTGGCCTATCACGAAGGTCATACGGGATACCGGCGCCGAACGTTTTTACAAAAACCCTGGTTACTAAAAGTTGCCGAAAAAGTCGACCGCAAAGCCCGTATTTACGATTCGCAATTAAATTCATGCCGGAACGAATTTGAAAGCAAAAGCTGGTTTTTTTGGTAAACTATATCCCTTGTTCACAGTTGCGAACAAGCCGCATCACCGGCAAAAAAAGGACAAACCGGTATTGGAGATAGAAGGCGCTAATCTGCTCACATCTGAGCAAGAAGAATTAGCGACTATTTATTCGGATTAAAAGATCAAGCTTCTTGACTTTTTTATCGTAACTTCTCCAAAAATGGATACACTTCCTTATAACTCACGACAGGAGGAAAAAATCTGTGACTAAACTGCATATTCGCGTTTTTTCAGTTTTTACCGCTATTATCATAGGATTTACGATGTTCTCAATGGCCAATGCGACCACCCCACAGGAAAATAAAGAAGCAGGAGAAGCCTTTCTTGCCGAAAACGCTAAAAAGGCCGGCATAAAAACCACAGCGAGCGGCCTTCAATATGAAGTTTTAAATGAAGGAAACGGAGCCACGCCAAAAGCCTCCGATAATGTAACCGTTCATTACAAAGGCACCACAATTAGCGGCGAAGAATTCGATAGTTCCTATGGCAGAGGCGAACCGGCTACATTTCCGTTAAACCGAGTCATTGCCGGCTGGACCGAGGGACTGCAGTTAATGAAGGAAGGCGCTAAATACCGTTTTTACATACCCTCCGATTTGGCTTATGGCGAACGCGGCGCCGGCCGCGCGATTGGCCCTAATGCCACACTCATATTCGATGTTGAACTAATAAAAGTTCAATAGAATCAAAATAATACGGCGAATTTGGTAAGAATGTCGACATCTGGATGATGGGCTGTATATCAGCCCATCATCCATGGCCGTACTATCACAGAGCTTAGCAGGACGGGGGCTTACAACCCATACGCATCAAGCTAAGCACAGATCCCCGCTGCTAAATCGCTACCAATCGCTTCCGGCGGGTCTAAGCAGCGTAGCGCAATCCGGGAAGCTCGAAGCTACGCAATTCCCCTACTCCTCCTGCGGGACGGGTTATTTAACCCGTCCCCAACGGTTTCGGTTTGCTTCGGCCACGGTTGAAACGTTTCGGACGGGGTTGCAAACCCCGTCCTGCCAAGTCACCAGGTACGCACAGCATACCCTACAATTCACTTTGGATTTATCAGTCTTTCCTGTATGACGGGTGTTTTCAACTATGATCGCAAACAGAGCCTTTATCTAGCTCCATGCAAACGAATCAATAGTACGGCCTCATCACGACTAATTCCGAATTTTTGAATCAATTCAGCCGCATCGGCTCCGCTTCGCACCTTTTGAATGATCGCGTGATAAGGCTTCGCTTCTTCCTCTCTTTGTTCAAAGTCGTTGATTTTTTCGTTCAATTCCTTGAGTAATTCAGCAGTCTCGGCTAATCGGTTATCGATACCGACCGATGCCGAACATAAGCCGACAATATCTAAATTATGATTATTCAGATGTTCGGCCAAGGCTCGATAGTTGCGCTTAAGCTTAATATGATCGACTGTTAACCATACCAGCAAAATCGACATAACGCTCAGTACGGCAAGACCGGCATATAAAATCTCATTCATCAAACAACTTCGTCGATATGCTGAGCTGGCCCTGTATCGTCTTGCTGCTCCGATTCAGAACCCTTTTCCTGCTCGTTTTGTTGTTTTTTCTTACCCGGTCGATCTTCGTCATTAGTGACTTTTGCCGGTTTAATAACCGGATATGTCGGTACTATCGGTTGTATTTCGATCATAACCGCCTCTCTTAGCCGCGGCTCAAGGAAGTTGATGTTTTCAGGTTACAATTAACTTCAAAACATATCCAATTCCGCTTTCTCTTCATCGCTTAAAAACTTATTTAGGTCGACTAGAATCAATAATTCATTATCTCGGCTAGTCACCCCTTGAATATACCTAGAAGTTTCTTCATTGCCGACGTTCGGAGCCGTTTCAATATCGGACGATCTCAGCTCGACGACTTCGGCAACGCTATCGACTAAGATGCCTATAATATGCGATTCGGTTTCGATTATGACAATGCGCGAATTATCGTCGGTCTCCTTCGACATCAAACCGAATCGATTGCGCGTATCGATCACCGTTACAACATTGCCTCGCAAGTTAATGATGCCCAGCACATAAGACGGCGCACCGGGAACCGGAGCGATTTCTGCAACCCGCAATACCTCCTGCACTTGCATGACATTGATGCCGTACTTTTCATCACCGAGACGAAAAGTTACCCATTGCATCACCGGATTGTTTTGTTTCGTATCGAATTCACTCATTCGCGATCACCGCTTCATTATTTAAAGTTATTATTTTTTGCAAACCGTATCCGCCCCTATCTTTTCTGTCGTCACTGGACGCTGGAGCGTCCAGGGCCGCATTCCCACGCTGGAGCGTGGGAACGATAACCTTTCACCTTTCGCCTTTCACCTTTCACCTTTCACCTTTAACCTTTCACCTTTTTACCTTTCTTCGCGGCGTCAACTGTTTGACATCGATCACGGCGGTCAATTCCTCGATTACCGTTCCGATCAACCATGGTCGCTGTTTACGATGGGTTCGCCAACGAACTTGCTCGGGGCGAACTTTGCCGATCGACAAAAGTTCATCGCAAGCCAAGCCCCAATTGCCATCTTGGGTAATTAACATGCTTTTAAAAGGCTGCTCGATTAAGTTTCGTTTATTCGCATAGCCTTTTCCTAAAATTAATTGCCCGGAATCGAGAATACCGATTTTTCGTTCCTGGTCTTCCAGCAAACCGATAAACCACGAGGGTTGCCCAGGGATTTTAGTAATCGTCTTATCGAATTTAACGGCTCTGGACAATTCAACCAAAGGAGTTGCCAGTATCAGCTGGCCTATTCTAAAAAATAAGGCTTGGAATTCATACTGCGCCCAAGACGGCATCACCGCAAGCGGCATGGTGGGCTTTGGAACCAATTGCAGTTCAACCAAGGCCGACGTCTTGGCAATGGTCTCGCTTTTTTCCTTTATTTTCGATTCGACGCGCGCCGTCGGTATGGGCGCTTTGGCCTCAGGTTCCGGTGGCATAATCACTTCAGATTCTTCAGTCGGCATTTCCTCCAGCAGGGTTTTTAAATAGCTGTCGAGAGCCAGTTCCTGGTGAATAACCTGTTGTTCGATATCCAAGTTGTTACCGTTAAGCCCCTTCATTAAACTGCCGCCGTTTCTTTGACAGTTTGATTATCATGCAATAACAAGCGATCCAGCAAAGCCGAGTAAGCCTCCACGGCTTTCGATTCCGGCCAATAAATCGATAGCGGTATACCTTGCGTACTGGCATCCCTGATTTTTGTATCGATCGGTATGATCGAATCCCAAAGATAATCCGGATATTGCTGTTTCAACACCCTAAGACTTTCTTGAGCGGCGCGCGTTCGTTTATCGAACATCGTCGGTACAATCGTGTATCGAGGCGCATGGGTACGTGACTTATAAACCATATTGAGCGTATGCATCATACGCTCGAGTCCCTTGACGGCTAAAAATTCGGCTAACACCGGCATAATTAATTGCTGACAAGCCGCCAGTGCATTAATCATCAACACACCGAGCATTGGCGGACTATCGATGATGACGTAATCGTAACGGTCGGATACCTTGGCTAAGGCATTGTTGACTACCAATCCCATACCGCCCATCGATGCGACCTGTCGGTCCAACGTTGCAATCGCGGTCGCGGCCGGCAACACAAACAAACCGTCGAATTTAGTTTCTACGATATAAGGTTCGGGCCCCGCGTTTTTCTTTTTCAAACTGGCATCATGAAAAAGATTGTATACGCTGGCCTTGACTTCATCGGGATTCATTTTGAAATAACTCGTCAATGCGCCGTGCGGATCGAGATCGACCAATAATGTCCGAAATCCCCAGGAAGACAATAAACCGCCGAGCGTAACGACAGTCGTCGTTTTGCCTACACCGCCTTTCTGATTGGATACCGTCCAGACCTTCATAAAATGCCTTTCAACCTAAATTCATTAGCCAAACCGCAAAAAATCGGTTCTCGAAGTTTTTCCTTGTTCCCACGGTCCTCCGTGAGAGCAAAGAAGGATATACCCGCCACTATGGAGAACGCTGAGCGTTGTTCATTTCAGCTTCGGTAACCGGCGATATATTCAGTAACTTCGCTCTTTCTTCGTCATCCGCGCCGTAACGAGCAAAAGCATGCGACATCAACACCACCACAACTCTTCTATTTTGAAATCGACCTGCCTCGCTACTGTTATCGGCTATCGGATGAAATTCTCCATAGCCGACCGCCGATAATCGTGACGGCGCTATCCCTTCGTTGACGAATTCCCTTACTACGCTGGTCGCTCGCGCCGAAGACAATTCCCAATTGGATGGGAATTTAACGGTACTAATCGGAACCGTATCGGTATGACCTTCGACATTAATGACATTCGGCATGCGTCTGACAATTTCCGAAACTTTTTTCAACACCGGTAACGCTTTTGGCGATAACTCAGCCTCGCCGCTCGCGAATAACAGTTCGCTATTCATTTCTAGCTCGATCCAAAAGTCATGTTTTTTAACCGCCACCAAATCCTTTTCGATAAATGGCGCCAAGACTTCCGACATTTGTTCGGACGCTTCTATCAAATTGCGCCGCTCACGCAGGATTTCCTCACTTAGCTCATGTTTTTTTTCAACCTCTTCCAAAGTCGGATGAGGTAGCTCGATCGGCTGAACAGTCATGGGTTCTTCACCGATCTGGATCGGCTGCACCACGGTAAAGGGAGTGCCTTCTCTATCGGAAATCGCCGATTCCGATTGCCTTTTCGAAAAGGCCTCCCCCAATGAGTCGGACAGTGTCTTATATTTACCTTCGTTGACCGACGAGATCGAATACATCACAACGAAAAACGCAAATAACAAAGTAATAAAATCGGCATAGGAAATCAGCCATCGCTCATGATTTTCAGGTTCGGCCAATTCTTTTTTTTTGCGCCGCATCACGTCCCCTCCGAGCTAATCCTGGTTTTCGAGTAATTATTAAGCATAAGTCATGTATGAGAAGGTGTCAGGCATTGATTTATAAGGCTGTCTACAACAGGACGTTGCAGTCAGAGCTTACAGGGATGTATTCACGCGTCCTTAGAAATCAATGCCTGACACCAACCTACCGCATGCGCTGAATAGTTACGTTTTCGATTAAAAAACCGGATAATTTCAATTCGATATTTTTTGGATTTTCTCCCTCGGCAATCGCGACGATGCCTTCAACCAACAATTCCTTAGCCTGCGACATCGTCAATATTTGCATCTTCAATTTGTTTGCAACCGGCAAAAAAATCAGATTGGCAAAGCCAACGCCATAAATCGTCGCAACAAACGCCGTTGCAATACCGGATCCCAGTAAACCTGGCTCGGCCAAATTTTTCATGACATGAATGAGACCGATCACGGCGCCGAGAATACCGATTGTCGGCGAGTAGCCGCCCATGGCTTCGAATACTCTAGCAGCCTGCAAATCGCTAAATTCCCGAGTATTAATCTCTAATTCCAAACAATCCCGAATCACTTCCGGTTCGCTACCGTCGACTAAAAGCTGCAAACCCTTGATTGCGAACGGATCGATTTCGGTATCGAGAACCGATTCCAAACCCAGTAGCCCCTCTTTTCTGGCCAACGCGCTCCATTCGACCATTTTGTTAACTTGTTGCTCAAGCAATTGATTTCGGGGCCTGAAGACCCATAAACTGATATTAAGACCTCGTAAGAATACTGTCGGTGGAAATTGCAGCAATGTCGCCCCTAACGTACCTCCTAAAACGATCACTAAAGCCGGTCCATTTAGCAGTGCTTCGGCATGTCCGCCGTCCATTATCGTTCCGCCGACGATCGCCACGAAACCCAACACCACACCAATGAGACTTAAGTAATCCATTAAGTGATCCGACTTAATTGCCGTCCTATTTCATCGAGGCTGTAAACATTATCGGCCAAGCCTGCATCGATAACCGCTTTGGGCATACCGTATATCGTGCAACTTTCCTCGTTTTGCGCCCAAACTATCGAACCGGCTTGTTTCAGTTTTCGAGCACCTTCTTTACCATCCGAACCCATACCGGTTAAGACAACCGCCAACACGGCATCGTGAAAATGCCGAGCGACTGAAGCCAGTGTAATATCGGCACACGGGCTGTAAATCTCTCCGGTTATTTTCGGCCTTAAAACAATCGACTTACGCACGCCGGAGCCTTTGAATTCCAATTGCATTCCACCTGCCGCAACCAACGCTGTTCCCGGCGCCAAGATATCGCCATCGCGTGCTTCCCTCACCTTGATACGGCATAATTGATCCAACCGCTCCGCAAAACTAGCCGTGAAGTTTTGCGGCATATGTTGAACAATGATTACCGGCAACGGGCATGACTGCTGAACTTGACTTAACACTTTCTGCACCGCAACAGGACCGCCGGTCGAGGCAGCAATCACCACGATGCGTAACGCGCCGAATTGTTTCGCTGTTTGTTGAATTCCTTGCTTAACCGGTTTTTCGAGCGATTTTTCTGCCTGTTCGGTTGCATCCTTAGCCAGCGCTGCGCCGCTGCTTCTTGTTTTGCTTTTTCCGGTTTGCAAGGCAACCATGCGCACCCTTCGCCGAAGCAAGCGTTTGGCCGTTTCTCGGTCGGCATCGATCTCATCCAATCGCTTCGGTAAAAAATCCACCGCGCCGGCATGCAAGGCATCCAGTGTCGCTTGGGCGCCTACCTGAGTCATTGCCGAAAACATCAAAATAGGGGTCGGCGTTTCCGCCATGATGCGCTTAACCGCAGTAATGCCGTCCATCAACGGCATCTCGATATCCATCGTTATGACATCGGGCGATAAGGCAGCCGTCAACCTAATCGCTTGCAAGCCGTTATTGGCGATACCCACCACTTCAAATTCGGCGCGTCCTCCGCTATCTTTCGACTCCTCAAGGATTTCTTTGATTCTTTTACAAATGAACCCGGAATCGTCGACTATCAATACCTTAACGGCCATGAACTTCTAATTACTCCCTTTATACTCAAAAAATGGCTAACTTTGTAAAGGTATGGGTGTGGCTAGCGAGGATGTCGGCAGCAGGACAGATTTTTGCTCCATGCAAAATCTGCATTCACGCCATCCTTAGCGTTCGATTGCTGCCGTCAAGCCCCCATGGATGGGTTTACCCAGCACCTAAATTCCTTAGTCCCCATTGGCTATGGTTAACTGTCTGGGATAATTTAGGTGCTGGGTGAACGGCGGTCCTCGATAGACACATCTCATACCTTTTATTCTTAGACGGTTTTTCGATCAAAAGGGAGTATTAGCTTGCATATCGCTTCATTAAACCGGGCACGTCGAGAATCAGTGCAATGCGCCCGTCACCGGTGATCGTCGCCCCCGAAAGCCCGTCCAAACCTTGCAATTTCGCGCCCAAAGCTTTAATGACAACTTCTTCCTGACCAATTAATTGATCCACGACAAAACCGACTTGACGCCCACCGGCATTGACCACGACCACATGCGCAGAAGCTTTTTTATTAAGTACATAATTCGGATCCTGCACGAGCCATTCGCCAAGATAAAATAGCGGTAAGGCTTTGTTTCGAACCATGACGACCTGCTGCCCATCTACGACATTAGTCACACGCAGATCCAGATCGAGAATTTCCATCACGCTACCCAACGGTAATGCGAAGGCTTGATCGGCCAGTTTGACCATCAATGTCGGCATGATCGCAAGCGTCAAAGGTACCTTGATGGTAATCGTGGTACCAACGCCTTCCTTTGAATCAACCTCGACCGCACCGTTCATTTGAGAAATGCGGGTCTTTACAACATCCATACCGACGCCTCGTCCCGAAACATCGGAGATCTCGGATTTGGTCGAAAATCCGGGCATAAAAATTAAATTAAAACATTCGCGTTGATCCAGTCGAGCGGCGGTATCGGCATCCATTAAACCCTTTTCGACGACTTTGGCACGCAAAGCATTGGCATTCATGCCCTTGCCATCATCCTTAATCGATAACTCGATATGATCGCCTTGCTGCGAAGCGGTCAACACGACTACGCCTTCGGCCGGCTTACCTGCCGCAGCCCGCTCTTCCGGGCTTTCGATACCATGATCGACCGAATTTCTCACTAAATGCACCAACGGGTCCGCCAAAGCCTCGACTAAATTCTTGTCGAGATCGGTTTCTTCTCCAACCAATTCCAGCCTTATCTGTTTATTCAGGCTACGCGCCAGATCCCGGACCACGCGTGGAAAACGACCGAATACTTTTTTAATCGGCTGCATTCGAGTTTTCATGACCGCTAATTGTAGATCAGCTGTCACTACGTCGAGATTGGCAATGGCCTTGACCATCTGATCATCGCTATCGGATGCGGATCTAAGCGTCTGAAAACGATTTCGCACCAAAACCAATTCGCCGACCATGTTCATGATATCGTCGAGCACCTGAGTATCGACTCGAACGGTGGGCTCGATTTGCGGGGCGCCTGAAGGGGCTGCTTTTGAAGCGGCGGGCTTTGGGTCTTTAGTGTCATGCTGCTCAATTGAACTAGCAGCGGACGATGACTTATTAGCAGGCGACGGCTTATCTTTATTATCGGGAACAGATTCGGCGACAGGTTGCTTTTCCGGCGCCTTAGGTGCTTGATCGCCGGTTTCAGCAACTACTGAAGGGTTGAACTTCCCTTTACCATGCAATTGATCGAGCAAATTTTCGAATTCGTCTTCGGTAATTTCATCGGAATCCGAAGCCGCCGACACCGATTTGTCGGCAGGTATCGATACCGTTTCGGCACTTTCCGATTCGACTCCTGCATTCGATGCGGTTTCGCTTCGATCGGATTTGGGCGATGTCGGCGCCCCCCCTTTGCCATGTAATGCATCGAGTAGTTGCTCGAATTCATCTTCGGTAATTTCATCGGCAGCCGAAGCCGGTTGCGACTCGCTGTGCGTTATTTTAGGCGCGGTCGGCGAAGCGCCTTTACCATGCAAGGTATCGAGCAATTGCTCGAACTCTTCCTCGGTGATTTCATCGGAGCCTGAACTATCGCCAACGCCTTCAGATTCCTCGTCGGCCATATTCAGCATCGATTCGAATTCTTTCTCGACAATATCGATTTCATCGGCGGAGGCAATAGGCGATGGCTCTTGTTCTTGCTCTTCCACGCCCCTTTGTTTGGGCGCTTCTGCTTCGGATGCTTTGCCTGGGGACGTAAAAGCCTGAAGTTTGCTCAGCAATGCCGGCGATGCCGGTTCAGGTTCTTGTCCGGCACGGATCTGACCGAACATTTCGTTAACAATATCCAGCACCTGAAGCACGACATCCATTAATTTAGGATCGACTTCTCTATCGCCTTGTCGAAGCACATTAAAGACATCTTCAGCTTTATGGCAAACTTCAACCAAGGGGTCTATCGCTAAAAACCCGGCACCGCCTTTGACGGTATGAAAACCTCTAAATATGGCATTGAGTAAATCGTAATCATTGGGCATCTGCTCAAGTTGAACCAACTGCTCGCCCAATAATTCAATTATTTCACCGGATTCGACTAGAAAATCCTGTAAAATTTCGTCGTCCAGATCAATCGCCATAATTCAATCCTCAAAAACCCAAGCTGGATAGCAAGTCGTCAACATCGTCTTGGCTAGTCGCCACCGCGTCCTTTTTATCGTCAACACCGGGCACGACCGGTCCCGGTAATTCGACGTTCGACATGACCGTCTCTTTCGAAGCCGCTTTAACGCTTGACAAACGGATTAAATCGACCATGCCGTTTTCCAAGTCTTCGACCATTGCTATTACGCGCCGGATGATTTGCCCGGTAATGTCCTGAAAACCTTGAGCCATTAAAATATCGTTGAGCCCGTTTTGCATAATTTCCAGCGATTTAACAGACTCATTGAAATATTCGGTGATTTCCTGACTCATGTCCTTGAACTCTTCGAAAGGCATTTTGCGAATCAAGAAACGTTCCCAGTTTTCAGCGAGCTTTGTGGCTTGTTCGTTGAGCATTCGCGCAACCGGGACGATATCTTCGACAACGGTCAAGGTTTGATCCGCTGCTTGCTCGGTCATTGTAATGACATAACGCAATCGTTCCTTCGCATCCGGAATTTCCTGCGCGGCAATCTCGGTGATTTTCGAATCCACAGAAAAATGCACCATGGCATCGTGCAATTGCCGAGTTAACCTACCCACTTCAATGAACAACTGACTTTCGCGTATTCCGGCTATTTCATCGAGAATTCTGTCGGCCGTTTGCTCGTCTCCTTCTTCTAATGCCTTAAGCAGGTCTTTAACCTGACTAAGGCGATCTTTATCGGTCATTAAATCCCCTCAGATTAGCTGTCTATGCGTTCAAAGATTTTTTCGATTTTTTCTTTGAGCGTCGCGGCGGTAAACGGCTTGATGATATATCCATTGACGCCTGCTTGAGCCGCCATAATAATTTGCTCGCGCTTCGCTTCGGCCGTTACCATTAAAACCGGGAGCGTGGCAAGATCCGGGTCGGCTCGAACGGCTTTCAGCAAATCCAATCCGGACATGCCCGGCATATTCCAGTCGGTCACTAGAAAATCGATGCCTCCGGATTTTAGTCTCGGCAGAGCGGTTTTACCGTCATCGGCTTCGGCCGTATTAGTAAAGCCCAAATCCCTCAGCAAGTTTTTTATAATACGTCTCATCGTCGAAAAATCATCCACAATGAGAATTTTCATATTTTTATCCAAGGATAGTCTCCAACCCACTCAACTTAATAAATAAAACTTTTTAACGTTTGATGCTGCGCATCGCATATCTTTTTCAATAGCACGGCCAACCCCCATCACGCTCTTTCCCAAGCTCCAGCTCTCATCGTGATACATAAGTCAAGAATTACCGTTTTGCAATCTTAGCCAATGAGGCCTCGATACCATTTTTTGTCGCCCAACGTTCCCGACTTCGAAATCGCGATCTGGGGATCGCTCCCACAGAGCATCCGGCCCCTTGTGGGAGCAACGCCTTCGTCGCGATTTCGAAGCCACTGATGTTCAATATCCGCAATTTTATCAAACAGCACAGCCGCGTAGGGTACGCTGTGCGTACCATGGTAACCCCGCAATGTCATGTGCCAACCGAACCGCCAGGGCACGGTTTTGGTACGCGCAGCGTACCCTACAATTTATGTATAACGATGAGAGCTAGAGCCTGAGTAACCGCACAAAGTATTTAGGGCAAAACGAAACATTCGGTACGGGTTACCGCAAAAGATCTACGCTAGGCATAACGTTCATGCCTGTAAAGCCCCATTCAGTCGCCATTATCATGACCTTCTCGCCAGTCCGCAAGTCTCGCTCGCAATCTCAACATGGCCTGACTGCTGATTTGACTGACACGGGACTCGCTAATATTTAAAATTTGGCCGATTTCGCGTAAATTTAATTCATCGACATAATACAGCGAAACCACGAGCTGTTCGCGCTCGGGCAAACTTCGAATCGACTCGACTAACGCCTGATTGAATTTTTCTCGGCTTAATCGGTTCAACGGATCGTTTTTTAACGGCTGATTATCATAAAAAGCCGCATCGCCTTCTTCGGACAACTCCTCGACGCTCAAGGTACGACAGCATTGCGTATCTTGCAATATACGTCCGTATTCGTCGGCACTGATCCCCAAATACTCCGCGACCTCGCCATCGTTGGCATCGCGGCCGGTTTTACTTTCGATGTGTCTTATCGCATCGCTCACCATACGCGCTTTTTTATGAACGGAACGCGGCGTCCAATCGGATCGTCGAACTTCGTCGAGCATTGCACCCCGAATGCGGATACCGGCATACGTGTCGAAACTGGCGCCTTGCGAGGCATCGAAATGCTTGATCGCATCCAACAAGCCGATCATTCCGGATTGAATCAAGTCCTCGACCAATACCGTTTCAGGCAGTTTGGCCAATAAATGATAGGCAATCCGTTTAACTAAAGGCACATGCCGCAGTACCAGGTCTTCTTTTTCACCCGATTGCACCGACGCATACATGGCCGCTCCCTTCATGCAACATCCTTTTGTGCGCCGTATTGGATCATGCGTTCGATAAAGAACTCAAGATAACCGCCCGCTTGTCCTTTGATCGGCCAGCTATTTATTTGTCTTGCCACATTTTTCAAGGCCAGAGAGGCTTTACTGCGCGGATAGGCGGCGACGACCGGGCTTTGTTGCTGAACGGCTTTGCGTAAATATTCATCATAAGGTACCGCACCTGCAAACTGTAACGTCACATCCAGATATCGGTCGGTGACTTTCGTCAATTTTTGAAAAAGATTCTGGCCTTGCTGTGCGCTTTGAACCATGTTAGTCAAAATATGGAAGCGGCTTAAGCCGTAATCACGATTTAAGAGCTTAATGAAAGCATAGGCATCGGTTAAAGAGGTCGGCTCGTCGCACACGACAACGATGACTTCTTGACAAGCACGGGCAAAATTAATGACGCTGGACGATATACCCGCCGCCGTATCGACAATCAGCACATCCAAATCCTGATCGATATCGCTAAATGCCCGAATGACTGCGGCTTGTTCGACCGTCGACAAATCGGACATATGCTGCAAGCCCGACGAAGCCGGAATCACTTGCAACCCGGACGGCCCGGTCACGATAATTTCGTTCAATGTCTTTTCGCCTTTCAATACATGCGAAAGATTGAATTTCGGATACATGCCCAGTAATACGTCGACATTGGCAAGCCCCATATCGGCATCGAGCAAGGCAACTCGCTTGCCTTGTTCGGCCAGTGCCAAACCCAAGTTTACCGATAAATTGGTTTTCCCAACGCCGCCTTTACCGCTAGTGACCGCGATGACCCGAACGGGATTCGTTTTTTTCATTCTTCTGATTCCGGCTGCCTGATCGAATGGATTATGCATAACCTTGCGCCACCCAGTCGTCATAATCAAGTATGGCATTATAATCGCTTTCTTGATCCGACTCTGCTGCGCACTGCTCAATTAATTGCTTGGCCGAGGCCACATGCAGATCCTCGGGTACTTGTTGTCCATCGGTAACATAAGATAGCGGCATGCGCTGTTCAATTAATGCCGATATTGCCGCCCCCTTGGTCGCTGCTTCGTCAAGTTTAGTCAATATGCCTGCTTCAGGCTGAAAAATTTGAAAGGCTTGGATAATCTCTTTCATCGCTTTGTATTGCGTCGCGGCAGACATCACCAAATAAGGTCGAATGCGTAAGTCATCGTGCTGTAACGTTTGGATTTGCTCGGCCAAGCGTTGGTCGCGCTGACTCATTCCGGCGGTATCGATCAAAATAAGACGCTTATCGGCAAAACCGTCGATCAAATTTCGCAGCTGCTCGGCATCGGCCGCCACACGAACCGGCACATCGAGAATCCGGCCATAGGTATTGAGTTGATCATGCGCAGCAATACGATAATTATCGGTCGTGATCAACGCGACTTGTCTCGGCCCATGTTTCAAAATGAAGCGTGCCGCCAATTTAGCGATCGTCGTAGTCTTGCCGACGCCGGTCGGCCCCACCAACGCGGCGATTCCGCCATAATCCAAAAGCGCATCATTATAGACAGGCAGCACGTTAACCAACATTTCTTGAGCTTTTTTGAACGCTGGATCGATGGTTTGATAATTACTCAAGCGACCGGCGACTTTCATACTCAAATTTTTGGCGATCCCCATATCGACCAAACGATGCAACAATTCGACCCGCACCGGATTGCTTTGACTGTTTTGCCGCCAACCGATTTCCGACAGGCGGCTATTCATCGTCATCTTCAGCGATTTCAATTCCTGGAACATATCTTTGATAAGCTGATCGTTCGCACTGTTTTCGCGGGCGACCGAAACGGGCTCTTCGGCACGCGCCGACATCACCGTTTTTTCCTGAATCGCAGGTGCCGGCTCGTCGGGAATTTCCTCTATTTTTGCCGATACAGCCGGCGCCGGCTTCTGTACCGGATCGGGCTGCAAACGACGCGGACGATTTATTTGCATTTTTTCCGCATAACCCAGATATTCGTCAAAATCCCGACGCAACGGACGCGGCGGTACCGAACCGTCCGCCCCTTTTTTTCGAGTGCTACTAATAATCTGTGCCGATTTGTTTTCAGCCGCAAAATCCTGTAACGGGGGCTGTTTGACTTCGGGGTTTTGAGCTTTCCGCTCAGCCGCATCTTTTTGCAATTTATTATGAATGAGTTGCTCGTCAAAATCGCGAGCAGCGACGATTTCCACGCCGCCATCGACCGAGCGATTGGACATGATCACCGCATCGGCACCCAACTCATCTTTAACCATGCGCATCGCTTGGCGAATGTCCGATGCAAAAAAACGTTTGATTTTCATTGTACTACCCCGTCAATTAGGCGCGTTGTCCAACCGTGGAAACCACTCTTATTTGGCGATCTTCAGGTATTTCATTGTAAGCCAACACATGCAAGCCTGAAATCGAATGACGGACGAAGCGAGCCAACCAGGGACGAACAAAGGACGAAACCAATAAAACCGGCACCTGTCCTTCCATTTCCATTTTTTGAGCACTCTCTTCCAGCGACCGATGCATTTGCTCGGCCAGCCCCGGCTCGATGCCGACACCGCCTTCACCCGCCGTCTGCAATGACTTATGCAACAATCGTTCCAACTCTGAATCCAAGGTAATAACCGGCAATTCCTGCTGTATCCCACTGATTTCATGAACGATTGATCGCCCTAGCGCCACACGGACCGCCGAGGTCAAGATATCGGGATCTTGACTCTTGACGCCGAACTCCGCCAAAGTTTCGGCAATCGTACGAATATCCCTAATCGACACATGCTCTTGCAGTAAGTTTTGCAACACCTTGACCACAACACCCAACGGCAATGTTTTTGGGACCAGATCCTCGACCAGTTTCGGGGCGACTTTCGCAAGATTATCGAGTAACTGTTGCGCTTCTTCGTAGCCGAATAATTCATGCGAGTTGCTTTGCAGTAAATGACTCAAATGCGTGGCAATAACAGTACCGGGATCGACGACGGTATAGCCCAACGTTTGCGCGTGATCTTTCTGACCCGCATCGATCCAAACCGCCTCCAGACCGAATGCCGGATCGCGACATTCCCGGCCTTTCAACGAACCGAAAACTTGACCGGGATTGATCGCCAATTCCAATTCGGGAAAGATCTCCGCCTCGCCCATGGTTACGCCCATCAAAGTGATGCGATACATCGTCGGCGACAAATCCAAATTATCGCGAATATGCACCGTAGGCACTAAAAAACCCAACTCCTGCGACAACTTTTTACGCACACCTTTGATCCGCGTCATCAGCTGCCCTCCTTGATTTTTGTCGACCAATGGAATCAAACGGTAGCCGACTTCCAAGCCGATGATATCGACCGGCATCACATCATCCCAACCCAACTCCTTGACCTCCGGTACGGTTTGGCGAACATCGAGCTCCCGCTTAGTTTCGATACTGGCCAAAACCTTCTGACGCCTGTCGATCATATAAGCAGAACCGGCCATAGAACCGGCCAGCAGAATGAATACCAAATTCGGCATGCCCGGAATAACCCCCAAAGCCCCCATTACACCGGCAGTGATATACAAGGCTTTGGAATTTTCGAAAAGCTGCGCGCTGACTTGCTGACCGATATCCTCGGTACCGCCTTTTACGCGCGTCACCACGATCGCCGACGCACTCGACAGCAATAGCGAAGGAATCTGAGCGACCAAGCCGTCACCGATAGTCAATAGCACATAAATTTCGCCGGCCTCTGCAAAACTCATTCCATGTTGACCCACGCCGATCGCGAGTCCGCCGATAATATTGACGAATAAAATAATGATACCGGCAACCGCATCGCCTCTGACGAATTTACTGGCGCCATCCATCGAGCCGTAAAAATCGGCCTCGGCGGCCACCTCGGAACGCCGCTCGCGCGCCTGATCCTGCGTAATCAATCCGGAATTGAGATCGGCATCGATCGCCATTTGCTTGCCCGGCATCGCATCCAATGTAAACCGCGCGCCCACTTCAGCAACCCGACCCGCACCTTTGGTCACCACGACGAAATTGATCACAACCAAGATCGAAAACACCACCAAGCCCACCGCGAAATTACCGCCGATGACGAACGAGCCGAACGCTTCAATCACCTTACCCGCCGCCGCACCGCCTTGATGTCCCTCGAGCAAGACGATTCGTGTCGACGCCACGTTCAATGCCAGCCTCATCAAAGTCGCCACCAAAATTACCGTCGGAAACACCGAAAACTCCAGCGGATTCAGCATATAAATAACGACCAACAGAATAATCAGAGAAAAGGCAATATTGAACGTGAAAAACAAATCCAACAAAAACGGCGGCAACGGCAGGACCACCATCGACAAAATCATGATGATCAGCAGCGGCGCGCCGAGTCCTGAGCCGCTTATCATTTTTAAGGTATTTAAAATTCGGGTAAGGTCCATGATTTAGTCTTGGTAATCGCTCGGCATAAATTAAGATTGATCGAGGCAATAGGAGCCAAAAGCTGGCAACCCCGGTTAAGGCGGATTAGTCGTGGCATTTACTTTGATGAATAAGTACTTAAGGAGACACTTACCCAATGGTTTCCAGGTCGGAGCGCTCCATCGCTCTCGAACCGCAGAGCGGTTCGGGCTGCATTCCCACGCAGAGCGTGGGAACGATGAAAAAGCACGTAGCCCGTATGCAGCGTAGCGGAATACGGGACTGGCGCGGCCCCGAAATCGCGATCTGGGGATCGCGCCCACAGAGCATCCAGCCCCTTGTGGGAGCGACGCCTTCGTCGCGATTTCGAAGCCGGGTACGCTAAGCAACAATAAAGGGTATCGAGGTCTCATTGGTTAAGATTGTAAAAGGGTTATTTTTGACTCATGCATAACGATGAGCGCAGAGCGTGGGAACGATGAAAGGGCTTATATTAGCGTAGCGGGGTTGCCATGGTACGCATAGCGTACCCTACATGACCCACCCTTCCCCTTTCCTCTTTCCTCTTTCCTCTTTCCTCTTTCCTCTTTCCTCTTTCCCCTTTCCTCTTTCCTCTTTCCTCTTTCCTCTTTCCTCTTTCCTCTTTCCCCTTTCACCTTTGACCTTTCCTCTTTCCCCCACCTCCCTACTCTTTTCGAAACTCTTCAGGGATCGGCAAATCTTGCGGCGGCGACGGCTCTTCCCAACCGTAAGCCTTGGCTGTTTTTAACTGATACACATAGGCCAGCACCTGCGCGACCGCCAAAAACAAGCCTTGCGGTATCTCCTGTTTCAAATCGGTAGAGTAATACAAGGCCCGAGCCAGAGGCGGTGCAACCAATAGCGGCACATTCGCACCGGCCGCCAAATTGCGAATTTGCGCCGCAATCAGATCGGTACCCTTGGCAATGACCTTCGGCGCAGCAGACGAATTTTGATCGTATTGCAATGCCACGGCAAAATGCGTCGGATTGGTTACGATGACATCGGCCTTAGGCACTTCCTCCATCATGCGCCGTTGCGACATTTCCATTTGTATCCTGCGCTGACGCCCTTTGATTTCCGGATTTCCTTGAGACTCCTTCATTTCGTCGCGCACTTCCTGGCGTGTCATTTTCAACTTTTCATGATGATCCCAGAGTTGGTAAGGTACATCGACCATCACGATCAAAATCAACGACGCACTCAACACCAAAAAACCGAAACCGATATGAGACAAGGCATGCTGAACAGCCTGCCCCAAGGGCTCTGCACTCAAGCCAAGAAACTCGTTCAAAAACGACTTATATAAGATCATTGCAACGCCGAACACCAACAAAAATTTGATCAGCGCCTTCAACAACTCGATCAATCCTTTTTTCGAAAACAAACGGGCCAACCCCTTGATCGGGTCGAGTTTTTCCAGCTTCGGCGTCAACGCTTCCCAACTGAACACCCATCCGCTCAGAACCAAGGGTCCAATCAACGCCGCGACAACCAATACCGCCAAAAACGGCGAGATGAGCCAGAAAGCATCGAGCAAGGCCTGCTTAAAATACTTAACCGGACTTTCGGGCGCGAAAATAACCTCCCTGCTCAATTGGAACTGGGTTTGCATAATCTCGATCATGCCTTGACCGATATATCCGCCCATGAATAACAGCAATACCGAACTGGTGACCAGCATCACAAAAGTATTGAGCTCCCTAGACCTTGCGACTTGACCTTTTTTTCGAGCATCTTCAAGCCGCTTCGCCGTGGGTTCTTCTGTTTTATCCTGACCGGTATCTTCTGCCATGTCGACCTGCTACAGACGCAGCACCTGCTCTAGAAGCTCATAACCCTCAGCCATGACACCGGTAAATTGTTGCAGCATAGTCGGCAAGGTCAGCCAGATCAGCAGCAAGCCCAGCATCAACGTAACCGGAAAACCCACCGCAAAAATATGCAACTGCGGGGCGGCGCGTGCCGCGACGCCAAAACTGACATTGACCATCAGCAAACTCGCCATGACCGGCAAAGCCAATAACAAACCCGAGGCAAACAAGCGACTGCTCCATGCAATAATCGACCAAATTTCGGCCTGCACCAACCCATCGACCGCAATCGGCACGGTATTAAAGCTATCCAACACCATGCGAATCAACATCAAATGCCCATCTAAAACAAAAAAAATCAGCGTACTGACGATAATATAAAACTGTGCCAACACCGGAATTTGTTGACCGCTTTGCGGATCGACCATCGATGCAAACCCCAAGCCCATGCTATAAGCGATCGTTTGCCCGGCAAACACTACGACGCCAAAAACCATTTGTATGATGAAACCGCTCACCAAGCCGATTAAAACCTGCTGCACCGACACAACCAAACCCTGATAACTCCACATAGGCACATCGGGCAATGGAGGCAGCAAAGGCATGACGACCAAAGTCAAGCCCAGTGCAATAACTAACCTCACCCGAGGCGGCACGCCTTGCATGCTAAACAACGGCGCTGCAACTAGCATCGCGCCGATGCGCATCAACGGCCAAATAAACGACGCAACCCAATTCAATAATTGGGCTTCGGTAAAATTCAATCGCCTACCCAATCATTTCAGGAATATCACGAATCAATTGCTGAAAAAAATCCAAGTACATTTGCAGCATCCAGGGCCCCATCGTCATCATCACGATACCGATCGCGATAAGCTTGGGAACAAAGGTCAACGTCATTTCGTTGATCTGAGTGGCGGCTTGAAACATCGCGATAATCAAACCGACTATCAATGACGGCAATAACACCGGCGCGGTCAACTTAACCGCCACCCACATCGCTTCCTGACTCACCGTGTAAATCGTTTCCGGAGTCATCGCTCCCTCCTAATGATCAAGCCACATAAAAACTGGCCGCGAGCATTTCCATGATCAGCGACCACCCGTCTGCCATCACGAACAGCATTATCTTAAAAGGCAGCGATATAATCATCGGCGACAGCATCATCATACCCATCGACATCAATACGCTAGCAACCACTAAATCGATCACCAGAAAAGGCAAAAAAATCAAAAAACCGATTTGGAAAGCCGTCTTCAATTCGCTGGTCACATAAGCCGGTAACAATACCGAAAACGGCACATCGTCGACCGATTCGACTTCTTCGTGACCGGAAATCCTGAGAAACATTTCGAGGTCGGATTCGCGAGTCTGCCTAATCATGAATTGCCGAAAAGGCACCGATGCATTCTCGACAGCGGTCAACACATCTATTTTTTCCTCGAGATAAGGCTGAATCGCATCGCGATTGACCTTGTCGAATACCGGCGCCATGATGAAAAACGTCAAAAATAACGACAAACCCAACAAAATTTGATTACTCGGCGCTTGCGCGGTCCCTAAAGCCTGACGCAACAGTCCCAAAACAATCATGATCCGAGTAAACGAAGTCATCGTCAGTAACAAGGACGGCAAAACCGTCAACATTGTCATTAACGCGAGGATCTGAATCGTTACCGAATAGGTTTGGCCGCCCTGTGCGTTGGTCGTAACCGTAAACGCCTCGACTCCAGTTGCATGAAGCGGCATCGGCAGAAGAACGGCGAAAACGAAACCGCACGTCCGCAAAGATTTAACCATTGCCGCGCCTCTTCATCGCTTGCATCAACTTTTGTGAAAACACGCTGGGGCCACCTGGTTCGCCACGATCGCTAACCAGGCGATCCTCGCCGTCCAAGACCAATAACGCCTCTATCCTTCCCGGCGTGACGCCCAAGACCAGTTGTTTATTACCGACCTCTAGCAAAACGACTTTTTCGCGCATGCCGAGGGACAAGCCGCCCAGCACCCGCATTTTCGCTTCACCGCCAACCGGCAACCCGCTTAATTTGCGTAACGACCAAACAAAAACCCCAAAGATTCCCAATACGAAGATAAGCGCCAGGCCCCATTGCAACACGTCTTGAAAACCCACATTTTTGACCGCAACTCCGGATACTTCGGATACGGGCGAGGCAAAAACCGACGGAAGGTATGCGTAAAACAAAACGCTTAAGATAAACCTAACCATCAACGAAGCTTTTTAACCCGTTCGGTTGGGCTGACTACATCAGTCAAGCGAATCCCAAACTTATCGTTTACCACGACCACTTCGCCATGAGCAATCAACGTGCCATTGACCAGAACATCCATCGGCTCGCCCGCAAGACGATCTAACTCGACCACCGAACCTTCGTTCAATTGCAATAAATTCCTGATGCTCACCTGAGTCCGACCGATCTCCATCGACATGGTCACCGGAATATCGAGAATGATATCCATTTGAATCTCATTGCCGGACTCCCCCAACTCATTCGCTTCATGGGGTTGATTATCGAATTGATCGAACGATGCCGTCTCGACATGATTGCTATTTTTGGCGCTCTTTGTTTCGGCTTCGGACTCGGCCTGCTCGTTCATAGCCGCCGCCCAATCGTCACCTAAATCCGAATCGTCTTGTTCACTCATTATCGCTATCTCTGTTTAAAACCATTTCCTAAATCCCATCTTCGCTCTTACCCAAGCTCCAGCTCTCATCGTTATACATAAGTCAAAAAATACCCTTTTGCAATCTTAACCAATGAAACCTCGATACCCTTTATTGTCACTTAACACCCGCGGATCTCCCTCACCTAACGCTCACTGCCATTAAGTTAAGCCGTTCGTGGTGAGCCTGTCGAACCATGGACGGCTTAACTTATCGACCCAGGATTTTTCCATTCCCCCTTCGACAGGCTCAGGGCGAACGGAAAAATCCTTAACTTAATGGCAGCGTCACCTAACGCTAGGTGATTTGCGTAGGGTACGCTGTGCGTACCATGGTAACCCCGCGATGTTCATGTGCCAACCGAACCATTAGGGCACGGCTTTGGTACGCGCAGCGTACCCTACAATTTATGTATAACGATGAGAGCTCCTGCTTGGGTAAGAGCATATTTTAGCCTTTTGACCTCGATGCCATTTAATGTAATTTGGCATTCTCGACCCCGAAATCGCGATCTGGGGATCGCTCCCACAAGACATTCGCCGCCTTCTGTGGAAAACCACTAAGGATTCGGTCATAAATAACTTCCCTATTTTTAATGCAAGGTAAGGAACGAGCATGAAATAATTTAGACAACTGTCGGAAGGGGGTTTGGTGGCTCGATTGACAGGTGTCGGCGGCAGGGCAGATTTTTGCTCCTCGGCAACTGCTCCTGCGTTGCCCTAATACACGCCATCCCTGGCGTAATGCAAAATCTGCATTCATGCCATCCTTGGCAATCAGTCGCCGCCGTCAAGCCTACATGGACGTATTCACGGCGTCCTGTCAAGCGAGTCACCAAACCGCCACAAAGCCTACTACTTGTATAAGTTATTTTGTGCATATTCCTAAGCGAGTTACCGAACCCGCTACAAAACTCATAGCTCCAGGAATTTATTGGCACGAACCCCTTACCGTCAAACATAATCGGGGTTTACCTTGTTAACAATCTTGATCGCGTAATTACCGTCCGATAAACCAATCTTGCCTTCAAATACCGGAATGGTCTGCGCTCTCAAGCGCACGATATCCGGCATATCGACCGGTATCACATCGCCTTTTTTCAATTGCATGACGTCCTTAACCGTCATTTTTTTCTCGATCAGCAAGCTATCGAGCGTGACGGCCACATTCATGACACTTTTTCTCAGTAACTCCTGCCAACGCCCGTCCGTCTCGCCCCGATCGCTGATCACCTGATCGAGCAATTCCCGAATCGGCTCAATCATCGTATAAGGCATGACGATATTGATATCCCCGCCGCCGCCATCGAGCTCGACATGCATCGTCGAGATCACAACAATCTCCGATGGACTGACGACATTCGCGAATTGCGGATTAACTTCGGAAGTCAAATATTCAAACTGCAACGCTAAAACCGGCCTCCAGGCTTCCTGTAAATCCTTGAAAATCATATCGATAAACAAACGAATCACCCGCATCTCGGTCGGCGTAAATTCACGGCCTTCGACCTTGTTATAAAACTGCCCGGTACCGCCAAAAAAATTGTCCACTGCGGTAAAAACCAAGCGCGGCTCCATAACGATCAAAGCACGGCCTTTCAACGGCATAAATTTAACAATGTTCAGATTGGTCGGCACGAACAAACTCTGAACATATTCGGAAAATTTTTGTACTTGTATACCTGAAATCGAAATTTCCGCCGAACGCCTCAAAAAATTGAACAAGGTAATTCGAAAATAGCGTGCGAAACGTTCATTGATCATCTCCAACGTCGGCATTCGGCCGCGAACGATGCGCTCCTGACTGGTAAAATCGTACGCTCGCGCGCCGGTGTATTCCTCTACATCATCGGTTTCGGTTTCGATTTCGCCATCGTCGACGCCATGCAACAAAGCATCGATTTCTTCTTGCGAAAGCAGGTCTGCAGTAGACATAATTATTGCATCACGAATGAAGTAAAAAACACTTCCTTGAGAGACTGTTTACCGGTCATTTTTTCCAAGACCGAACTCACCTCGGCGTGCACCGCTTCCCTAAGCGTCTCCTTACCCTCCCGAGAATTAAGTTCATCGGAACTTTGCGCGCTAATCAACATTAAGAGATTATTTCGAATCATAGGGTCATGTTTTTTTAAGTCTTCTATGGCTTCTTGATTATCAACCAACAACGATATCGAGACCTGCATCAACCGCATTCTCGAACCCGCAGGAAAGTTTACTATCAGCGGTTTACTAAAATCGTAATAAAAAACCTCGGGCTTGGCTTCAGATTTTTGTTCGGACTCTGCAACGTCGGCCGCATTCTCGGAATCATCACCGGCAAGAAAAAAATAAGCGCCGCCCGCGCCCGCCAATACCAGCAAAACAGCCAATATGATGATAATGAGCGTCTTAGACGACTTCTTTTCGCCTTCCGCTGTTTGATTTTTTTCCGCCATATATATTTACCTTGTTATCTCAATTCATGATTCAGCAATAAACAAACCATAATTAACTTATGATTATAGATCATCACCTTAACTAATTACCTTAAAAGCGTTACGATAACGGTGACAAATTTTAGCCACTTTTCGAATCGTTATTTTGTTCTACAGTATAAAGCAGACTTGCGGCATTCGCTCCGGGTTATGTCTCGAACTGTCGTTTACCGAACGTTAGCCGAGCGAATATCTAACCTATGCAGTAGCGAGGATGGCGTGAATGCAGGCTTTGCAAGATCAAAATCAATCGTGCATATTCATAGTAGAATAAACAATCAAAGCTACAAATACCGTTTTCCTGAAATCATTCGAAAGATAAACAGTATTTTGGTGATCCGTCCACCCGGTGAAATTATTGTAGCCGATTCATGCCTCAACTTTGCTCGGCATAAACGGAGTACAATATTTGCTAATTTCCTTTAATGCGTTTTATGGTTAACCTACGACTCTAAAAATGTAATGGTTCAGCCCCTTTTTATACCCGTAGTAGATCAAAATTCGGCGCCGGGGTGTCCGCCAAAGGACGCCGTGAATACGTCCATGTAGACTCTATGCCAGCTCCATTCTGGCAAAGCCTTTGCCGCACACCCCGACGCCTCCTCGGGCACTGCCGAAATTTGAAGTGCAAAAGGTATAATCAAGTTGGATTTTTACCGCACCCTTCTAAAAAAAGGGATTGAGGGGAATTTATTTAAATAGTCGCCTTTACCAAGAGGGAGACGGAATACTTACCTGAAAATTACTTTTACGCCATGGCTTTACGACGGAATAAACGAACTTGATCGACCCTCATCGACTTTCCACACAATTGATCCGGCATCTCTATCGGCATTCAACAAGAGATCTTGCCGTTCATTGTGTACATACCGGCCTTATTGCAGCATACTTATGGTTCGAACTTCCCTTATCGATATGGGGGGCTTGGCTTGCTATTGCCTTGCTTGCCGGCTTTTGGCATTGGTATAGAAGCACCCAGGCGCTCCGCCATATTCCCGACGATACCATTAAGGGCGACACGATCGTGCCCGACATTGTCGCGGCCGGCATTGCCGGATTAAGCCTTGGCGTCAGCGCGCTCCTATTTCCCTTGCTATCGTTAGACACCCGCTTATTCGTCTTCATGATGCTGAGCGCTGTCGCCGCTGCAGCAATGCCTAGGCTTAGCACCTTGCCGTCGGTCTATGCGGCATTCTTATTCGGAATCTTGCTACCATTAATTGGTATTTTAATCGTAATGGACAACGAGCCCGGCTTAAGCTCGATTCCCGCTATATTGATACTGGGCGGCAGCCTCTTTTATTCCGCTTATCGACTGCATTCCGATTTAATGGACGGCCTGCTTTCCCGCTTCGGTTTGGAAAACGAGGCCGGACAAGACAAATTGACGGGCCTTGCGAATCGACGCCGTTTCGATTTCGTACTACAACAAGAATGGGCGCATGCACTTCGATACAGAACCCCGATTTCCTTGATCATTATGGATATCGATTTTTTCAAGAAATACAACGACCATTACGGCCATCAAGAAGGAGACGACTGCTTGGAGCAAGTCGCGGGCGCGCTCGCCGAATCGGTTAAGCGGGCGATCGACCTAGTGGCGCGTTATGGCGGAGAAGAGTTTGTCGTACTGCTCAGTAAAACGGCGCGTGACGATGCCTATGCGATCGGCGAGCGGATGCGCCAAGCCGTCGAGGATCTCGAAATTGCTCACGAACAATCGACGCTAGGCCATGTCACGATTAGCCTCGGAGGTTTTACAACATTTGCGAGGGAAGACATGAAGGCCGAAGACTTGGTAAAACTAGCCGACAAAGCTCTATACCGCTCTAAAGAAAGTGGGCGCAACAGGGTCACCTGGTATGACCCGAAACTGGACGATCCTGAAACGGCGGAGTTGTAATAACGCAGCCATTAACCAAACCCGCGATTTGTTATAATGGCTCTCATGACGTTCCATGATGGGTTTCGCTCCGCTCTACCCATCCTACATTAAACTTCCGACTCTGTAGGATGGGTAGTAGCGAAGCGGAAACCCATCGCTTTGTTTGAAGCGCAGGTACGGCCAATAGCGATTTAGCTGCGGCGGGGAGTAGCGTTTAGCTTGATGCGTATGGTTATTCAACCCGTCCTGCATAGCATGAAGCCCCCCAATCTTCCGTAGAAACTGGAAAAAACTCATATCAACAAGTCAGGCCGACCTGAATCCAGATCAATCAGCTTAACATCTGCATAACCGATCTCAACCCCCAATACACTCAACAGTGCATCCAACACAGGCGCAACGGCCGCCAAAATGATACGAACTAAACCTGCGGCAATGCCTAAAGAGTTCAGATCGACACCGGCAACGTTTACCAAGTTTTCGTCTTCGAGCGCATTGGCCAAGCTTTGTCCCACATTGCTATCGGCCCGTTGAATCTGCGGCAAGGTGCCGACTTCAAATTGCAAACTTTCCTCTATCGCATCGCTCAAATTTAGCGACAGGCTCAGCGGCACCTGAATATCTTCATAACTGGGGAACAATAATAACCTAACCACTTTTAGGTTAAGCGTCACAAGAACATCGAGATCGACGCTGGCGATGCCTTTCTCGACGCCGATAGTCACGAGCGAGTTCGGACTCCCCGGGCCGGCGCATTGAATGCTTTCCAGACAGGCGCGGCCTTGGGCAACCTCGACCGCTAAATTGATGAGCACATCGACATCGATCAAATCCGACGAGTCCAACAACGCCCCCAACAGATTGAACAAACCGTTTAACAAGTCAGCCAACAAGCCTTCACCGATCAATCCGCCGACGACACTTTTGACTAACGAGCCCTGAGCCGTTAAGTCCAGTCTGACTTGCGCGGTTTTCGCCTCGGTGCGGCAATTGCCGTCTACGTCCATTCCAGGCGGGCCTATGGCGAGTTGCGGCAGCTCTATCACATATAGCACAGTGTTTAATGCAAGCCCTCCCGGCAATCCGAAATTCAAAGGCAGCGTCAGCGCGTTGTCACCATTGGCGACCAAGGCTGTCGTGGTAAGCAGATCGAGCAAATTAACCTCGACCGAAGCTGCCTGCTCCACATTCGGCGCGGTCACGGCCAAGACGTCCCCTAATGTCAGCTCGGCATTGGAAACGGCGGCACTCGCCAAGGTCTGCATTGCCGCGACTACCTCTAATGCCACGACATCGGAATCGTTCACCGCATTCGCGTAAATTTGCAGCAACTCGCCTACCGACAGCGGGGCTTTCAACAACTCATTGACGGTGCCGACGCCGGCCGCGGCTTGCACCAGACTCAGCAGAGAAATATTAGTATTCGCAATACCTTCATAAGAAACCGCACTGAGATCGAGTGAAGATCCCAGAATCTCTCCGAGTAAGATATTGAGAACCGTCGATTTCTCGCTATCCAACGACAACAATCCGCTACCGACGGAAAACCCGGCCAATGCCCGGCGTTCGGCGACCGCAGTCGCTTGCAAGGTGGCCTCTCGTCCTAGTATTCCGCCGGCGAATAGACTCGCCGGCACGGTATTGCCGGCGGTCACCCGCACCGCCGTCGACGTGGCCGGATTATCCATCATGAAATGCCTGACGCCGCCCTCGCCCAGCGAGATCGTACCCAGTAAAACTTCCAGCGTTCTGTCGCCGGCCACCGGATGATTATTGCGCGCCGCGCTGGCCTGCGCGGCCGCTTCCGCGGTCGATAAACTGCCGTCGCCGCACCAACCGGATTGCGAGGAGGCATCCAAGGCCGCCATATCGGCTACGGTCTGCAAGCGCCGCTGCTCCATCATCAAGCGCCCGGTATCGACTGCCAGCGCGGTAAACAAGATCGACAGCAGCAATACCATCGCACCCAGAATACCCAAGGCGCCTCGTTGTCGAGTGAGCGATCGTGCGCAGCGGCTGGGGCTTTCCCAAGGTTTGTTTAACGAATGCATGGCGTTACTGCTCAACTCTTGCTCCAACGGCATTCGCGCCGAATATTACTGTGAAAGTTCGTAGATTGGGACTCTTTATCTAAATTTTCGATATGAAAAACAATGTCGGTTCCGAGGAAGGTGCGGTTGCTCGCAAGACAGGTGTCTGGCGAGTAACCGGACCCGCCACCCTGAGCATTTTCATTATCCGGGGTGATGACAGCATCTTCATGATCGTTAGTTCGAAGAACCGCTGCTTATGCCGTCTTGATTCATTTTGAAATACTCGGGAATTGTATGCGTGAAGCTTTCGACATAGCGCTTATGAATCTCGTGCGCGACCGGCCCCGAAACCGTCTGCCGCGTCGAAGAAGCCACGCTTCCGCTCCGTTGCAGTTCCAGCCAGCGCCGGGTGTCCTCTCCGAGCGTACGCTCCTTCGGAGATTCGGCAAGCGCACTGCCGGCGTTAAACAAAAATATCAGCGACAAGCCCGCCGCGATCGAATTAATGGACATCATTCCCCCTTTAATAATCTAAGTTTATCTCGGTCCCACCGCGCCAGCGTAGGAGTCCTAAAAATCGTAATTACCGCCTTGCCAGTAAATATTCAGTCCCCTTTTTTTAAGGCTATGTTCGCGTTAATAGTTGATACTTTTGAACTTAAAGCCAACATGAACCCCAAGGATTCAACTCTGAATAACTTTTTTTTCAATATCGCGCCAATGGCTGAAAGGAGGGTACGGTTGCTCGATTGACAGGTGTCGGCAGCAGGGATAGCTGCCGTCAAGCCTACATGGACGTATTCACGGCGTCCTGTCAAGCGAGTAATCGTACCCTCTTCCACGCTCAGTGTATTGGAAAGCAATCATTGACTATTTCCTAAGTGGTTTATTTAGTAGGAAAGAGAATCGTTTCAACTGCTAACGCGAACATAGCCTTTTTTAAGGGGGAGGCCATCAAGTACACCTGAATTACCGTTATTTGCCAACGGGATCTGAATACTTACCCTTGCTATCTTAGCTAATGCGACCTCGATACCCTTTATTGTTACCTAACGCACCCGGCTTCGAAATCGCGACGAAGGCGTCGCTCCCACAAGGGGGCTTCACCGACACCGGGGCGGGTTATTCAATCCGCCCCATACATTCTATTTGCTTTGGCCACGGTCGAAACGTTTAGGACGGGGTTACAAACCCTGTCCTGCCAAGTCTCTTTCCTCTTTCACCTTTCACCTTTCTTCTTTCATCACTCCCCTTCACCTTCCACGTCCAAAGACGCCTTAATTCCCTCGGCTTGCAGCTGCAACTGTGCAACCGTTTCCGCGTCCATGCGCAAATGCTCGGAAAAAACCCGTAACTCCTGCTCCTTGCCCATCATCGACAGCAGCAAGATCATGTTACTGGCGGCTAAACGATCGCCGCCATCGAGCTCCAGAACCGTCAAAAACTCTTCGCGAGCCGAATCGAAGCGGCCGCCCAGCAGCAAGGCATAACCTAAATCGTTGCGTACGCGTAAATCGACCGGCAATTCATCAGCGGCTTTTTGTAAATAATAAATAGCCTCATTAATACGTTGTTTTCTACCGGCGATCAGCCCTAGCCCGTGATAACCCCTGCCCGCCAAGCAACTTTTCAGTAACTTACGGTAAAACGTTTCGGCCTTGTCCGCGTGATCCGTCCTGCGCAAAATTTCCGCACGCAAGTAAGCAGCCTGCAACGAGGACGAGTGCGTTTCGTCCAAGTGCGCCAATGCCGCGTAAAGCTTTCCGCCATCCATGAGCTGGCGGATCAAATCGAGTTTGACGTTTTGCTCCGGTTTGGGATCGTCTCCGCAAGATCTCGCAAGAACCTGAGCCTGATCATTCCGATCCCTGTCGATACCGTCTTTGGGCGGCAACAGTCCGCAGCCGGTCATCACCGCTCCGACAATACTCAGCAAGACGCCAACGCGCACACGTTCACCCGGCAACATTCATCAACCCCCTCGCCAAAGCCAAAAATCCCGGCCCGGCCAGAAAAATCAGCAAGGCCGGAAAAAGAAAAATCATCATCACGATCGACATTTTAGCGGACAAGCGATTGACATATTCGCGCATCGCCGATTGTTGACGCTCTTCGATCAATTGCGCAAAGTTCGCCAACGACTCGCGGATATTACCGCCATAGCGCGTGACTTGTTTGATGATCGCGACTGTATCGCTCAACTCGTTCACCTCGAGCGGCGCGGCCATCTCGCTCAGAGCTTCGGCCCTATCGTGTCCGGCGTCGAAGCGCTGCAGCACACCAACTAATTCTTCTGAAAGATTGGGCATCAAAATCCGCCCTTCTTCGTGCATCACGCGTATGGTATGTTCGGTAGAAAGCCCCGCATCGAACAGCATGCGCAATAAATAAATCGCGGTAGGCATTTCCCGGGCCAACGCATTACGGCGCGCGGCGGCGCGGTAGCGCAAGAGATAACGCGGCGCGAGAAAGCCCAACACAAAGGCGACGAACACCAACGCCATTTTTTGCGTCCCCGTCATATCGCCATCAGCGGCGCCAAAAACCCCGCCGAGCAACGCCAAGGCAAAGGGTGTCAGCCAAGTTGCCGACCAAAACACCAGACGTTTGCGCGGCGCGTGCCAACCGGCCTGTTTCAAGAGCCGAGTCATTTCTTCCTGGTCCGATCCGACGAATATTTTGCCCAGCGTTTTACCGCCCATGCGTTCCGCCGACGCCAATATCCAGCCTTCTTCGGGACTTCCCGAACGCACCCCGGTCTTGAGCAATTCATGGAACCGGCGCTGCGCCGCCGGCGAGGCGTTGCCGGAACGATTTGCCGTCCACAGCAGTAACACGCCCGCCAACGCCAGCAGCAAAGCCATCGACAGATACATCCACAATTCCATAAACGACGATTCCTATATGCTTTTAATCATGCGCCATAAGATAACGGCTCCGGCTATTTGCATGCCCGTCGCCACGATCAGCATGATTTTCCCGGACGGGTCCTGCCACATAGTTTCCAAATACTTCGGATTCATGATCATGATATAGGCGGCCATGCCCGGCGGCATCAAACCCAGCACCCAGGCGGTTACCCGGGTTTCGCCGGTCAACGACCGCAACTCCCGCCGCACCGCCTCGCGTTCGTTGATCATGTTGGCCACGCTTTGCAGCAAATCCCGCACACTGCTGCCGTAACTACGATTGATCCTAATCGCCAAGGCCAGTAAATATAGCTCATCGATCCGATACAGATTGGCGGCTTCCTGAATCGCCTCGCCCAAATCGGCACCCAATTCGTTGGCGCGGAATATACGGCCGATAATGCTCTTGAGCGGATCGGGCGTTTCCTCGGCGGCCAGCCGTAACGAGCCTTCCATGCTTCGGCCGGTGCCGAGCCCTCGAAGCACTTGATCGAGAAACAAAGGCAGTTGCATCAAGATCAACCGGATGCGTTTTTTTGCTTTATATACCAGCCACAGATAGACGACCGCCACAACAGCCAAGGGTACCGCCAAGCCGAACGCTAGACCTTTCGCTAAGCCTGTCAGGATAGCCATCAACAACAAACACAAGATACCCGAAACAAACTGCCGAGGCTTAACTTCCATTCCTGCTCGCCAAAACAGGCGATCAAGCCATGGCAAGCGCCGGCTTTCCTGGGGCAACAGCACTTTCGCCTCCATTCCGGAGGCTTCGGCCATGCGCCGCCCCACTTTCTCGACGAGAGCTTCCTTTTGACTACGCGAATAGATGAACAACGCACCGGCCAGCAATGCGACGGCCAGCGCGAAAATCATAATTTGCTGGCTAAGCAAAATTTGCTCCTTCGCCGGAGTAAACCGCGCCGGAATCGGCTTCGAACTTCTGCCCGGAGGGGCGGCTGTTGATCACGGTAAAACACTTACGAAGCCGGTCGTAACCGAACAATTCGTTGAGCATGATCTGCCCGTCACGCAAATCCCCAACTTCGGTTATCGATGTGATGCGGCGCGTGCCGTCGGAAAAACGGGTAATTTGCACGATGATATCGATTGCGCAGGCAATCATTTGCCGAAGAATTTCTATCCCGCCTTGAAAATTCGCCAAGGCCGACAACATTTCCAGCCGGACCAGGGCATCCCTGGCGCTATTGGCATGCACGGTGCTCATCGAACCGTCGTGCCCGGTATTCATCGCTTGCAGCACGTCCAATACCTCTTCGCCGCGAACCTCGCCCAGAATGATGCGATCGGGACGCATCCGCAAGGCATTGCGCACCAAATCGCGCGCTTTAACTTCGCCCTCGCCTTCCACATTGGGCGGACGCGTTTCCAGGCGCACCACATGACTGTGGCCCAACTGCAATTCAGCGGCGTCCTCGATTGTGACTATCCTTTCATTGACATCGATGAAGCGGCTCAGAATATTCAATAGGGTCGTCTTACCGGTGCCGGTACCGCCGCTGATCAAAATATTGCAACGGTAAGTCACCGCCTTGCGTAGCAATTCCAGCATCGCTTCATTGATCGAACCGTATACCAATAAATCCGAATCGCGTAACGGGTCTTTCCGAAACTTACGCACCGAAAGACAAGGGCCGTCTATCGCCAATGGCGGAATGATCGCATTGACCCGGCTGCCGTCGGGCAGGCGGGCGTCGACCATAGGGCTCGACTCGTCCAGACGACGCCCGAGCGGCGCGATGATTCGGCGAATGACGCGCAATACATGATCGTCGTCGATAAACCGCAAATCCGCCTTTTCAACTAGGCCATTACGCTCGAGAAAAATATTCTTCGCGCCATTGACCATAATATCGCTGATCTTGTCGTCGGCCAGCAACGACTCGAGCGGTCCGAACCCGGTTAGCTCGCTAATCATATCTTCGGTCAGGTCGTCGAGATCGTAACTGGTCACGGCAATTTGCCGTTGTCCGGCGTAACGCGACACATGATCGAAAACATATCCGCGAATTTGCTCGCGCGACCAATCATTAAGCGGCACGCCATCATCTTCGACGCAGTCGATCAAATAACGATGCAAACTGTATTTGAGATCCTGATAGGTCTCGGTATGCTTTAAACTGTAGTCATTGAGAGGATACTTGAACGCCATTCCCGATACTCCTACCTAGTGCCAAACCACGCCAACACATTCTTGAAAAAACCCGTATCCTTGTCTGGCTTTCGCGCCTCGTCTGCCTTACCGCGACTGACGATTCTTTTCGCCAGTTTTTTTATCGCCAACGTGTAAGGGTCGCGAGGCGCGCATTTAAACAAACTATCCCCGGAATTCATCATCGCCAGGCGCGCCATTCCCGAAGGCGGCAAGGTAGCCTGCAAGGGCAAGCCAAAGCCTCGGGACAGACTCTCGGCATCGGGCGGCAATTGCGGCAAATAGCGGTCGACGACCAACTCGACCGAATCCATCGAGATTTTATGTTCGATCATTTTTTTCACCAACTGCATGTTTTGCTTACAGCTGGGAACGCTCTGTTCGACCACGACCAGCGTATTATCGGCATTGCTCAGCAACAGATATAGAAAATCCGACCGCGGCACTCCGCCCAGATTGATCACGATTCGAGGAAAATATCGGCGTAACATGCCGAGCAATACATAGATATCGGCCGAAGTAATCTCGCTCATCGCGCCTTGCTCCTCCGGTAAGGCCAACAAACTTAGCCCGCTTTCATGCTTGGCGAACGCGCTATCGATCAGCATCGAATCCAGCCGGCGCAGACTGCGCACCGCGTCGATGAAACTGTATGGCGAAGCGAGCCCGAGATAGGTCAAGGTATCTCCGGCCGGATTACCGAGATCGATCAACAAGGCATTGCGTTCGGTGCGCTCCCCCTGCATCGCCAAGGCCAGATGCAATGCGAGCATCGGCGTGTCGGAACCGGGCCGGGCGCTAACCAACGCCGTGATCGCGCCGACCGATTCGGTCGGGATATTGGGGGCGGGCGCTCGACTTGCCAAGCGCTTGACCAAATTGATCACTTCACCGGGCCGGCTCAGGGTCAAAATGAAATCGCGCGCGCCTGAGCGCATTGCCGAAAGTATCAGTTCGTTATCGGCCTGTTCCGCCATTGCGATAACAGAGAGCATCGGTTTAAAAGCCACCAAGCCTTCTATTAGCGCCGCGTCCTGTCGGTGAGATTGAGCATGCAGCAACACGAACACGACCTGCGCCCCGGTCAAGTCGAGAATTTGACGCACACGCTCCAAGGATGGCGAATCGGCGACAACCACCTCTCCTTCGTCCTTGAAAACCGTATTCAGCCAGCGGATATGATCCTGATCGTTGGTAACGGCAATGAAACTTTGTTTGCGAATAGCAGCCATAGGTCAATCCGAAAATCCAGAGCGTACTGGTGTTTTAGTTTTAAATTCTCCGGTTTCCTTAAAAAACACCTCGAAGAAATTAGGATCGTATTTCCGGAAGCGTTCGCCCGGCATCGGCGGCAAATCGGCGCCCTTCGCGAGCGGCTGCACCACATGCGGAGTTACCACCATAATTAGCTCCCTATCGTTGCGATCAATATGTGTGGACCGAAAAAATGCGCCGAGAACCGGAATATCACCTAGCCATGGGAATTTATCGACGCTGCCGATGGTATTCTGGCTGACCAAGCCGCTGATCACGAAGCTCTCGCCGTCGCCCAACGAAATACTGGTATCGGTTCGGCGGACGCGCAAGGCCGGCACCGCGACGCCGCCGCTTTGAATAGCGGCGGTAAAATCCAGCTCACTGACTTCGGGGGCGACTTTTAAAGCGATACGGTTTCGATCCAGCACAGTCGGCGTCAACGACACACGCACCCCAAACTCCTTGAATTCAATGGTATTACTGCCAGACTGAGCGCCACCTTGGGGAACGGGAATAGGAAATTCACCGCCCGCCAAAAAATTAGCGCTTTGCCCGCTCATCGCCATTAACGAGGGCTCGGCCAATGTATAAGCGAAACCGTTGTTTTCGAGAACGGATACCACACCGAGTATGCCTTCGGTAGCATTCCCGTAGAGAAAATTGAAGGCCTGGGCATGCGGAAAAAAACCGCTGCTCAACAAAGATAAAGCGCCTTCGCCGGCGGATTGAACGCCGGTCATATTGCCCGGCGTGGATAAAGCCAGTGTCGTGTTGGCCGTGTTTTTACCGAGAAACAGGCCTGCGTTCTGCAAGCGTCTGCGGCTGACTTCGACGATCTTGATATCGATTTGCACCTGTGTCTCGAAATCCAGCACACTGGCGTCGATCGCTGCATCGCTTTTCGTATCCAGAGCCTGGCGCACTTGGGCGTGATCTTCCAATGAGCGGCTACCGCCCGATAAGCCAAGTTTATCGCCGGCCTCCCGCACTTGAAAATCGGCATTATCGAGCCGATTAACCGCGCGTTGCTTCAAATCGGCCGACGCCACGACCAACAATTCGACCTGCAGACTCGGTTGTTCGGCGTCATCACCGTACCACACCATTAAATCCGTTTTGCCGGGCTTTTTTCCCATCACCAACAACAGATTGCCATCGACTTGTAAATCGGCAATCTCGTCATTACCGATAGCGGCTCGCTTGATCGCTCTATCGGAAGGCGCGCGCCACTGCTTGCCCACCTCGAGATCGATGCTCAGTTTAGCCGCAGCCGAAACGTCTCCTATCGCCAAAAGCAGCACGGCTAGTATAACTTTCAATATATTCATTGGTATAAAGATAAACCGCTCTTTAAAATTTAGTTATTATTATTGATCAAGCGCGCCTAGGGTTGCGCATCGTATCCCTCGGTAACCATTTGAATCTAAGGAGGAAAGGATAAAGTTTGCGTTGAATAGCCCCTTTGAGCATTACCCCTATGAATGACTATACCGGCTTTTGCCTCGCTTTCATACGTTATGCCCATCTCCTCGTATTCACCATGACGCCCGCCTCGAACGAGATCTTTCAATAGCACTTGATACCTTTCATCCAAAGCGACTTCCGGTTGGGGAAGCGACAAACCGGCTTGCAATAAAGCCTCTTCGTCGACCGGCGAAACGCTTTCTTCGGGCCCTCGCAAAGCAAGACGAATTCTACCGCCGGATTCGGCCAGCATCAGCGTCGAAGTATCTGTCTCACTAATCGCCAACACGGCCGTTTTACTTTTTTTGCCGGTGGGTTCCACGTCCTTTTTTTGCCGCGTCGATGCAGGTTTACTAGCGCCATCCTTAGCTTTGGCCTGATCCTTTCCGCTCGACCGAGCATCCTCCTCATCCACACTTTGCTCCGGCAAGCTCAACATATTGCCGAAAGCCAGCACGCGCACATCCGACAATACGACTTGCGCCGAGCTATCGTTGCCGACTTCCCGGTCGCTACGCAAATAAAGCAACACATCGACATGATCGCCGGGTTCGATGAATCCTCCGGCACCGATCACCTCATCCACTTTGACGGCAAGCGCGCGCTCTCCGGGCCGCAGAGCCAGCGCCAATTGGCTATACGTTGGAAAATGACTGCCGAGCAGCATTTCGCCGGCGACAATATCGACTCTGGTTTTACGTCCGGTTAACTCGGCCGCCGATGCAAAAGAGCGCACCGGACGCGTCGGCACGACTGCAGTGGTTAAATCCGCCTCGGCGATAACCTGACCGGCCGGAATATCCCTCGCCGCAAAAACCACTTCCTCGCCTTTCGGCTGGACTTGCTCCACAACTGCCGGCTCGGGTTTCGCTGGAGTCTGGCTGGCTTTATAGCCGAGATAACCGATAGCCACGGCTCCGATTGCCAATAAAATTGCCAATACCCGTAACACCGTACTGTTCATGACGACTCCTGCTTGCTTTTACGGCTCATTGTAAATGGAAAATTTGCCGGGTAGCTATTCTACGACATTAACCCGCGTACTTTATCGTTATTGCTATGTATGTATACCTTTCGCACTTCAAATTTCGGCATTGGCGTACCTGATTAGCAAGTTTCTTTAGCTAAAGCCCAAAGATCAGCATTACCCCTAGCAAGACGGGGTTCGTAAGCCATGCGCGTCAAGCTAAAAACGGCCACCCACATCACGCTTTTTCCCAAGCTCCAGCTTGGGAAAAACACCCCGGAAGCTCCAGCTTCCTGAGACCGACACAACCTCCGCTCACTCTCAACCCCGACTCGCTCGTTCAATTTTTCTTGATTGTCGGGAAGCTAGAGCTTCCTGATCAGGTTACCCAAGCTGGAGCTTGGGTAACAGCATATTTTAGTTTTTACGACTACGACTGGCCCCTGCTCGGACACTTGGCTTCGGCAAGCTGAAGCATCTTGCTAATCAGGTTAGCGTATGGAGGTGCCGGGGTTTGATCCCTCACCTAACGCTAGGTGAGGGAACAGCATGGATGCTGTCAAAGAGTCTACATGGACGTATTCACCCAGCACCTAAATTCCATAGCCCATTGGCTATGGTTAATTGTCTTAGATAATTCATCCAGCACCTAAATTAGCCATAATTTTGAATCATTGCCAAAGACCCATGGAATTTAGGTGCTGGATTTAGGTGCTGGGCCTTTGACGGGCACCCCGGCGCCGAAATTTAACTAGCAAAGGGTATATAAGGGCGCTGAGAATAGGAATGAATCCCATGATGGGTTCCCAGGAAGCGCATGACAAGTTTTTTGCCTACAAAACCTGCACGGCGGCCCGGCCGATCAGGTCGTCGGGCACTCTCGGCACATCGCCGATGACCGGAAAACGCAAGATCGGCACCAGCGGATTGGCTCGATAACCGGCATATCTGACGGTCACGATCAAGATATCATTGTCCCATGTGAGATTCACATCGGCATTCGCGCGCGCGGACGGCAGCAGGGTATCATCCAGAAACGCTTCGACGACATCGCGCACCCTCGCTTCGACGCCAGTGAGATAGGCGGCTTCGGCATTTTCTTCATCGTCGAAATAACTCCGCTCCACCGCAACGCCCGCCCGGGCACCGGCGGACGCCGCGTGATTGAAGACCTGCATCATCATCATCGGAATCGAATAACTGACGATCGCGTAAAACAGCGTGAAAAAAATGACGAACAGCAGGGCCGCCTCGATCGCCGCCGCGCCGCGTTGGCCGCGCAAGCGGCCGGAAGGAGGTTTGATGTTGGTATCTCCGATAGGACTCGCTACCTGTCTCATGACCAGTCCTTTATGTTGAAGCCGCTCAACCGCGCAGCGACAGCGAAAATCCGGAAGCGGCGGCAAACAATGCCACGAGGAAACCGGCCGCCAGCGCCGCACCGAACGGCAGGAACCTGCCTTTGGGTTCCGGCACCCCGGCAAGGGAAATACCCAAGCGCACCAACAAAAACGACCAGCGGTAGGCCGTCAGCCACAAGATGACTGTTACGCCTGACAGCAACCCCGCCACGACAAAGGTAATCAGTACCGCATCGACGCCGCCGAGCAAGCCCATCGCGGCAAATAATTTGACATCGCCCGCACCGAGTTTTTTGAACACATAGCCGGGCAGCGTCATGACCAGCGCCAAGGCCCAGCCGGCCAAAGCCGACATAAAAGTCAACCCCAGCCAGCCTTCCCCGATTACCGCATAAGCGGCCAGCGCCGCCAAGTGCGCGCCGAGTGTCAGTTTATTGGGTAGGCGGCGTCGAACGAGATCATACAGGCCGCAAACGACGGCCCACACACCTAAAATCCAAATCGGCACCGACGCCGCCGCTAATAGGTTCATGCTGTGAATCCACGATCAAACCTGGTTGCGCGCATTAATTCAACACGGCCGAAATCGACAAACTAGCTCAAGGACCAGGAGTCAGTGCGTCTTGAATACCTTGAAAAATTGTTGTTACAGCTGTGTTGATGCCGGGGACGAATGCAACCAACGCAATCGCAACCATCGCGGCAATTAGCGCATATTCGATACCGCTCGCACCTTCTTCGTCTCGAAGAAACTCGCCCCACCATTGTTTAAATTGAATGTTCATTTTTAACCTCTCCTTGGGTTATCAATCGATAGTGCCCAATTCTGTTTTTGTTAAGAGCCAACGATTCCATTCGACATTTTTAAACCACCCTAAGAACGCTTGGATCTTCGGTCGGTTAGTTTTTTTTATTATATTTTTCCTTACTCAGCATGATTACAGATAACCGGATTGAAAAAAACCCGTGTTGTCACAATTCGAGAAACCTTTTCAATATTTTCCGAGACCGGTTCATATCCTCTATAACAGTACACTCATGGATTTCTTCAATACGGTATTAACTTACAGTTTCCTAAACGAAAGCGCCTTGATTTCGTGCCGAACAATCGGTTCGGATTGCCAAAGGTACAGGTCAGTTAGCCGAGTCGATTCTCACAGGGAAAACGATAGAATTCCCTGCCAAGGCTTTGACAATCAAGGACAAAAAGTCTAACAGCCAACCCCATGACCTGTCAATTTATTCCTTAGCGAGTTACTCGGTTTTTCAGCCGATGCCCCGCGTCATTCGAACGCGCGTTAAAATAACGCCGCGTTTCATCCCGCACGACTTTGGACAACAACAACAGCCCTATCAGATTAGGGACGGCCATCAAACCGTTCATCAGATCCGAGAAATTCCACACCAAGTCCAGCTGCAGCATCGCACCGACCGGAATGACGGCCACGAAGGCGACACGATAAAGAACGACGACTCTCGCACCGAGCAAATATTCGATCGCTTTCTCGCCGTAATAACTCCAGCCGATCAAGGTCGAAAACGCGAACAAGCCGGTCGCCGACGCTACGATCAATGTGCCCTTATCCCCCAGCGTTTCGGCAAAGCTCAAACTAGTCAATACGCCGGCGCTGACGCCTTCGGTCCACGGCGTCGCGGTTAGAATGACCAGCGCAGTAATCGTACAGACCAGCAAGGTATCGATAAAGGTCTGCGTCATCGATACCAATGCTTGCTTGACCGGATCGCAAGTCCGCGCGGCCGCGGCGGCAATCGGCGCGGATCCGAGCCCGGATTCGTTGGAAAACACTCCGCGCGCCACGCCGAAGCGGATGGCCGAGGCAAGGGTCGCGCCGGCAAATCCGCCGCCCGCCGCGATCGGGTTGAAGGCATGATAAAAAATCAGCCGCAAGGCTTCCGGCACTTGATTGATGTTAATAGCGACCACGGTCAACGCGGCGCCGATATATAGCACGATCATGAACGGCACCAGCATCGAGGTAAATCGGCCGATCGAGCGAATACCGCCGATTAGCACGAAGCCGGTCAACGACATCAAAACAACGCCGGTCACCCAGGCTTCAACGCCGAAGATATTGCCCAACATAACCGCGACCGAATTGGCTTGCGTCATGTTGCCGATGCCGAACGCCGCACAGGCCGTAAACAGCGCAAACAGCCAGCCCAGCCAAGGGAGCCCCGCACCCTTCGCAATGTAATACATCGGCCCGCCGCGCATACCATGCTTGCCTTGCTCACGATATTTAACCGCCAAGACCGCCTCGGCATACTTTGTCGCCATGCCGACAATGCCGGTCATCCACATCCAAAAGACCGCTCCGGGCCCACCTAGCGTAATCGCGGTTGCCACGCCGACGATGTTGCCGATTCCGACCGTGGCCGCCAATGCCGTGGTCAAGGCCGCAAAATGACTGATATCGCCGACACCCTGATGATCCTTGTCGAAAATTAATTTCAAAGCGTGCCCGAGCGCGCGGAATTGCAAGCCGCGCAACAGAATCGTCAAATACAGTCCGGTACCGACTAGTAAAATAAGCATCGGTGCGCCCCAGACCCAGCCTGACAAAGTCGCAACAAAATTTTCAAAGGTTTCCATGGATATTCTCGTTATTGGTATTCGGTTTTCTGGTGCCCACGGAGAGCACTCATCGTTATACATAAATCGTGTATTACCGTCATGCCATAGCGCATGCGGCCTCGATACCATTTATTATCACCTAACTTTCCCGGCTTCGAAATCGCGATCAGGGGATCGCTCCCACAGAATTCGGAACCCTTTTGTGGGAACGATGAAATTAAAAGCCTAAGATAGCGTCTCAGTCCTCAGTTCGCGTCGAAGTAATGCCTATTTTGAAACGCGGCAAAGAGTTTATCGAGCAAAACCTTTTCGCTATCGACGATACGGCCCCGCAAGGCATAGGGGTACTGTGTCGTACAGGCAGCGGCAATGTCCATGCAATATTTCAGAATGCTTCGATTTCGCTCGGAATCGGCCGATGACGCAGAATCGAGGACCAATTCGCTCAGCGCGTCAAGCAGTCTTTGCGGCGGTCGCCGGTGCGCGAAGCGCTCCAAAAAATCATTGGCATCCTCGGTCGTTATCAATGGAATTCCCGCCGCGCGGTCAAGGTGCGCAATGTGTTCTATCGTAAAGTGATACAGCAATGCCAGCTCGGCTGGTTGATTTTCGCCGTCGGCCCATATCATTTCAATTAACGGGATCAGATCTAGGAAATAGTAATCCGAAGGTTTAAGCTCGAACTCTTTTGCCAATAATTCAAAGTTATTTTGTTTGTCGTTACTCATAGCGCAACCATAATGTTAATCCTGCTTTAACATTTACCTATTATACCTTTCACACTTCAAATTTCTTGGCAGAAACAAAACGTTGGGTACCTTTTGCGGGACGGGTTATTTAACCCGTCCCCAATGTTTCGGTTTGCCCTAAACATTTCGGCTTACTTCGGCCAAAGTCGAAACGTTTAGGACGGGGTTGCAAACCCCGTCCTGCTAGGTTACTTATTATTTCTGGACAGCTTAACTTAGTATTTGGCCTTGGCCTGGACGGGCTAAATAACCCGCCCCGCAAAGGAGCCATCTTTTCTCGGTTTCGAACTCCGCACAACTAACTCGCAAAATACGCAGCCTTTTTTCAGGCATAAAAAAACCCGCGCTCAGTTCATGAGCGCGGGTTTTTTAAACCGGTTTAGATAACCGTGACTTCTTCGGCTTGCGGACCTTTTGGACCGCGAGTAATTTTAAACTGAACGTGTTGGCCTTCATCCAGTGATTTGTAGCTGCTGGTGCCGCTCAGGATATTCCGGAAATGGACGAAAACGTCCGGACCTTGTTGTTGTTCGATAAAACCGAAACCTTTATCTGAATTAAACCATTTAACGGTGCCGGTAGTCATTGCTGCAGTATTCATAGTAAGTCCTATAAAATTTTAAATTAAAAGCCTTAAGAAAGGCGGGTAAAGCTGATAACGATGGAGTTACTATATGAAAAACAGGACGAATAACTACTGAAGAGACATCGAAATGGTAAACAAAGGTAAATCTAGTTTTCTAGCTGGAACTCATTGTAGGCCGATTATTAGCATTGTCAATTTAATTCTGGAAAATCCGTCGATTTATTCTGTTTCCCAAGGTTCTTCGCTCGTTGTTATACCTTTCGCACTTCAAATTTCGGCAGTGCCCGAGGAGGCGCCGGGGTGTCCGGTCGATTTTCGCTCCTGCAAAATCGACATTCACACCATCCATGGCGCTCATAAAGGCTTTGCCAGCATGGAGCTGGCATAGAGACTACATGGACGTATTTACCCAGCACCTAAATTCCATAGCCCATTGGCCATGGTTAATTGTCTTGGATAATTTAGGTGCTGGGTTCACGGCGCGTCCTTTGACGGACACCCAGGTGCCGAATTTTGATCTACGACGGGTATATAACGATGAGCGCAAAGCGGGGGCTTGACCGATTTAACTCAACGATCCGCCAACGTCGTAATTATCGGAAACTGAACGCCTTGACGCTGACGGAATCCAATCAACGGTGCGATGCCTTTCGATAACAAAGCATTGACTTGAGTCTCATTCAATAATGTTTCGGCGCCGGGCTGCAAAACCGGCTCATCATCCAAGATATAACTAAATACCGGCACATCGCTCATCAATAATGCATTGTCCGTACTGTCTTCTTGAGTCATTCTTATTAGCGCACGAGCGCATAACAGGGCCGGATTTCCCCATAGCAGTTCATTCCGGACAGGGACCTCCGAACACTCTTCAAAAGCCAATGTTTCAACCGGGTCACGCTTCAATCCGTAGGGTAATCTCAATAAGTAGCGAGGATATGCCAGCACCACGCTATCGGCATTAATCTCGCTAAGGTATCGAGTCCAATCGCCGTCTTTTTTAGACTCCCCTAAGATCGCGCTATCGATCAATGACTGGCCCGCAGCACCAAGAAAACAGCCGCCGCAAGCTTTTGCCGTAGCACCCAAAAACTTAAGCAATTCAGCATCTTCAGCACTGCCGGCAAAGCTAAAATCGCCGACCAACAATACATCCCGCCCTTCGTCGTCCAATTGAACATGCGCCAACAAGCGCTCTTTAAACTCGCTGCCCCCTTCATTGACAGCGGCCATTAATTCGGCTTGGCTGATATCGACTAAAAAGAAGCACTGCTCGTCCGCATACTCTTCATTGACTAGCGCTTCGGTGGCTCGCCAAAGGGACTCGAGGCTTTTAAAATCCTGTCGTTGCAGTAGGGTTCGCAAAAATTGGCTGACCGTCTTTTCGATTACATCAATCAAAGCCTGATACTGCAAACTAACATCCTTGGTTATATAAGGCGACACGACCCGTTCGATCAACCTTTCCACCGTGTCGGCTTTATCGGTCTTGGGCTCCGGCGCTTTGCCCAGCAAACGTTGCAAGGTATCCGCTTCGGTCTCGGCATCGACTTGCTGCGTTTGGGCCGAAATGTTTTGATTAGGGTCGGTTTGATTGAACGATTGAATTTTCGCCGCAGCCTGCGCCGCCGTTTTCGGGTTACTCAACGCTTTTTTTAATTCGAGCAAGTCAGCCAAAATCCGGATTTTGTTAAACCAGGCATCCGGATGAAAGTCTTCGATCGATTCAAAATGCAATGTCACACCCGAGTCAAGATCGAGCGTCGGCCTGATTTGAGTCATTACCGGCTCAAAAGTATCGCTGTCGATCCTTTGAATATTACGTTGACTCCACGCAGTATCACGCTTTCCGGAAAAATCCCCCAACACATAAATTCGATAGGCGTTAGCGTGTTCTTTTTTAGATGCGATGCCCCGGGCATTAAGTCCCATCTTAAAATCGATTCTACTTGACATGCTTTTTCTCCCAACCCGACCGATAAAACCGGACAGTAGCAGACACGGTTTCATCAGACAAGCAATGAAATCGAATCGTCACATTACGGTGCAAAGCTTTAGCCTCGCGGTGATCGACAGTCTCGCAGAGTAAGCCTCGCGTGCCTTTTTTAGTTTAGGCTGAGTAACTACGGATGACTTGCGAAATGGTGCGCGGGGCGGGTTATTCAACCCGCCCCGAACGTTTCGATTTGCTTCGGCCACGATCGAAACGCTTAGGACGGGATTGCAACCCCGTCCTGCCAAGTATCCTACAATTAACTTTGAATTTTGATCTACGATGGGTATAGCTACCGGTATAGTTTTTTGGCGAGTTCTACGCGTTCCGCAGCCGTTTCAGGAATTTTTTTGAGCTTCTCGACGGCTTCCAATCGGGGTAATAGCCCTTTTTTGTTGGCTAATTGAATGCTTAACCCGGGGCGAGCGTTGATTTCGAGCATCAGCGGACCGAGTTTCGAATCCAATACGATATCGACGCCGATATAACCGAGCGAAACCAACTCCTTGCAACCCGCCGACAACAGTAAGATTTCCTCCCAATTCGGCAAGTTTAGTCCTGTAATCGTATTCCCTGAATCAGGGTGCGCATCGATCATATCGTTTTGCCATACACCGGTCGTGGTGACGCCTTGTTCGATATCGATACCCACACCAATCGCGCCTTGATGTAGATTGGCCTTACCGTCGGAAAGCCGAGTCGGCAAACGCAGCATCGACATTACCGGAACCCCCATAAAAATAATCGTCCTGATATCGGGAACGCCTTGATAGCTCACTAGATCGAATACCGGATCGAAATCGACCCGGTATTCAATCAAGGCGACATCCGGTTGCCCGCCCAAACTGTACATGCCGCTCAATATATTGGAAATATGATGGCCGATTTCCTCTTCGGTCAACAAGGTGCCGTTCAGTTTGCGATAACAATTCTTGCTGCGACCATTGACAACGATAATCCCCTCGCCTCCGCTGCCATGCGCAGGCTTGATTGCAAACTCGTCGTAGTTTTTGAGCTTTTCGGCTAAACCGGCAATTTGATACTCCGCTTCAATGACCGCATAGAGTTCGGGGACGGCAATGCCTGAAGCTTGTGCGAGCTTTTTAGTTCGCAGCTTATCGTCGACCAACGGATAATATTTACGCGGATTGTAACGCAGTATGTAGTCGCCATTACGCTGATTCATCCCCAATAAACCGACATCTCTTAGCCGTTTCGAGGGGCGCAAATAATTTTTCCAAGACATGCGACTATCCTTTTATGACGGAACGAAACCGCCACAGCTCAGTTAGGCGATAGCCGGTATAGCGACCTAACAATAAGGTAAACGCTAGAAACGTCAATAATAATTCGGGAAATACAAAAATAAGATGCTCGAGTACGGGATGCGACATCAGCAAATAACCGATCGATGCAATAAATAAACTACCGATGCACTGTTGCAGCGCCTCCGAAGCCCCGTGCTCTTCCCAAACCAAGGACATTCGTTCAATCGTCATCGAAATAATAACCATCGGGAACAAGGCCACGGACAAGCCGCGATCGATACCCATTTTATGGCTCATCAAGCTTAGCAACGTCATCAATATCACAACGATGATCAGCACACTTGCGAGTCTCGGAACCAGCAGCAAACGCAAATATTCCAGATAAAAACGCAGCATCAAACCGAATGCGATAAGCAAACCAAATAAAAAAAGCCCCCAAGACAAGCCGGTCTCTCGAAACGCCATCCCGATCAAAATCGGCATAAACGTGCCGAATGTTTTAAAGCCAACGACATTTCTCAGAACAACGATCAGCAAGGCGCCGATCGGCATCATCAATAAAATCCGGTAAACATTCTGAGTTTGAATCGGTAAATGGAATAGCGAGAACTCCATAATCGGCGAATCGATTTTACCGATTCGCTTCTGGGTTACCGCCGCCAAACCGAGCGATTGCTTATAGACCGAAAAGTCAATTTTCTCTGACTTCCCTCCCGTCACTGTCAGTAAGGGCGCGCTCCCGTAATACCAAATGATTGAATTTTCGGGAAAACCGGATGCCCCCGAATGCGGATCAAAAGTTAACCATTTTTCACCGTTGTGCACCTGAAGCCAAGGCACCAACTTACTGTGCCTAGCTCCATCCTTGAGCATCAGAATGTTGACTTGACGAGTCGGAATCCTCGCCCCATGCAAAACATCGATCACTCGCTTCATCCACGCTTCGGGGCCGGTCGCGTCTTTTTTGATTATTTTGACATTGTCGTCAGGACTTGGCGCATTTAACCTTCGCAATAACTCTTGAGTAAAGGATTTGATATCCGCCGATTTGCTTCTGACATCGTCCAACAATGCCGAAACGGCCGTCTGCATTATCTCCGGATACTCGGGCTCTTCAGGATAAGGAACTTTTTTATCGGTAAAAGCTTCTTTTTCACCAGGAACGATTTGCATCCGGTAATACAACGTCTGTTCGCCTGCCGGTCGCCGAACCGCCCATTGAGCGATTCGATTATGATTGACGCTTTCAAGGGTAAGACCGTATCGACCGGAAACAAAGTTTTCATCCAAAAACATATATCCGGGAATTTGTTTCGGCAACATTAAATCGACTTTGGAAGGGCCGGGAGAAGGTTTATAGCTTACCTTGGCTTCCACAGCCCAAATAATCTCATCCTCGACCGGTAACAAAGGTAGATTTAGCTCTGTAATTTTGTAATATGTGACCACGACGCTCAATCCGACCAGGATAAACGCCAAAACATTGACATGAAGGTTTTTCAAAACGATTGCCGTATTAATTAATTGTTGTTATGGGACCTATACTCATCGTAGATTAAAATTCGGCCTCGGGGTGCCCGTTAAAGGACGCCGTAAATACGTCCATGTAGGCTCTATGCCAGCTCCATGCTGGCAAAGCCTTTATGAACGCCATGGATGGCGTGAATGTCGATTTTGCAGGAGCGAAAATCGACCGGACACCCCGAGGCCTCCTCCGGCACTGCCGAAATTTGAAGTGCGAAAGGTATAAGATCAGAAAGAAACGATATCGAATTATTCTTCCACGACCGGCTCCGGAAAACCAGGGGAACAAATAATATTTTTTAATCTTTTGGAATGTTTATGCCTCACGCTTGGATCAACAATGACCTTGTTTTCCAGAAACCTACGACCTAGCAAGACCGGATAAATATAGTTGCCTCGGTCAGCCAGTGTGAACTCCGTCTCGTAATAATTTGAATTCATACAAAACCCTAATTCCACAACGAAACGCTTCGCCGATTCCAGTTTATGTCTTTTAATTCGCGTTTCCCTGACAACCGGCAGCTCTACAGTAGTCGCTTGAGCTTTTTTTTCCAAACCTTTCGGCAATGTAAAACGAACCCAGCTTTGCCCGTCCCGCTCGAACTCTTCAACATTTTTAGCATGGATCGATGAGGTTCTAGCACCGGTATCAAGCTTTGCTCGAAACCGTATTTGCGCCGGAGATAGAATAATGTCTTCCACCCACCCTGCGATAATTTTTTGATCTTCATATGCGCTGGCTCGACCAAAAGGACTTAACATGACCAACACAATGAAAAGGCTTATACTAACATTTCGTTTCATCATATTTTTCATTAATAATCATATAGTTAAACCACCCATAAAGAGGGACTGATGCAGCACAATGTTTATAGCTTGTTTTTTTGTAATTATTCAGCATAAGTCATGTATGAGAAGGTGCCAGGCATTGATTTATAAGGCTGTCTGCAACAGGACGTTGCAGTCAGAGCTTACAGGGATGTATTAACGCGTCCTTAGAAATCAATACCTGACACCAACCTACCGCATGCGCTGAATAGTTACGTTTTTTTATTACCATGAAAGGAAGAAAATTGAGCGCTTTATGAATCGTCCCAATATCACAGATAAACCCAATGCAGTAATACCATGTTTGTAACCATTCAACCCCCCGGCAATTATCGTTCCCACGCTCTGCGCTCTGCGCTCATCGTTATACATAAGTCAAAAATTACCCTTTTGCAATCTTAGCCAATGAGGCCTCGATACTTTTTATTGTCATTTAGGATTTCGTGATAAATAACGTCCTGGAACTATGCGCTTTGTTGAGGATTCGGTAACTCGCTTGGCAGGACGCCGTGAATACGTCCTTGTAGGCTTGACGGCGGTTTTCCCTACCGCCGACACCTGCCAATCGAGCAACCGAACCCTCCCTAAAATAGGGAAGTTATTTACGAGCAAATCCTTAACACCCTCGGATCTCCCTCACCTAACGCTAGGTGATCCGCGTAGGGTACGCTGTGCGTACCATGGCAACCCCGCGTTGTTCATTTCATGTACTAACCGAACCGCTAGGGCACGACTTTGGTACGCACAGCGCACCCTACAATTTATGTATAACGATGAGCGCAGAGCGTGGGAACGATAGGAAAGCCCCTTCACACAAGCCCTTGCTTACCAGCCTCGAGAAGCTGGAGCTTCTCGTACTGCATTCCCAAGCAAAGAGCTTGGGAACGAGCGATGCAGTAATACAATGTTTGTAACTATTCAGCCCCGCAATTATCGTTCCCACGCTCTGCGTGGGAACGCCTGAGCACCGCTCCAGCGAAATTGAAGCCCACGCAGCCATTCCCTGCTCCCCCTGCTTACCGCTTACCGCTTACTGCTCACTGCTCACTAAATTAAAACTCACTCCTTGTTTTTTTTATAGAATCCATGCTTCTTAACACCCTGCTTTCCGGGCGCTAACGGCTTTTCCTTAGGTAAGCCGACCGATTCGAGCAAGACATCCAAGGTTTTCGATTCCAATTCGTGAAAAGCATGAGATTTTAATCCTTCCGGCATCATCAGCAAACCATAGCGTACGCGCATCAAGCGACTGACGGTTACTCCTTGGGATTCCCATAACCGTCTAACCAAACGATTCCGCCCTTCACTAACGACGACGTGATACCATTTATTAGCGCCTTCCCCGCCGTGAAATTTAATATCGTCGAATTTTGCCGGCCCATCGTCAAGTTCAACACCTTGTTTCAATCGTTCGAATACCTCATCGGAAACCTCGCCCAAAATCCGCACGGCATATTCTCGATCGACTTGCATCGACGGATGCATCAATCGGTTGGCCAATTCGCCGTTATTGGTCAGCAACAGCAAGCCTGAAGTATTGATATCGAGACGCCCAACCGAAATCCAGCGGCCGACTTGCAACTTAGGTAATTGCGTAAAAACGACCGGCCGGCCTTCCGGATCTTGCCTTGTCACGACCTCACCGACCGGTTTGTGATAAATCAATACTCGGGTAGTTTGGTGCGCAAACTTTTCCCAATGGACGACTCGGCCGTTAAGTTGCAGATGATCGCCGTTTTGGATTCTATCACCGAGTTTCGCCTGCACGCCGTTAAGCCTGACTCGCCCTTCTTCTATCCAGCGTTCGATTTCGCGCCTCGACCCCATACCGCCGCGCGCCAAGATTTTTTGTATGCGTTCGCCGGTTTCATCCTGGGGTTTGGTCAATGTTTTTTTCATCGCGACGGAGTCCTCTACTTCATTCTTCCGTACTTTGGACGAAGGTCTCGGCTTCTGCTTTAAATTCGGTGTCCTGCCCTTGTTCTGCGACTTCTGGTCGGTTGTTTTCTTGCTGTTCACTCTGTTCCTGCATTAGTTGCTGATTACTGGCTACCGATAAATCCAATTCTTTGATTTCCTGTAATGTCGGAAGCTCATGCAAGGAAGATAAATCGAAATAGTCCAAAAATTGTTTAGTCGTACCGTATAGCGCTGGGCGCCCCGGCACTTCTTTGTGCGCAATGATCCTGATCCATTCGCGTTCGAGAAGCGTGCGAATGATATTCGAGCTGACCGCAACACCGCGAATATCTTCGATATCGCCTCTCGTAACCGGCTGTCGGTAGGCAATAATCGCCAGCGTTTCCAACAAAGCTCTGGAATATCTAGGCGGTTTTTCCTCGAATAAGCGTCCGACCCAAAATGATAATTCCGGCTTAACCTGAAAACGGTAACCGCTCGCTACTTTTTTCAAGGCTACAGGCCGCGTTGCGTAATCTTCTACAATTTCGTCAACGGCTTTTTGCAGCGTTTCGATTTCGGGCTGTTCGAGTTCGGGAAAAGTTTGCTGGAGTTGTTTGACCGTCATCGGTTTATCCGATGCGAATAATAGGGCTTCGACGATTCGTTTGATATCCACGAGAGTTGCTAGAAAGTTGCTTTTTTTAAGACAATACGTATTGTTAAATTTTTTCTCGCGCAGATGCGAAAGGGCGTAGAGGTGGTTTTACGAATTCGGTAATTCACCCCCTTCTGCGGGACGAATTATTTACCCCGTCCCCAACGTTTCGGTTTGTCCCCAAATATCTTGGATTGCTTTAGCAGGGTCGAAACATTTAAGACGGGGTTGCAACCCATACGCATCAAGCTAAAAACGGCCACCCCATATCTCGCTCTTTCCTAAGCTCCAGCTTGGGAAAGACACTCCGGAAGCTCCAGCTTCATGAGACCGACACAAGCTCCGCACATTCTTAATCAACCCCGACCTTCTCGTTCAATCTTCTTTGTTTGTCGGGAAGCTAGAGCTTCCTGATCAGGTTACCCAAGCTGGAGCTTGGGTAACAGCAAAATTCCTCTGCGCCTTTGCGCGAGAATCTTATTAAAACTTAAGCACTTGCAGCAACCGCTCTGACCACGATTTCGGTCAAAGGTTCGTGTTGAATGATTTCAATCAAGCCTTCTTTACTGAGCTCGAGAATGGCCAAAAAAGTCACGACGACGCCATGGCGTCCTTCTTGAGTCAGAAACAATCGATTGAAAATGACCCCTTCCCCGCCTTTGAGCCTCTCCAAGACGCTCGACATGCGCTCCCGAACCGATAAAGGCTCTTTAACAATGTGATGATGGCTTAATTGGTCGGCACGCTTTAATACGTCTTGCAAAGCCAATAACATTTCTCGCAGTTGAATATCAGGTAACGGGCGTTCGATTTCAATCATCGATACGTCGGCCTTGGCAATGAACAGATCACGCTCTAACCTCGACATGCCATCAATGTCCTCGGCCGCCTTTTTAATGACCTCATATTCCTGCAACCTGCGGATCAATAAAGCTCTCGGGTCTTCATCATCCTCTTCTTCGGCGACCTGCCTAGGCAGTAACATGCGCGATTTAATCTCGGCCAACAGAGCCGCCATGACTAGATATTCGGCGGCCAATTCGAGCCTAAGCTCGGTCATCATATCGATGTAACCAATGTATTGCCGAGTAATCTGCGCGATCGGAATATTCAGGATATCGAGATTCTGCCTCCGGATCAGATAGAGCAACAAATCCAGCGGTCCTTCAAAGGTATCGAGAAAGACACGCAATGCATCGGGCGGTATGTAAAGATCCTCGGGGAACTTCATGAACGGCGCGCCCTGAACGATAGCCAGCACTTCTTCGACCGGGGGTAAATCTTCCGCTTGCGCTACTTGCATCGCCAATAGATCACCTTAACCGAAAACCGCTCAAAAGCCTTATCCTAACCCAGCTAATGAAAAAAACATATTTTGCGCCAAAAACATCGGATAACCCAGTATGACATTCAATGTGCCGGTGAATAACATCAGCAATAATATCAAAAAACCGTAACGCTCTAATTTGTTGTATTGCCAAGCCCATCGATTCGGCAAAATGCCCGACACGACACGACTGCCATCCAAAGGCGGTATCGGTATTAGATTAATCAGTGCCAGAACCAGATTGATCGATATCCCCGCAATGCCCCAATAGATCATCGGCAGTGTCATGAAATCGACATTGATCATGACACCCGCTCGAGCGATCAACGCCCACCCCACAGCCATCAGTAAATTCGATACCGGGCCCGCCAATGCGACGACGGCCATATCCTGCCGCGGATTCTTGAAATTTCGCGCATCGACGGGTACCGGCTTTGCCCAGCCGAATATAAAACCGGTTCCAGTCAATAACAATATGCCGGGCAGAAGAATCGTACCGACCGGGTCGATGTGTTTCAACGGGTTCAAGGTCAATCGACCGAGCATTTTAGCGGTATTGTCGCCGTATTTTTTGGCGACCCAACCGTGAGCGGCTTCATGCACGGTAATTGCGAAAATCACCGGAATAACCCAGACGATAATACGCTGGATCAAAGATAGTTCGTTCATCATAGAGGGATTTCTCGGTTAGTCCAACATCGGTGCTTGGCCTTTTCCTTGCCTGATAATTTCGAGATTTTTTCCCGAACATTCAATGATTGTAGTCGGTTCGTCCGGCACGATACCGGCATCGATCACGAGATCGAGTTCGTGCTCGAGTCGATCGCGAATTTCATAGGGATCGGATAGAGCCGACGACTCGCCCGGCATAACCAGCGTCGAGCTGAACAACGGCTCTCCAATAGTCTCCACTAGTAATGAGGCGATCGCGTGATCAGGCACCCGAATGCCTATGGTTTTTTTCTTAGGATGTTGCAAGCGGCGCGGCACTTCGCGCGTGGCATTCAGGATAAAAGTGAACGGCCCCGGCGTCAATGCCTTGATCAACCGATAGGCGTCGTTATCGATTTTGGCAAAATTGGACACCTGAGTTAGATCCTGACAAATCAAGGTAAAATTGTGTTTATCGTCCAATTGCCTAATTCTACGAATTTTGTCCAACGCCTGCTTATCGTCCATTTGACAGGCAATCGCATAGGACGAGTCGTTCGGATAGGCAATCACTCCACCATGCTGCAAGATCTCGACTGCTCGATTGATTAACCGTTGCTGCGGATTCTCGGGATGAATTTGAAAAAATTGCGCCATAGTATGCGTGCTTGAAATAAATTCGGCCATTATACCCGATTATCGCTCCGATTCTTTTTTTGCGACTTTATCGCGTAAATAAACCGGCATCGCCTGTTCAACCGGCACGGCTTGACCCAAGTTGAAGCTTCGCGCGCCGAGCAGCGCTATCGCCGAGGCTTTCGGCAAAGGCGTGTCGTCGACGCCGGCAAGCCAAGCATTCAAGCGCTCGTCCAATGCTTCACGGTAGGTTTTCCAGCCGCTACCGATGCCGTAGCCTTTTATTTCGGGGAAGTCGACGTTCTCAGCGGGCCCTACCGACTCGGAGCCGAGCAATTCGGCAAAACCCTGGTCGTTTTTACGGTAAACACCCCAAAACACTTCACCCATGCGCGCGTCCATACAGGCAAATACCACATCCCGGCCCGCGCGTTCAAAATAATTCTGAGCCAAGGCCGCCAGCGTCGAAACCGGCGCGACCGGCAAATCCAAACCTAGTGCGATACCTTGTATCACGCCGGTCGCAATTCTGACCCCGGTAAAAGAACCGGGGCCCCGACCGAATGCGAGTCCATCCAAATCCTGAGGCACGAGCCCCGCCTCGGCCATCAGCGAATCGATCATCGGCAAGATCAATTGCGTATGCGTTCGCGGCGCCAGTTCGAAGCGTTCCAAGATTTCGCCATCAATATATAAGGCGGCCGAACAAGCTTCGGTCGCGGTATCCACTGCCAATAACTTCATGTATTTCGCTCGTTTTGAAAAAAGGCCCGAACATCCTCGATATCGCGGGTTCGCCGCATCGGCGGTACACTATCGAGAAACATTTGTCCATAGGCGCGTTTTAACAGCCTTGGATCGCAGACCAGCAAGACCCCGCGATCGCTGACATCGCGAATCAAGCGGCCGACGCCTTGTCTCAATGCGATCACCGCGGCCGGAATCTGGTATTCCAAAAAGGGATTCAAACCTTGCCGCTCCATCGCGCCGAGTCGAGCCTTCAAGACCGGGTCGCTTGGCGAGGCGAACGGCAATTTATCGATAATCACGCACGACAAAGCCTCGCCGCGCACATCGACGCCCTCCCAAAAACTAGCCGTGCCCAGTAAAATAGCATTACCGGCCCGTTTAAATTCATCCAACAAGATTGCTTTCGGCCGGCTGCCCTGCACCAACAAGGGATATTTGATTTTTGGCCTAAGCAAAGACTCCGCTTCTTTCAAGGCGCGATGACTCGTAAACAGAAAAAACGCCCGCCCCCGGCTCGCTTCGAGCACCGGCAACGCAAATTCGACAATCGTCCTGGTAAAGTTCGGATCGGCCGGTTTCGGCAACCCTTTCGGATGATAAAACAGCGACTGCTCGGCGTAATCGAACGGGCTTTCCCAACTGACGCCCTCGGCATTCGCAAGCCCCAAACTTTTCGCGAAATGCTCGAATTTATTCGCAACACTCAAAGTCGCCGAGGTAAATATCCAGGTTGCTTTATGCTGCTGCATAAAGGCACGGAATTCGGAGGCAATGTCGATAGGCGTCCGGCTGAGCGTGAAGGTCTTCTTATGGGTTTCGTACCAGCGTATCCACTTCCCGTCGTTCTCTTCGAGAATGGCCCGTAGTTGATGCCCTAGTTCTTCGGCGCGTTTGAAACAAGATTCCAATCCTTTGGTCTTGACCGACGCCAATTCCAATTGCACGGTCAGACGTTGAAGTTGTTCCTGCAATTCGGACAGGCCCGAGGAAATTTTCGGATGAGTCTCGATTTCGCGCCACTCGCCTCTTTTTAGTTCGATGCCGAATGCCAAGCGTAAATCTTTGATCTGATGCTCCAGATCATCGCAGGCGGTGCGTAATTCGGGTAGATCGGTCGCATCCTTGAAATATTCAACCAAGGCATCCTTAGCCAAATCGCTCAATTGCCGGGCGCCGACCGTGATACCCAAAAAGTTCGAGGCGGTATCGGCCAATTGATGCGCCTCATCGATGATCACAATTTCGGCATCGGGCAGCAACTCACCGAAGCCGATTTCGCGAATCGACCAATCCGCGCACAACAAATGGTGATTGATAACCAGTATATCGGCTTCCTGGGCTTTTTTTCGCGCCTTGACCAGAAAACATTTTTCGTAATCGGGACAGTCCTGGCCGAGACAATTATCGGCGGTCGAAGTTGCTTGAAACCACACCGGGTCGCTTTCCGGCACATCCGGCATTTCGGCGACATCGCCCGATTTCGTTCGGTTGGACCACGATTTGATTTTAGTCAGCGACGCCGCATCTTCTTTACTGAAACCCAAGGACGAGTTGAGTGCGTTGCCGAGCCGATAAATACACAGATAATTGCTACGGCCTTTCAGCAAAGCGGCCGCGAACGGCACGCTCATCGCTTTGCGAATGACAGGAATGTCGTTGTTGAACAATTGATCCTGGAGATTTTTGGTACCGGTCGATACGATCGCTTTGCGTCCCGACAGAATCGCAGGCACTAGATAAGCGAAAGTTTTGCCGGTGCCGGTGCCGGCTTCGGCGATCAAATGGCGCTCTTGCTCGATCGCATCACTAACCGCACAAGCCATTTCAACCTGCGCCGCACGCGGCAAATAACCGGGAATAACTTTCGATAACGGCCCGCTGCTGGTAAAAAACGCTTCCAATTCGCTCACAAGATAGCTTTATTGTTCAAGTTTGCCGAGTCTGATTTCGATATCCTTGATTTTTTTCAGCAATTCCGGCAATTTAGTCAATGCAGCCAGCTCTTTCCAAGCGACTTTTCTATCTTTCGCGGGACTGCCGAATACCTGCGTAGCCGGTGCAATATCGTTCGATACGCCGGAGCGCGCCATCACGACAGCGTGATGACCGATTTTGACATGATCGGCGATACCTGCGCTGCCTGCCAGAATCGCATTATCTTCGATAGTGCACGAACCCGAAATACCGGTCTGTCCGCAGATAATTACATTATTGCCGATCGTGTTGTTATGACCGATTTGCACCAGATTATCGATCTTCGACCCCGAACCGATCACGGTAGAACCTAATGTGCCACGGTCGATACAGGTATTCGCACCGATTTCGACATCGTCCTCGATAATGATATTGCCGACATGCGGCACTTTAATATGCTGCTCATTGCGCTGCTTATAACCGAAACCGTCCGCACCGATCACGGCACCAGCATGTATTACGACATTGTTACCGATACGACTGCGATCATAAATTACGGCATTCGGGTGAATACGACAATTAGTGCCCAGCATGACATCCTTGCCGATATAGGCGCCGTTAAGGATCTCGCAACCCTCGCCGATCAAACAACCTTCGCCGATACTGACAAACGGCGCAATATAAACGTCATGAGCTATCATTGCCGAATCGGCTATACAGGCATGTTTCGAAATTTGTTTCGGAAACTCTGTCGCCGGGTAAAGTAGATGAATCGCTTTGATAAAACTAATCTCGGGATCTTTGCAAACCAGCAGAGCCATATGCTCCGGCGGATCATCGTGAAGTGCTTCGCGTTTGATAAAACAAGCGGCCGCCTGGGAATTCGAAAAATATTGTGCATATTTGGGATCGTTCAAGATGGTGATTTGTCCAGCGGCAGCCGCTTTGATATCGGCCGCCGAAGTAATGGAACACTGCTTGTCTCCGCCGACAATTTCCGCATCACAATGCTTGGCCAACTCTTCTAGGATTAATGTCATAAATATTTAAGGTTCAAGGTTCAAGGGTTAAGATTAAAGGTTTAAGGTTCAAGGTTCAAGGTGATTTAATTCCTTGCCCCTTGAACCTTAAACCTTAAACCTTCCACCTTTTTCCCTTAACTAAATATTTTCATTCTGTGTTTGACATTATTTTAGGTTAGAATAGCCAGTTTTTTGAAACTGGATGAGAATAAAGACTACGCCGGAACTTTCGGAATCTCATCAGTGCCCGGCTTCGGCTTGCTTTGATATCCGAGCTCCAGTCGTTCTTTGCCGGGAAAAGCCTACTTTCAGGACAATATCTTGGGAGTCCGTCGAAAAAAATTTTTAATGCCTTAACCTTTAGAGTAACAACATGACAGACCTATCGCATTACAGAAACATCGGCATCTTCGCTCACGTCGATGCTGGCAAAACCACGACTACCGAGCGTATTTTAAAACTCACTGGAAAAATCCATAAACTAGGCGAAGTTCACGAAGGCGAATCGACCATGGACTTTATGGATCAAGAAGCCGAGCGCGGCATCACGATCCAATCCGCGGCGACGACTTGTTTCTGGAAAGACCATCGATTCAATATCATCGACACCCCGGGCCACGTCGACTTCACGATCGAAGTTTACCGCTCATTGAAAGTTCTCGACGGCGGTGTAGGCGTTTTTTGCGGTTCCGGCGGCGTAGAACCACAATCGGAAACTAATTGGCGTTATGCGAACGACTCTAAGGTTGCCCGTGTCATTTATGTCAACAAACTAGATCGTATCGGCGCCGACTTCTACCGCGTCGTTAAACAAGTCGAAAACGTGTTGGGCGCAAACCCAATCGTCATGACACTTCCAATCGGCACTGAAGATAAGTTTGTCGGCGTGGTCGACCTGTTGACCGAAAAAGCTTGGATCTGGGATAACTCAGGCGACCCACTGAATTACGAAATTCAAGACATTCCGTCCGACATGGTCGAAGACGTCAAACAATGGCGCGCGGAATTGATCGAAAAAGCGGTCGAACAAGACGATGACGTCATGGAAAAATATCTGGAAGGCGAAGAACCCGATATCGATACATTGAAACGTTGTATCCGCAAAGGCACGATCGAACTGAAACTATTCCCGACTTATTGCGGTTCGTCATTCAAAAACAAAGGCGTGCAATTGGTTTTGGACGCGGTCGTCGACTATTTGCCAAGCCCAACCGAAGTCAACCCGCAACCTGAAGTCGACTTGGAAGGCAACGAAACCGGTAATTTCGCGGTCGTCGACCCGAACCGTCCTCTGCGTGCATTGGCGTTCAAAATCATGGACGACCGTTACGGCGCATTGACCTTTATTCGCATTTATTCAGGTCAATTGGGGAAAGGCACGAACGTACTGAACACCTTTACCGGCAAAACCGAGCGTATCGGCCGTATCGTCGAAATGCATGCCGATTCGCGCGAAGAAGTTGAATCTGCACAGGCCGGCGATATCGTCGCGGTATTGGGCATGAAAAACGTCCAAACCGGACATACTTTGTGCGATCCAAAAGATCCGGCTACATTAGAGCCGATGGTATTCCCAGACCCGGTTATCTCGATGGCGGTCGCACCAAAAGATAAAGGCGCGTCCGAAAAATTGGGCGTAGCACTGGGCAAAATGATTCAAGAAGACCCATCCTTCCGCGTAGAAACCGATATCGACAGCGGCGAAACGATCCTGAAAGGCATGGGCGAACTGCATCTCGACATCAAGGTCGATATTCTGCGCAGAACGCACGGCGTCGATGTCATCGTCGGCAAGCCGCAAGTAGCCTACCGCGAAACCATCACGCAACGCGTCGAAGACAGCTACACGCATAAAAAGCAATCGGGCGGTTCCGGTCAATACGGGAAAATCGATTATTTCATCGAACCGGGCGAACCGGGCAGCGGATTCGTTTTCGAATCGAAAGTTGTCGGCGGTAACGTGCCTAAAGAATACTGGCCCGCCATTCAAAAAGGTTTTGAATTGAGCATGGCCAAAGGCGTACTGGCCGGTTACCCTTGCTTGGACTTTAAAGTTACACTTGTCGACGGTGCCTTCCATGCGGTCGACTCATCGGCAATTGCATTTGAGATCGCCGCGAAAGCCGCTTATCGTCAATCGATTCCGAAAGCCGGCCCGCAATTAATCGAGCCGATCATGAAAATCGACGTGTTCACTCCAGAAGATCATGTCGGTGACGTCATCGGCGACTTGAACCGCCGTCGCGGCATGATCAAATCTCAAGAAGCCGGCGTAACGGGCGTTCGCATCAAGGCCGAAGCGCCATTGAGCGAAATGTTCGGTTATATCGGCGATTTGCGCACGATGACTTCAGGCCGCGGACAATTCTCGATGGAATTCTCGCATTATCTGCCGTGCCCGAAAAATGTAGCGGACGAAGTCATTAAGGAAACTTTAGAGCGCAACGCGAAAAAGTAAGGAACGAGCATGAAATAACGTCGACAACTTTGGAAGGGGGTTCGGTGGCTCGATTGACAGGTGCCGGGCCGTCAAGCCTACATGGACGTATTTACCCAGCACCTAAATTCCATAGCCCATTGGCTATGGTTAACTATCTTTGATAATTTAGGTGCTGGGTTCACGGCGTCCTGTCAAGCGAGTCACCGAACCGCAGCAAAGCCTACTATACTTATAGAGTAACTATTCAGCCCCCGGAAATTATCGTTCCCACGCTCTGCGTGGGAATGCCTGAGTACCGCTCCAGCGGTACGAGACGCTAGAGCATCTCGATCTTCATTCCCACGCCGGAGCGTGGGAACGATAGGGGCGTGAATAATTACCTTATAGAAGTTATTTTGTGCATATTCCTAAGCTTCCTTTATTTTAAAGATTGCCGGACGAGTCATTCGTCCGGCAATTTATTTTTACTCTCCTCTCCTTATCGCATTCATGTCCGGCAGCTTCAGCCGATAATCTTTTCAGTAATTCCCAGTTTAAACATATTTTCGCAATTTAGGGTGTGGAGCATGCCTGTCGAGGAACGCCGTGAACCCGTCCATGGGGGCTTGACGGCGGCTCCCTGCTGCCGACATCCTCTCCAAGCATACTCCACACCCTTTTTTTATCCTCAAATTGGGAATTGCTGTAATCTTTTGCTCTTCCATCAGAATATTAGTAAGCTCGGCATCATCCCTCTATCAGGAACACAGCCGTGGCTCATTCATCCTATCGGGAACGCCTGCTGGCACTTTCCGACCGTCTCATTCAAATTCAAAAACCAATTCAAATCCTCGATTCAATTAAATGGCCGCGCAATTTTCGCGAACAATTTTTCGCCGGCGACTCTCAATTTCTTCCGCCCGCCGACCGTGAATTCTATCAACATCAAGCGCTAAGCTTCGACGCAGTCAGCGTATACGCCGCGCTGAAGGACTTAAGTCGAGACATTACTAAAAACTTGGGATACAACGATTCGCTCGGCTCGATTCTGCAAGATACGGTTAGTCAATACATGCGCGTGATCGATTTATTACATAGCCGCGGCACTCCCGATTTTTTAATCCATAGCCACGCACTTTACGGTTCGGCGCGAGATCATTTACTCGGCGACAATAAAACCCTTTTGGAACTCGGTGAACGATTATGCGCCATTTTTTCGTTGCCCGGAGCCAAACATCTTAACCGCGCTCACCCGAAAGAAATAAATGCCGAAACCGCAGTAGTGTCGCTGAGACAACGCCTATCAAGCCATTTCGACGACGGCGCCTTGAGCGTCGTTTTGAGTGATGGCATCGTATCCGATGCCTCGGCCGGCGGGGATAAAATCAAAATCAATAATAACGCTTGGTTTTCCGAGCTCGATTTGAAAGTCTTGGAAGTGCATGAAGGGTGGGTACATGTCGGCACCACATTGAACGGAAGATTACAACCTTGGGCCACCTGGCTTAGCGTCGGTTCGCCGCGCATCACCGCGACACAAGAAGGTTTGGCCGTTTTGATCGAAACCCTAACGTTCAGCTCTTTTCCCGATCGCGCTAGACGCATCAGCGACCGAGTCATTGCGATCGACCTTGCCGAACAAGGCGCCGATTTCATTGAAGTTTACCGTTACTTCCTGGAACGGGACGTAAGCCCTCATGACAGTTACACGATCGCTCAGCGCGTGTTTCGCGGCGGCATGGTCGAAGGCGGCGCTTGCTTCACGAAAGACCTATCCTATGTCCGAGGCTTTATTGAATTAGTCAACTTCATCCGTAGCGCAACGCTGGAAGGTGTGCCGGAACTTTTGCCCATGCTGTTCGCCGGCAAGGTCACGCTGGACGACATCCCTATCCTTTATGAACACTACTTGGATGGCTTAATTGCAGAGCCAAAGTACCTGCCACCTATGTTTAGGGATCTCAACGGGCTTTATGTTTGGTTCGGTTTTGCCTCGGGCATCGCGCAAATCAACATCGAAAATGTACAGGCTCATTTCAATCAGCTATTTCAAAATCTACCAAGAACGCCAAATCAAGCGTCTGAAGATACCGAAATCGATTAACATTGAACGAACGCGAAACATTATCCTTAAGAACGAGCATGAAATAACTTCGACAACTTCTAGGAGGGGGTTCGGTGGCTCGATTGACAGGTGTCGGCGGCAGGGCAGATTTTTGCTCCTGCAAAACCTGCATTCACGCCATCCATGGCGTTTGCAGATTTTTGCTCCTGCAAAATCTGCATTCACGCCATCCATGGCAATCAGATTCCGCCGTCAAGCCTCACTGCCATTAAGTTAAGGATTTTTCCGTTCGCCCTGAGCCTGTCGAAGGGTGAATGGAAAAATCCTGGGTCGATAAGTTAAGCCTACATGGAAGTATTCACGGCGCCTGTCAAGCGAGTCACCGAACGCCGCAAAGCCTACTACTTGTAGCAGTTATTTTGTGCATATTCCTTAGTAGGCTGCCGTACCATTGTATACCTTTCGCGCTTCAAATTTCGGCAGCGCCTAAGGATTTCGTGATAAATAACGTCCTGGAGCTATGAGTTTTGTTGAGGGTTCGGCAACTCGCTTGATAGAACACCGGCGCCGAATTTTGATCTGCGATAGGTATATCAGAAATCAATGTATTGATGCAAAATCGTAATAAAATACAGCTAATTTTCCTTGGCCTGTAATTCGTAATACTATAGCGCTTTAAATTTACTTTTCCCGGAGACTTTTTATGCACAACAGGCGCCCGCTGTCACTACTCTTTTTATTGTTTTGCTTAGTCACGACTTTGTACCCGCTTAATGCCGCAGCTAACCTGACCCCGCCTCAACAAATCATTCAAAACAGCTCGGATAGAATCCAACAGGCGCTCAGCCAGCCTATCTATCACAACGATTTTGCCAAAGCCACACAATTTGTCGATGGCGTAGTCGGCGACTTCGTGGACATGGAGAGAGTCGCGATTTTGGTTTTAGGCCGGCATATCCGTCAAGCCACGCCAGCTCAAAGACAACAATTTATAAAAGAATTTAGAACATTACTGGTACGAACTTATACTAAAGCATTTCAAGAATATACCGACTGGCAGATTACTTTCGCACCCCAGATCAGCGGTGAAGATCCAACCCGAACCATTGTCCGAACTATTGTCAATCAACCGGGCCAACAACCTATTAATATTAACTATCGCATGATGAAAGACAGAAGCGGCGAATGGAAAGTTTTCGATATCCTGATCGAGGGTGTCAGCCTCGTCACTAACTATCGATCGACTTTCAATCGGGAAATTACCCAAACGGGATCTATCGATGGCGTTATCAAGATGTTGGTCGATCGTAACAGACGCTAAGTCCACTTAAGTAATGAGCCGACCGAGAGCCAAGCAGACCCAACGCCTCTCTATTCAGTCTTTACTGTCGCTCTGAAAAACAAAAAAATAACGCCATGCAACTTGCAATCACCGTACTTGGAAAACGTCAGTCTCAATATATCGAACCTATCCTAGCCGCCGTTAGCCGGTGTAAGTGTAGTATTGCTGAAATACGGTCGACCGACTTGGCCGAATCTACAGCTGCCTACATGTTAATCGAAGGTAATTGGAACCATATTGCCAAACTCGAAAATCTGCTTGAAGTCCTGCAAAAGCAACTAAAAATTCACATTCATAAAGCACGACAAGAAAAATCGGGGACGCCCAAGTCCGGCCTGCCCTATACTCTCGAAGCGATGAGTCTGGATCAAAACGATATCATCCTGTCTATCGTAACCTTTCTCATGGAACGTAACATCGCAATAGAGGAAATCAAAGCCTACCGCTACCCAGCTGCCTATATTCAAACACCGGTTTTTTCGACACAGCTCATCATTATCATTCCATCGGAACAACGTTTGTTGCAACTTCGCGAGGATTTCCTCGATTTTTGCGATCAACTGAATCTCGATGCCATTCTCGAACCCATTAAACGCTAACTGATTATTATGACAACGCTTAGCATAGGCACCGCCGTGCCCGATTTCGAAGCCGCCTCAACCGGCGATAAAACCATAACGCTCTCCGACTTTTTAGGAAAAAATGTTGTTATCTACTTTTATCCAAAAGATAACACGCCCGGATGTACGCAGGAAGGCATCGCTTTCCGCGACCATATTGACGAATTTAACGCATTTAATACGGTCATTCTCGGCGTTTCACGAGATTCGGTTAAAGTTCACGAAGGCTTCAAGTGCAAACAGGCATTCCCGTTCGACTTGCTGTCCGATAAAGATGAAACCCTGTGCAACTTGTTTGGCGTCATCAAGATGAAGAACATGTACGGCAAGCAAGTCCGAGGCATCGAACGCAGTACTTTTTTAATCGATGAGCAAGGCATCCTAAGACATGAGTGGCGCGGCGTAAAAGTCAAAAACCATGTCGCAGAAGTCCTGCAAGAACTGAAAATCTTGACACAATAATATAATCATCGCATCAAATTCGGTTTTTCTTGCCCCTCACCTCGACCCTCTCCCGAGGGAACGAATGCGCCGAAACTTGAAGTGCGAAAGGTATAATTAATGAATATTCAAAGCTCACCAAAACTCAAATTGTTCGTCCTTGACACTAACGTGCTGATGCACGATCCCGCCGCGATTTTCCGTTTTCAGGAACACAACATATTTATTCCAATGGTCGTTCTCGAAGAACTCGATCATAGTAAAAGAGGGCTATCGGAAGTCGCCCGAAACGTCCGCCAAGTCAGCCGTTTTTTGGACGAACTGATTCAGGGTGCGACGTCCGAATCGATTGAAGACGGCTTTCCTCTTTCGCGTATCGAACACGCCCCCGATAGCGACATACAATTCGGACGCCTTTATTTCCAGACCCGCCAACTCACTTCAATGCTTCCCGACTCGATGCCGGGCCATATTGCCGATAATTCGATTCTGGTCGTCGTGCTGGCTTTAACGCAAAAATACCCCGATACCAATATCACTCTGGTGTCGAAAGACATCAACATGCGCATCAAGGCGGCGGCGCTGGGATTACATGCCGAGGATTACCATAACGACCAAACGCTTGACGATATCGAACTACTGTATCGAGGATCGGCCGCTCTCGAGTCGGATTTCTGGGATATTCATGGCAGCAAGATGGAATCTTGGCAGGAAAACGACCGAACATTTTACAAGCTGCAAGGACCTCTCGTTAGCGAATGGTATCCGAACCAGTATTTATATATGGATAACGACAGCGACTTCGAAGCCATCGTCAGAAGCTGCGACGGTAAAAGTGCGGTACTCGAACTAGCGCACGACTACCGAACGCCTCATAACAATGTATGGGGAATCACAGCCAAAAACCGCGAACAGAATTTTGCGCTCAACGTGCTGCTCGACCCGGAGATCGACTTCGTAACGCTTTTAGGCACTGCTGGCACGGGCAAAACCCTATTGGCATTGGCAGCCGGTCTGGAATTAACTCTGGAAGAAAAACTCTACAACGAAATCATCATGACCAGGGAAACCATTCCGGTCGGAGAAGACATCGGCTTTTTGCCCGGTACCGAAGAAGAAAAAATGGCGCCGTGGATGGGGGCTTTAATGGACAATCTAGAGCTATTAGGTAGTCGTTCGGGACACAACGAATGGCAACAAGGCGCGACCAGCAACCTTGTTATGAACCGGATTAAAATTAGGTCGCTCAACTTCATGCGCGGTCGCACCTTCCTAAACCGTTACTTGATCATCGACGAAGCGCAAAATCTGACTTCCAAACAAATGAAAACGTTGATCACCCGAGCAGGCCCCGGGACCAAAATCATTTGTATCGGTAACCTAGGTCAAATCGATACACCCTATTTGACGGCCACCACATCGGGACTCACTTATATTGTCGACCGTTTCAAGACCTGGCCGCATGCCGCGCACATCACCTTGAAACAAGGCGAAAGATCCCGTCTAGCCGATTATGCGTCGGAGATTCTATAAGCCTAACGATCTTGGATATGCATGACGGGCTTTGCAATGGCTATGTTCGCGTTAATAGTTGATACTTTTGAACTTAAAGCCAACATGAAACCCAAGGATACAACTCTGAATAACTTTCCTTTATTCAATATCGCGCTAATGGTTGTAAGGAGGGTACGGTTGCTCGATTGACAGATGTCGGCGGCAGGGCAGATTTTTGCTCCTCGGCAATTGCTGAGTTACAAGGATGTAACGAATGCAGAAAATGCAGGAGCATTTTTCTGCCCTGCATCGCCTAAAGCGCCTACTGTTGGTGCCCTAATACACACCATCCATGGCGTAGTGCAAAATCTGCATTCATGCCATCCTTGGCAATCAGATTCCGCCGTCAAGCCTACATGGACGTATTTACCCAGCACCTAAATTCCATAACCCGTTGGCTACGGCTAATTAACTTGGATAATTTAGGTGCTGGGTTTACGGCGTCCTGTCAAGCGAGTAATCGTACCCTCTTCCAAGCTCAGTTTATTGGAAAGCAATCATTGACTATTTCCTAAATGGTTTATCTAGTAGGAAAGAGAACCGTTTCAACTGCTAACGCGAACATAGCCTTCAAAAAGCCGTATTCAATCCGCTATCGCCGACCTTAGGCCAAGCTCTAATCACCGCTTTAACCACAGTAGCCAGCGGAATGGCGAAAAATACCCCCCAAAACCCCCACAAGCCGCCGAAAAACAAAATAGCCACGATAATTGCAACCGGATGTAAATTGACCGCCTCGGAAAAAAGCAAGGGAACCAACACGACGCCATCTAATGTCTGAATGACAGCATAGGCAATCAAAACATACATAAACTCATCAGTCGTCACCCCCCATTGAAAAAATGCCACGCCCAATACCGGAATAGTGACCAAGGTAGCGCCGACATAAGGAATAATCACCGACAGCCCTACCAGAAAGGAAAGCAAGACGGCGTAATTCAGGTTCATTGATGAAAAAGTAATATAACAAGCCGACATCAAAATAATGATTTCAGCGAACTTACCTCTTATATAGTTGCCGATCTGGCTGTTCACTTCCATCCACACGTTTTGAGTCAACAATCGGTCCCGCGGCATAAACTGTCCGATCCAGCCGACTATGACCGATTTGTCCTTCAAAAAAAAGAACACCATCATCGGCACCAAAAACAAATAAACGATTGCCGTCATGATCCCGACCAACGATGCGGCCGACATTGTGACCAAGTCCTGACCGTAACTCAACAATTTTTCTTGAATAATCAACGTAATTTCCTTGACCCTTTCCTTAGATAACAACTGAGGATACAACTCCAGCATTCTAATGATTTCACGCTGAATTCTTTTAATGATTTCAGGAAGATGATTAACGAACGCAAAAGCTTGCTCCGACAGCATCGGTATCAAGATAAAAATCAAAAACCCGAATACGGCTATAAATCCTATAAAAACCATATGCACGGCGACCAAGCGCGGCATTTTGAGCGATACAGCCTTTTGCACCAGTCCTTCTAATAAATAGGCAATCACTACCGCAGCAAATACCGGCATCAGAAAATCGGATAACGACACCACCAAAACCAAACTTAACAGAATGATGATTAGCAGCGCCATTGCCTGAGAATTAGGCAGAATGCGTTTTAAACTATTCTTGAGAAAATCGAAATAAGAAAAGTCGGCTTGTGAAGTCATTATTTATCTAATAGTTATTATTATTCTCCGGACATTCTACCGGATGTCAGCCAAGCTTTGTTACTATACTTTTCGCACTACAAATTTCGGCGATGCTTAAGGATAGTGAATAGTGAATAGTGAATAGTGAATAGTGAATAGTGAATAGTGAAATGGTGCGACATGTTAACCACTTGTCAAGCCCTAATTTCCCCTTTCCCCTTTCCCCTTTCCTCTTTCCCCTTTCCTCTAGACTAATTTACTTCGCGCTTCAAAAACCATAACACTTCGAGCCTCGACAGCACAAGCCAAACCTACCCAAACGGATTGATCAGACTTCTCGACAACATCCAAAGGCGACGCTTGCCCGGTATCGATCGCAAGATGCCAAAACCGGTCGGAAACCGGGGGTAGTTGCGCGGCGATTTTATGATCCGACATGTTTAATAAGACATACAAGTCTTCTTCGTCGACGGTTAAACCCGCCAGCATAAAAGCCAAAAACCGGACCTGCTCATCATCCCATGCCGGCTCACCGAGGTCTGCATCATGCCAAACGATATCCGGAAGATTGCGCGCCGGAATGATCTCGCCGGTCAAAAAACTGCTACGATTCAGGCTCGCATGACGGCGCCTCAAGGCAATCAATTCTTTAACAAAACGAAGCATATCGCTATTTTTTTCAACGAGATGCCAATCGAACCAGGAAATTTCGTTATCCTGGCACCAAGCATTATTATTGCCGTCTTGAGTACGCAACACTTCATCACCGGCGTTTAACATCGGCACCCCTTGACTTAACATCAACAGACTCAACACATTTTTGGCTTGCTGCCGGCGTAACTCATTAATTTTTCGGTTGAACGTTTCACCTTCGACGCCGCAATTCCAACTCAGGTTATCGTCGGTGCCGTCCCTATTCCCCTCGCCATTTGCCTCGTTATGCTTATGTTCATAAGTTACCCAATCGTGCAACGTAAAACCGTCATGACACGTTACAAAATTGATACTGTTGACCGGCAAACGGTCGCCGTCCGCGTAGAGATCGCTACTGCCGGCAATATTGGTGGCGACAGCCCCGATTAAACCCGGATCGCCCCTGACGAAGCGGCGGATCACATCACGGTAACGGCCGTTCCATTCCGACCAAGTCATTCCGGGAAAGGCGCCGACTTGATAGAGCCCTTCGGCATCCCATGCTTCGGCAATCAAAGGCAATTCGGACAACAGCCTGGACGACTCGATTCGCCATGGCAACGGCGGATGATCCATCGGTACACCGTTGTCTCCCCGCGCAAACACGCTGGCCAAATCGAAGCGAAATCCGTCGACATGCATCTGCTCGACCCAGTATTCCAAGCAATGAACAATGAATGCCGTCACCATGGGATGGTTACAATTGAGAGAATTTCCGCAGCCACTGAAATCCAGATATCGCCTCCGGTCTTCAGCATCGAGATGATAAAAAATATCGTTCGCCAAGCCCTTGAAATTAATTAACGGCCCCTCTTCATTGCCTTCGGCGGTATGATTGAAGACTACGTCGAGAATAACTCCGATATCTGCCGCATGCATGGCTTTGACCAATGTTTTAAACTCTTCCTCGTGCGTGCCTAATTCCGGGGTTATGCAAAAGCCGGGATGCGGACTGTAAAAACTATGCGTACTGTAACCCCAGTAATTTTTAAGCCCTTTGGCTTGAACCCCTGGCGGCACATGCTGTTCGTCGAATGCCATCACCGGTAACAATTCTACATGCGTTATACCCAAAGCCTTTAAATACGGTATTTTTTCGATTAAGGCGGAAAATGTACCCGGATGACTGGTTTTCGAAGATTTATCTTTGGTAAAGCCCCCAACATGTAACTCATAGATAATTGCCCCTTCGAGCCCACGTTTGATCGTTTGCTCACCCTCCCAATCGAATCGGGAATCGGTAACGACGGCTCGAAACGAATGATGGCCAGCTTCATTAGGGTCGCAAGCTAGGCTTCGATTCCACATCGCATCGGTTACTGCGCGAGCCCAAGGATCGAGCAGTTCCTTGCGGATGTTGAAGCGGCGTCCGCTCTCGGCGGTATCGTTCGCACCATCCGTCCGCCAGGTATAATGTGTTCCCAAAGGGAGCTCCTCGACGAACACATGCCAATAAAAATAAGCACGATGAGATTTACTGTCGAGCGAAATAATCTGAAACGGCTCGGGACTATCGGCAGCTTTATAAAGCAATAATTCAACTCGGCTCGCATGACGACTGAAAACCGAAAAGTTGATGCCTCCGTTCATTGGCGTTGCGCCGGGCGGAAAACGAACCCCGGAACGAAAGCAATAGGATTCGGTGAGTGCAATGCTACTGTCCATACCATTCAACCTGTGCCAGCAAAAATTTCATTATATACCCTCACACTTCAAATTTCGGCATTAGTCTATAGAGGTGCTGGGGTGTTCGACAAAGGCTTTGCCAGCATGGATGCTATCATAGAGCCTACAGGGACGTATTTATACCTTTCGTACTTCAAATTTCGGCAGTGCCTGAGGAGGTGCCAGGGTGTGCAGTAAAGGCTTTCCCAGCATGGAGCTGGCTAGAGCCTACAGGGACGTATTTACCCAGCACCTAAATTCCATAGCCCATTGGGCATGGTTAATTGTCTTGGATAATTTAGGTGCTGGGGTCACGGCGCCCTTTGACGGACACCCTGGTGCCGAATTTCGACTAGCGATGAGCATACTTGGATCCGAAAATTTTGCGGGGTTTGCAAAGCTTTTTTCTTGAGAGGCTAGTGCAGGTCTTATCGACACGGTTTTATGTGCGGCTCTAAAATTTGCTTGAATGTCAAAGAGGCCATTATAATCGTCCATAATTCAACCGCACCCATATCCAATTCCAGCGCCGTAATTAATTTCGATGAAATCGCAGTTTGGAACCAAGTCGGTTAGCTTTTTGTCTCATCGCGCATGACTAAAAAACCGGCCTTATTCTTAATTTTAAGTTTGTTTTTACAAGGCAACCGCCCTTTCTCGCCGGATATAACCAAAATCGAATTACCGGATATGGGCGACTCTTCCGGCACCTTGATCTCGCCCGCTCAGGAACAACAATTAGGCGCGGCATTTTACCGAAGCCTGCATTCGCAAATCGCCATCAGCCAGGACGCTGAAATTCAGCAATATATCGAAGGAATCGGTCGGAAACTAGTGGCCAACAGCGATACCCCGGGCAATCCGTTTCATTTTTTCGTGGTCATGGATAACGCGATCAATGCTTTCGCCGGACCGGGCGGGTATATCGGCATCAATTCTGGACTCATATTGACATCCGAGGCGGAAAGCGAACTTGCTTCGGTGATGGCGCATGAGATCGCTCACGTTACCCAACGCCATCTTTACCGTGCGTTCGAAGCCGCCAGCCGTCTATCCATACCGACCGCAGCGGCGACTTTGGCGGCGATCTTAATCGGCACACAATCACCGGAACTCGCTCAAGCGGCGATCATGGCCGTTCAAGCAGGCAGCATACAGTTTCAGATCGATTTTACCCGCGATAACGAACAGGAAGCCGACCGGGTCGGTATGCAAACGCTTGCGGCATCCAATTTCGACCCGCGTAGCATGCCGATTTTTTTTGAGCGCTTGCAACAATCCAGTCGTTATTATGGACGGGGCGTTCCCGAATTTTTAAGGACTCACCCGGTAACTTCTTCTCGGATCTCCGACACCCGTGGCCGGGCCGAAAAATATCCCTATCAACAATATCCCGATTCAATGGGTTATTTGTTGACACGGGCAAAACTCAGAGTACTTAGCGCCAACGATTACACACCGGTTTTAAATTATTTCAAACCTCGACTTAGCCAAGGCACGCAACAACAACGAGCCGTGGCTCGTTACGGAACGGGTCTTGTTCATCTAAACACAAGAAACTTCCAAGAAGCCGAACGAATTTTCAAGGCCTTAACCCAGGAATATCGCGAGCAGCCTCAGTTTGCGACAGCTTACGCTCGATCCGCATTGGAGGCACAAAACTTTTCAAATGCCTTAGCGCGCTATCAAGCAGCAATGCAGCAATTCCCTGGCAACCAAGCGATCAAGCTCGAAACCCTATCCGCATTGCTGAAATCCGGCAACCCCGAACAAGCCAGACAAATTTTGCAAATGCTGGATGCGAGTACAAAACGGCAACCCGTCTATTTTAAATTGCTGGCGCAAATCTACAGCGATTTGAAGCAACCTGCCGAATCGCATCGCTATCTGGCTGAGTATTATTATGCAATGGGCCAAACCGACGCCGCCATCACGCAAATCAAACTCGCTCAAAAATCGCCGGGGATCAATTATTACTTATCGGCAATTCTCAACGAACGATTGGTTTTTTTTATACGTGAAGAAGAACAGCGCAAACGCAACCAATAAAACCCAACTCTTTTACTTGGTTAGAATCAAACTGAATGCAACCTGAACAATTAATTACAACTGGCAGACAGTGCCGTTCAATTTACCAAATAAGCAATTACTAATCGTTTATATCCCATTGTTTTTCAAATATGTTTTCGACCCGAAACTATTTTTTAACTAAAATCGTTTTTTTTGATAGACATCACTGATTTTAATGATATAAAATCCTTTTCAGCTTACGGAGTGAGCCCGATTAAATAATCGGTAATGAGGAGGACGAGGCTTCAACGCCTTGAATTATAACAATAATAAACGAGCAAACTGCTTGGTTGTCTTGGCGACAACAACGTTCAAATAAATAATAACAATAACAACCTGAACACGCCCGCTTTATGCGGGCTTTTTATTGCCCTAAATTTTTTGCTAGCGGAATATTAAACCCAAGTTGCTATTAAGGTATTACGCTGCCTGGCCCCGCCAGAAGCGAGCGTTAGCGATTTAGCAGTGGAATCTATGCTTAGGAACGAACATGAAATAACCTCGACAACTTCTGGAAGGGGGCTTGGTGGCTCGATTGACAGGTGTCGGCGGCAAGCCTACATGGACGTATCTACCCAGCACCTAAATAAGCCATGATTTTGAATCATTACCAAAGACCTATGGAATTTAGGCGCTGGATTTAGGTGCTGGGTTCACGGCGTCCTTTGACGGGCACCCCGGTGCCGAATTTTGATCTACGATGGGTATAATATGCACCGAGTCGAATCAATCCGGCGTGAATTCACTACAACAAATCAATGCTCTTCAACCAGCGAATCTGCTTCGGAGTCGACCGGACGAATTTGAATCAATGAGCCATCATCGGTTGAAAAATACAACAATTCGTCAGGACCTTGCCTAACAGCGCGGACTCGTTTATTTAAGGCGCTTAATAAACGCTCCTCCTTGATCACGGCATGATTGTCGACAACCAGCCGATTTAGATGGGTCAGTGCCAACGATCCGGAAAACAAGCTCCCTTGCCAATGTGGAATTTTTTTACCGTTATAAAAGGTAAGCCCGCTCGGTGCGATCGATGGCACCCAATAATGAATCGGCGATTTCATGCCTTTTTTTTCAACGCCCTCGCCGATTGTAGGCCCCCAATATTCGCGCCCATGGGTTACGACCGGCCAACCGTAATTCCGGCCTTTTTTGATCAGATTGATTTCATCGCCGCCGCGCGGGCCATGTTCTTGCGCCCATATCTCTCCGGTCCGTGGATGTATCGTCAAACCTTGGACATTACGATGACCGTAACTCCAGATTTCAGGTTTGGCGCCCGGCTCTGTTAGAAAGGGATTGTCGTCCGGAACGCTACCGTCCTGTTTCAGACGTAATATTTTTCCGTAATGAGACCCCATGTTTTGGGCCTGATCCCGTTCGCCGCGATCGCCGACACTTAAATATAAATTGCCGGCTCGGCTCATCACGACACGGGAGCCGAAGTGGTGATCGTTATTGTTTGGAGGCTCAGCGCTAAACAGAACGGTCAAATTTACCAAGGTGTCGGCATCGAGTTCCGCGCGGGCCAATCGAGTGGTCATACCGCTGCCGACATCGGCCGAATAAGTTAAATAAACAAGCCGATTCTCGGAAAACCGGGGATGCAAATAAACGTCCAGCAAGCCGCCTTGGTTGCGCGCGGCAACGCCAGGAACACCGCTCACATCGGAAGCATTCATTGTTTTGGGATCGAATACCCTTAATCGCCCTTTCCTTTCGGTAAAAAGGATTTTACCGTCGGGCAGAAAATCGAAGCCCCAGATCGCATCCTTGCCCTGGTAAATCGCAACGGCCTCCAATTCGACATCGTCGGACTGAAATAAATAAGGTTCTTTGGCAATGGTATCCGAAATGGGTTTACAGGATGCCAGTAAATAACTGAATGCGATTATCCAAAGTTTCATCGAAGATACCTAATTAGAGCCAAACCTCATCGCTTAGGATTAAGCGCCAATTTCGCAAGTCGGCTTCGCGGTCATTTTATGTTTCGAACTAACCAATACGGAGTTTTTCAAAAAATTCCGCCCAACCAATACCGGATAAGTCATTCGGCTACGGTCGGACAAGGTAAAAAGACTTTCTTCGTAATGCTCGCCGACGCATAAACCCATTTCGACGACGTAACGGTTTTGCCTGCCGCTTGCCTGTTTAATCGTGATTGTTTCAACCAACGGCAAGGTCATCGGATATCGATTACCGTTACGATCATCGAATATAAAACTCACCATTGTTTGCTCGTCCGATTCAATCAACTCGATCTCTTGAGCGTTTAACGAACTTTTCGACGCACCGGTATCGAGGCGCGCCTTGATTTCAATGTCGCCTGGTATCAACGCCACTTCCTCAACATGACCGTAAACGGTATAGTTATTCATATTTGCGGCTAGGACCGATGCTTCTTGTTCGGCAACAGCCGTAGTCATGTACATCATAAAAGCAAGGGCGAAAGGGTAAATACGCATAACGATTAAATTCTCCTCAAATGAAAATAAAGTTTCATTTATTTTAAAAACTCATACTTCGATCGATAACCAAAAAGACATAATGAGTCCTTCGAAGTACAATCACAGCCCTATCAAACTAACAAATTTTGTAAGGCATTGCAAAAAGCAACAATTATAATTAAAACCAAAACCACGAGTTAGGTAATTGTTCAGCCCCATAAACGCCAACCTAAGGAAGGAACGCGTCATTCCGCCAGGGATTGGCGGAATCCAGGGCCACGGATGGCAATGCGTAGCACCACATCCATGCAACATGGATATCAACAACCTATATCGATATGACGAATAAAGCCATAAACGCACTATAGAATAGGCACTACTCCCTTTAGATTAAAAAACCGTCTGAGAATAAAAGGCTTAGGATGTGTCTATCGAGGACCGCCGTGAACCCATCCATGGGGGCTTAACGGCAGCTAAGCGCCAAGGATGGCGTAAATGCAGATTTTGCAGGAGCAAAAATCTGCCCCTGCAGCCGACAACATCCTCGCTAGCCACACCCCATACCTTCATAAAGTTAGCTAATTTTTGAGTATAAAGGGAGTAAGTTGTCGCTTATGTTGTTCAGCCCTTTGCATTAAAACAAGTTGGAACTTTGCCTCCTCCCTTTTAAAAAGAAGGGGGCTGAATATTTACCGAGATAGTGATGCTTATTTGGCCTTAAGAAAATCCTCGATACACAATAGCTCGATACCCTTGCGCACGGCTTCTTGCCTATCCTGTATCGTATTATAGCCCCAATCGACCAATTGCAACTTTAGCGACTGAAGCTTTGGATTAGTCGTCACAGACAACAACGCCGGCAAACGATCCTCGACAAAATAAATTTGCTCATTCGGATGGCCTTCCAAAATCTCAATTAAGGTATCGGCCTTACTTCTATTTCTTTCGAGGCCGAATATGTTGCCGCCGGATAGATCAATCTCATTAGCGTTCAAGATTTGGCTAACGAAGCGTTCCTGTTTCGTCGTCACCACATACCAAGTAGCCCATTCATTCAATTGCTTAAGCTTATCGGCAACGTTTGGAAATAACGGATTCACGCTAATCCAGTTCGACAAGTCGGCCGCAATCCAATTATCGCGCGTGTCACCGAATAGTTTCTTCAGAAATTCGACATCGACACCCGCTTCATCGAGCAGTTTTTGTTTGCTCGGTTCGAAATGATTCAAAACGGCATCATCGTCCTCTTCCCGGTCAATCATCCGCATCGCCAAGATCGCCTCGTAGCCGGTTTCAATCGCGGGTCGAACCCGTCGGAAACGATCGATCAATTGCTCCGAAAGCCGGTCCTCGGTCATATCCGGCCAAAGCCGTCCGGCGGCCTTCCATCCGGTTATCGCGGTTTCGACGGCGCTGTCGCAAATAACGCCGTCGAAATCCAAGGCATATATCATCGATTGTTTCATGACGCGTGATTAATCCTTCGTAAAAAACAAAACCACAGGGAGTCTATCAAGACTCCGCTGTGGCATTATGAGTTATGAGCGGCAGCTTGCCGAAAAGCAATTATACCTTTCGCACTTCAAATTTCGGCGATGCTTAAGGAGGCGCCGGGGTGACCGGCAAAGGCTTTGCCTACATGGACGGGACGTATTCACGGCGTCATTTGACGGTCACCCCGGCGCCGAATTTTGATCTACGATGGTTATTTCGAAGCCGCAACGGCCCGACTTCGAAAAATGCCGACTGACATCTAACAGGGACGGCTTCGATAATCGCGACGAAGGCGTCGCTCCCACAAGCGCACCCTCTCCGCTTTCCGTATTCACGGCGTCCTTTGACGGTCACCCCGGCGCCGAATTTTGATCTGCGATGGTTATATCGAAGCCGCAACGGCCCGACTTCGAAAAATGCCGACTGACATCTAACCGGGACGGCTTCGATAATCGCGACGAAGGCGTCGCTCCCACAAGCGCTCCCTCTCCGCTTTCCGCTTTCCGTTTACCGTTTACCGCTTACTATTCACCGCTTACTGTTCACCAGGTTTATGCCAATTTGGCTAAAACCGCAGCAACCGTCTCACCCATCGCCGAAGGTGTCGGCGCGATTGTAACGCCCAAATCCTTCAACATCGCGACTTTCTCGGCCGCGCTTTCGCCTGCCGCCGAGATGATCGCGCCAGCATGGCCCATTCTACGTCCTTCCGGAGCGGTTAGACCTGCGATATAGGAAACCAATGGCTTGGCCATGTGCTCCTTTGCGAACATGCCGGCTTCGACCTCTTGCGGCCCGCCGATTTCACCTATCATTAAGACGACTTTAGTTTCCGGGTCTTGTTCGAAATGTTCGAGAATATCGCGATGCGAACTACCGTTGATAGGATCGCCGCCGATGCCGACGGAGGTCGACACCCCAATGCCGAGTCTTTTTAGCTGGTCGGCCGCCTCATAACCTAATGTACCGGAACGCCCTACGATGCCGACATTGCCCGGCATGTAGATATGTCCCGGCATGATGCCCAGCATCGAACGCCCGGGACTGATCGTACCGGCGCAGTTAGGACCGGTCAGAATCATGCGTTCGTCTTCAGGAAAACGACGCAGAAAATTTTTGACCTTCATCATGTCTTGAGTCGGTATACCGTCGGTAATTGCGACGCAATATTTGATGCCGGCATCGGCCGCTTCCATGATCGAATCTGCCGCGAAAGCCGGCGGTACAAATACGATGCTGGCTTCGGCACCGGCTTGATCGACCGCCTGCTTGACCGTATTGAAAACTGGCAAACCCAGATGCGCTTGGCCGCCTTTGCCTGGAGTGACGCCGCCGACGACTTTAGCGCCGTAGTTGATCATGTCCTGCGCATGAAACGTGCCGATTTTACCGGTAAAACCTTGAACGATGATGCGTGTATTTTCGTTGATTAAAATTGCCATGTGTCTTCTCTCAGCCCTCTCTCGCCACTACTTCATCCCGTGCTTGCACAGCTTTTTCGGCCGCTTCCGCCAAGGTTTCGGCGGTAATGATCGGCAAGCCGCTCTCGGCGATGATCCTGCGCCCTTCCTCCACATTAGTACCGGACAAACGCACGATCAAAGGAATTTTCATATCGATTTTTTTGACTGCATGTACGACACCTTCGGCGATCCAATCGCAGCGATTAATACCGGCAAAGATATTGACCAACATCGCCTTGACGTTCTTATCGGCCAAAACCAAACGGAACGCTTTCTCGGTACGCTCCGGCGAAGCGCCGCCGCCGACATCGAGAAAGTTCGCCGGCTCGCCGCCGGCCAATTTGATCATGTCCATCGTCGCCATCGCGAGACCGGCACCGTTGATCATACAGCCGATATCGCCGTCCAGGCCCACATAGCTGAGGCCGCGATCGGCAGCAGCCATTTCACGGGGATCTTCTTGGGTCTTGTCGCGCAATTCGGCGATTCGGTGACGGCGGAATAAAGCGTTGTCGTCGAAACCCATTTTACAATCCAAGGCCAGTAAATCTTCTTTGCCGGTCACAACTAACGGATTGATTTCGAGCATATTTGCATCGTTGTCGCGTAGGGCCCGGTAGCAGCCGTTAATCGTTTTAACGGCGGTATTGATCATCGACACCGGCAAGCCCAATGCAAAAGCCATTGCTCGCGCTTGAAAATCCTGCAAGCCGACCGAAGGTTCGATGTATATTTTGGTAATTGCTTCGGGATTGGTCTGCGCTAACTCCTCGATATCCATACCGCCTTGAGCCGAGCCGACCATCACGATACGCTCCGAGCTACGGTCCACGAGAAGGCAAAAATACAATTCTTTCGCGATATCGGTGCCCGCCTCAACATAAAGCCTTCCGCAAACCTTACCGGCGGGACCGGTTTGATGAGTCACGAGCCTTTTGCCCAATAACTCCTCGGCGGCTTTCGCAACCTCGTCATGCGACCGGCACAGTTTGATACCGCCGGCTTTACCGCGCGCGCCGGAATGAATTTGCGCTTTAACCGCCCAAATACTGCCGCCGATTTCCCGCGCACGCTGCACGGCATCTTCCGGACTGTAAGCCAGGCCGCCATCGGCGATCTTGACGCCGTATTCCGTTAAAATTTCTTTTGCCTGATACTCATGGATATCCACAGCATAACCTCTTTCTATTTAAAAAAGTAAAGAAAGGCCCGCGCCGAAAATCGGCGCGGGTCTATTCCAATTGCTTAGGAACGAGCTTGAAATAACTTAGACAACTGTTGGAAGGGGGGGGGGCGGCTCGATTGACAGGTGTCGGCGGCAAGGCAGATTTTGCTCCTGCAAAATCTGCATTCATACCATCCATGGCAATCAGATTCCGCCGTCAAGCCTACATGGACGTATTCACGGCGTCCTGTCAAGCGAGTCACTAAACCGCCACAAAGCCTACTACTTGTAGAAGTTATTTTGTGCATATTCCTTACTGGCCTTTTGCGGCAATTGCTTCGGCGGCCTTGACGACATTATTGGCCATCTTTTCGGACGCGGCATCGATCAAGCGCCCGTCCAGCGCAGCGGCGCCCTTACCTTGCGCGGCGGCTTCTTTTAAGGCAGCCAAAATACGCTCGGCCTTTTCGATTTCAGCCGCCGGCGGCGTAAAGACTTCGTTAGCCAATTCGATTTGAGACGGATGAATCGCCCACTTGCCTTCGCAACCCAATGCGGCAGCGCGCCTTGCAGCGGCTTTATAACCGTCCTTATCATTGATATCGCCGAACGGCCCGTCGATCGGACGCAGACCGAAGGCGCGGCATGCAACCGTCATGCGGCTGATCGCGGCATGCCATTGATCGCCCGGATAATCGGGATTCAAACCGCCGATATTAGTCGTTCTTGCCCGGTTGCTGGCCGCATAATCGGCGACGCCGAAATGCAACGCCTCCAAACGACCCGATGCGCCGTTGCGGGCGATGTCTTCGACGTTCGCCATACCCAATGCCGTTTCAATCAAGGCTTCGATACCGATGCGGTTTTTCAAGCCTTGTTGCATTTCGAGTTGATTAACCATCGCCTCGACCATGTAGACATCGGCATAGACGCCGACTTTCGGGATCAAAATCGTGTCGAGTTTATGACCGGCTTGCTCAACTAGATCGACGACATCGCGGACCATGTATTGCGTATCCAAGCCGTTAATGCGCACCGAAATTGTGATGCCATGTCCTTTCCAATCCAAATCGTTGATCGCTTCAATGACATTTTTACGGGCTTGCAGTTTATCGTCAGGCGCCACGGCGTCCTCGAGATCCAAAAATATGAAATCCGCACCGCTTTTCAACGCTTTTTCGAACATACCGGGATTCGACCCCGGAACAGCAAGCTCGCAGCGCTGAACGCGTTGCACGGACGCTTCATACAAGGTGTGGCTCATTGTGTTTTCCTATTTCAATTGTTAACTTTTTGCCGGGCGAAATCACCCTCGATTCGGTTAAATTCGACTCGAACCGGGCGCAAAATAAATCCGACATTGTACTTTTGGCAACGATATTGTCAATTTTAACTTTCTTAACTCGCCCGCGCAGCTTGTAACAACCAACAACCGGCGCTTGCCGATTAACTGCAAATATGGCACTATTGGCGGCTTTAACATTTGTTTTTCGGGCAACGAATCGGTATCGAAATACCCATCCATCGTTCTTTATAATTAATACAGTGTAATTATTTACCCCCTATCGTTCCCACGCTCCAGCGTGGGAACGATAATTGCCGGGGGATTGAATAGTTACTATGCAGTTACCGTAGCGAAAATGGGCAAATTTGCAATACTCGAATGCAATCCCGACAATTCCCGGAACAACGCTACCCGAAACGAATCAACCCGTTTTCTTCACCATTCAATTCTTTTCACCATTCATTATTAAATGAGGCAATAAACAATGGCAGGCCGTAATCATTTGTATGTTCCAGGTCCAACAAACATTCCCGACGAAGTTCTCAGTGCTATGCACGTCCCCAGCGAAGATCATCGCTCACCGATCTTCCCCGAGCTATTCAAACCCTTGCTCGAAGACCTAAAAAAAGTCTTTAAAACCGAAACCGGACATAGCTTCATTTTTCCGGCAACCGGAACCGCCGGCTGGGAAATCGCCCTAACCAATACCTTGAGCCCTGGCGATAAAGTCCTGATCTACCGCTTCGGTCAATTCAGCCATCTCTGGGCCGCAATGGCTAAACGCCTAGACTTCGAAGTCATTGTCATCGAAAGACCTTGGGGCGAAGGCATTCCGCTCGACGATCTTGAAGCGCGCCTAAAAGAAGACGGCAAACATGAAATCAAAGCCATTCTAGCCACGCACAACGAAACCGCGACCGGCGTCACCAGCGACATCGGCGGCGTTAGAAAAGCGATGGACGCAGCCGGACACCCTGCCTTATTGTTCGTCGACGGCGTCAGCTCGATCGCCAGCATCGATTTCCGTATGGACGAATGGGGCGTCGACGGCGCGATCAGCGGCTCGCAAAAAGGCTTCATGCTGCCTGCCGGCGCCGCCCTGGTTGCGTTCAGCCAAAAAGCAATAGCCGCGTGCGATACCGCACAAAGCAGACGCGCCTTTCTCGACCTGAAAGACCAACTGGCTAGCAACAAAGACGGCTACACGCCATACACGCCTTCGATCCCGATGCTGTACGGACTGCGCAAAGCCCTGGACCTACTGCTTGAAGAAGGCCTCGAAAACGTTTATGCGCGCCATTACCGCCTGGCTGAAGGCACACGAAAAGCGATTGCCGCATGGGGTTTGGAACTGTGCGCCAAACCCGGCTTCGAGTCGAATACCGTTTCGGCGGTCGTCGTTCCGGCCGGCAAAGACGCTCGCGATGTGATCGCCACAGCTTATAGTAAATACAATATTTCTCTGGGTGCAGGCTTGAACGAAGTGGCCGGCAAAGTGTTCCGCATCGGTCATGTCGGCGACATGAACGACGTCTCGATGCTAGGCGCCATCGCCGGCGTCGAAATGGCCCTACTCGATAACGGCTTCGATATCAAAGCCGGTAGCGGCGTTGCGGCAGCGATCGAATATTATCGCACCACTGCATAGTCAAAATACGCTAAACTGGCAAACAAAAGGCATTCCGATTAACGTCGGGGTGCCTTTTTTTCGGCCGGAGCTATGGACCCCATCCCAAACGCACACCATAACTCGCCGCCTATACCGCAAATCGCGCAGACCCGATGCTTTTCTTCTTGCCCTTCAAGCTCTTCATGGTAAATAATCTGAGCCACTTGCTTTTTTCAACGATACCGTCACTGTAATCTAATCACAATTCCGATGAGTAAACCCAAAGTTTTAATTACCCGTAAATGGCCCGCCTCGGTCGAAACCAAACTCAAACAATTGTACGACGTCTCGCTCAACGAAGACGATCTACCCTTGACATCCGAAGAATTGAAATCGGCTTTACAAAACTACGACGCAGTTTGCCCTTCGGTTTGCGATTCACTACCTGCCGAGGTACTAAATGCGTCTAACAAACGCTGCAAAATTCTCGGCAATTTCGGAGTCGGATACAACCATATCGATATTGCAGCTGCGAAAGAGAACGGTCTCGTCGTCACAAATACACCGGGCGTGTTGACACAGAGCACCGCCGATATCGCAATGACTTTATTGCTGATGTCCGCACGGCGAGGCGCGGAGGGCGACCGTCTCGTCCGCGCCGGAAAATGGCATGGTTGGTGTCCGACGCACATGTTGAGCAGCGACGTGACCGGCGCGACGTTAGGATTGATCGGCTTCGGCCGCATCGCAATCGCAACCGCACGCAAAGCCCATCACGGTTTCGGCATGAAAATCGTTTTTTTCAATCCGAGCGCACCGGACCCATCCGTGATCGAAGAACTCCAAGCGACACGGTGCGATTCAGTCGAGGACGTCATGAGACGCGCCGATTATATCTCGCTGCATTGTCCGGGCGGGCCCGACACCCGCCACCTGATCGACGACAAGATGATTCGCTTGATGAAACCGAACGCTCATTTGATCAACACCGCGCGCGGCGATGTCGTCGATAGCAAGGCTTTAATCGACGCATTACGAGATAAGAGAATTGCCGGCGCCGGTCTGGATGTCTATGAAGGCGAGCCGAATATCGACCCCGGATTTTTGACGCTTGAAAACGCCACGCTGTTGCCGCACCTAGGTAGCGCAACGCTTAGTACCCGCAACGCGATGGGAGAAAAAGTGCTCGCTAATTTGGCCGCGTTTTTCGAAGGACGCGAACCTGAAGACAGAGTGGCTTAACCCGGCTATGGCTAAAGGCTGGCGATATTCAGCCCCCTCGCCGCGCATCGGATAATCTCGCAGGATGGGGTTGCAAACTCCGTCCTGCCAAGACATCGTAGGGTGCGCATCGCGCACCTTTCCACCGTGCCAAACCGACAAGAGGTCCCGACCAGGTGCGCGATGCGCACCCTACACTCTACGATAAATGTATAACGATGAGCGGAAGACCGTGAGAACCAGAAAAGCTACCATCTGTAACAACCTTTATTAGCCTCGTTTTTTAGTTCCGCGTATATCGATAAATAAGCACCCGTCCTTAGAGCAAATGCTTTACCGCTTCGCGCTCTTCTTTCAACTCGGCTTCGGACTTGCGCATTTTTTCCCGGCTGAAATCACTAATCTCCAAACCCTGGACGATACTAATTTCTCCGTTTTTGATCTCAACTGGAAACGAATAAACCAAATCCTTTTCAATTCCGTAACTGCCGTCCGATGGAACAGCCATGCTGATCCAATTACCTTCGTCGGTCCCAAAAACCCAGTTGCGCATCAAATTTAACGCGGCATTGGCCGCAGAAGCCGCACTGGATCGGCCAACCGCTTGTATGACCACGGCTCCGCGCTGCTGTACGGTTGGAATAAATTTGTCGACAAACCAATCCCACTCAACCAACGACAAAGCATCCTGCCCTTTGACTTTGGCATGATGGAGATCCGGATACTGCCCTGCCGAATGATTACCCCAAATGATAATATTTTTGATGTCGTTGGACAGTACCCCGCATTTATCGGCAAGCTGAAAAGTCGCACGCTTATGATCGAGCATCATCATTGCCGAAAAATTCTCCGGCCTTAAATCCGGTGCATTACTGATGGCGATCAAAGCATTAGTATTGGCAGGATTGCCGGTAACCAATACCTTAACATCCCTGCTGGCAACCTTACTAAGGGCTTGACCCTGCACAGAAAAAATCTGGGCATTAATTGCCAACAAATCCTTACGCTCCATCCCCGGCTTACGCGGACTCGCACCGATTAGAAATGCGTAATCGACATCTTTGAAAGCGACGTCGGGATCATCGGTCGTGACAATTTTATGCAGCAACGGATAGGCGCAATCGTTAAGCTCCATTACCACGCCATTCAATGCGCCTAATGCTAATGCCTGCGGCGTTTCCAACAAATGAAAAATCATTGGCTGATCGGGGCCTAATAATTCTCCGCTAGCCAAGCGAAACAATAAGGAATAACTGATCTGTCCCGCGGCACCTGTAACGGCAATTTTAACTGGCGTTTTCATTTGTTTTCCTAGTTATTTATTATTGTCTGAATGCGGAGTTCAAATGGCAAGCCTTTGAAACACAGCGAAAATAGCATACTTTTAATCCGAATCGTTCGCCTGTAATGATTGATGGGCCTAAACCCGCTTTTCCTAACTTTCTCGTTCCAACCGCTCCAGCCTGGCAATGCATACCGTTCTTGTCTCCGCGACCAAGGTATGGGTTCCCAAAGAGGGCCGTGGGAACCAGTTATACCTTTCGCACTTCAAATTTCGGCAGTGCCAGGGGAGGCGCCTGGGTGTCCGGTCGATTTTCGCTCCTGCAAAATAGACATTCACGGCGTCCTTTAGCGGACACCCAGACGCCGAATTTTGATCTACGACGGGTATAAATATCGATGATGCTTACAGGTTGTCCCGAATGATAACGAATAACCGCCCCCCCCTGCAAGCCTGTAGAAATCGGCCCGGAGCAATGGAGAGACAGCGTATAGCTAAATAAGGTATACTGCCCCGTTTTCTATACGCTAATCGCTATCGCCACTATCGATCTTACGTGACCCATGAAAAAACTGTTATTCCAATTCGACACCGATCCGCGCCCTTCAGCCTTTGATACGATTGTCGCTTATGACGGTGGTGCCGACCATGTCATCGGACATGGCGGATTAACACCCGACACTATCGCACCCTTGGTCGAAGGCACGATCTTTACCCGAGCACCGAAAGACAAAAAAAATACCGCTATTTTTGTCGGCGGCAGCGACATGCTGGCCGGTCAACAATTATTCTCGGCCGTACAAAAACATTTTTTTCCCGGCTTTCAAGTCTCGATCATGCTCGATAGCAACGGCAGCAATACTACCGCTGCCGCCGGCGTCGCGAAACTGGCTTCAACCAGTGAACTAAGCGGCAAAAAAGCGGTTGTTTTGGCTGGCACCGGCCCGGTCGGTCAACGCGTCGCGGTCATGCTGGCTCAAGAGGGCTGCGAAGTCTCGTTAACTTCTAGGGAAATGATACGAGCGGAACACGCCTGTCTAACGATGCGCGAACGCTTCGGCGTCGAACTGACACCTATCGAAGCTGTCGATCAAGACGCACGCGGCAGGGCAATTGAAAACGCTCAAATCGTATTTGCGGCAGGCGCGGCAGGCGTCGAATTACTCAAAGCCGAACATTGGCAAAATAATGATCGACTCGAATTATTGGCCGATGCGAATGCCACGCCCCCGATCGGTATCGGCGGCATCGATATGATGGATAAAGGCAACGAACGCCACGGCAAAATCGTCTGGGGAGCCATCGGTTTCGGCGCATTCAAACTCGCTTTACACCGTGCCTGCATCGCCAAACTGTTCGAAACTAATACGCAAGTACTCGATGCCGAACAAATTTTCGCATTCGCCAAGGAAATGGCTTAAACGCCCCTTGCACCGCTGAAACACATGAGCCGACCCGCCATTCAAAAAGCGCTCAGAGAACAGGCCGCAGGACTATTCCAAGCCGGCATCGATGCCGCCGATCCGTACCTTGCGGTTCAACGCAGCCTATCCTCGGACGGGCTTCGACTTGAAATAGCCCTATCGCCGGACGACAATGCGCCGAAACGCACGGGACATTGGCCGAAAATTCATTTGATTGCGTTCGGCAAAGCCGCGTGCAACATGGCAAAAGCCGCCCGAGACATCATTCCGGAATCGCTATTGCCCGGCGACGGCATCATCGTTACCAATTACGAGAATGCCGCTCAGGCAACCGGCTTTAAAGTCATCGGCGCCGGCCACCCGATTCCCGACGAAGCGGGACTGCAAGGCGCTCGGTTAATCGCTGAGAAAATGAGTCACGCCCAGCCGGATGAACTGGTTCTGGCGTTGATTAGCGGCGGCGGCTCGGCATTGCTACCCTATCCGCGCCCTCCGATTACGCTCGAAGAAAAAGCGCAAACGACTTCATTACTGCTGGCTTGCGGCGCGACAATTAACCAAGTCAATTGCGTACGCAAGCATCTTTCCATGATCAAGGGCGGCGGACTGGCGCGCTTCGCGGCCCCGGCCAACTTGCACGCACTGATTCTTTCCGACGTCCTAGGCGACGATTTAAGCGCTATCGCAAGCGGGCCAACCGTGCCGGACGACACTCGCTTCGACGACGCCATCGCTATTTTGCGCAAGAAGGATATTTGGGAAAGCATTCCGAATTCGGTCAAATACGTTTTGCAACAAGGTTCCGCCGGCAATATCCCGGAAACGCCGAAAACCGGCGACGAGCTTTTCAATAACGCCGACCACACGCTGATTGGCAGCAATCCGATCAGCTTGAAAGCCGTCGTTAAGGCCGCATCGCTACTGGATTACGACGTTCGAGTCTATTCGGAACATCTTAGCGGCGAAGCGAAAGACGAAGCCTTCAAGTTGGTCTCTTACGCGAAATCCCTGCTCGATAACGGCTTAAACAAACCCATCGCGCTTCTGGCAGGCGGCGAAACCACGGTAACTTTAACGGGGCAAGGCCTCGGCGGCCGCAATCAAGAGATGGGACTGGCCTTCGCATTGGCCGCCGAACGATTAGCATTGCGCGGCAATTGGGTATTTTTGAGCGGCGGCACCGACGGCCGCGACGGCCCGACCGATGCGGCCGGCGCGCTGATCGATCCGCAATCGCTCGCGCGTATGCGCGCTGCCGGAACCGACCCCGGCGCAAGACTGCAAGACAATGACTCTTACCGCGCGCTTCAGGCTTCAAACGATTTACTGATAACCGGTGCGACCGGCACTAATGTTGCCGATTTACAAGTATTACTGCTCCGGCCTTAACTTCGATTATTCATTACTCTATACTCACCGAAAATCACTGACGGCATTTTGACCTTCTCCTCTCGGGATCGCCGATAAAAACCGTTGTTGAAATGCAAAATAACTATAAATTTTAGGAGATATTGATGTTTACTAAATCGCAAACGATTGCAGGTTACGATAATGAATTGTTTCAGGCATTGGAAGAAGAGCGTCGCCGTCAGGAAGACCACATAGAACTGATCGCCTCGGAAAATTACACCAGTCCGCGCGTCATGGAGGCCCAAGGCACGCTACTGACCAATAAATACGCGGAAGGCTATCCCGGCAAACGCTATTACGGCGGTTGCGAATATGTCGATAAAGTCGAGCAACTCGCGATCGACCGCGCCAAAGAACTATTCGGCGCCGATTATGCGAATGTACAAGCCCATTCCGGATCGCAGGCCAACATGGCGGTATTCATGGCGCTGATACAACCGGGCGATACGATACTGGGCCTAAGCCTCGCAGACGGCGGCCATTTGACGCACGGCGCCAAACCGAATTTCTCCGGCAAAATCTACAATGCCGTGCAATACGGACTGCACCCGGATACGGGCTTGATCGATTACGACCAAGTCGAAGCCTTAGCGATCGAACACAAACCCAAAGTTCTCGTCGCCGGCTTCTCGGCTTATTCGCGCATTTGGGACTGGCAACGCTTCCGCGAAATCGCCGATAAAGTCGGCGCCTATTTACTGGTCGACATGGCCCATGTTGCAGGATTGGTCGCCGCCGGACTGTACCCAAACCCTGTACCGTTTGCCGATGTCGTCACCAGTACCACACACAAATCGCTACGCGGACCGCGCGGCGGATTGATTCTGTGTAAAAGCAATCCGGAAATCGAAAAAAAATTCGACTCCAGTATCTTTCCCGGCATCCAAGGCGGCCCTTCGATGCATGTTATCGCCGCAAAAGCGGTCGCGTTCAAGGAGGCGATGGAAACCGAATTCAAGACCTATCAACAACAAGTCATCAACAATGCCAAGGCGATGGCCGAAGTCTTCATCGACCGCGGTTTCGATGTCGTTTCCGGCGGAACCGACAATCATTTGATGCTGGTTTCATTAATCCCGAAAGGCATTACCGGCAAAGCCGCCGATGCGGCGCTGGGACGTGCGCATATCACGGTCAATAAAAACGCCGTACCGAACGACCCGCAGTCGCCGTTCGTGACCAGCGGCATCCGTGTCGGCACGCCGGCCCCGACCACGCGCGGCTTCAAAGAAGCGCAAATGACCGAAATCGCGCATTTGATGTGCGACGTGATGGAAAACATCGATAACGAATCGGTCATTTCAGCGGTGCGCGACAAAGTCGCCATCTTGTGCTCGCGCTTTCCGGTTTACGGCTAATTGAGGACACATCAAAAACAGGAAAACATTCATGTCAGACATAGCAATCGCCCAACAAGCCCAAATGCGACCGATCATCGACTTGGCCGGCGAAAAATTCGGCATCCCGGCCGAGCATTTAGATCCATACGGTCACTATAAGGCTAAATTATCGCTCGAATACGTCAATAACTTGACCGACCGCGAAGACGGCAAATTGATTCTCGTCACCGCGATCAGCCCGACCCCGGCCGGCGAAGGCAAAACCACAACTACGGTAGGCTTGGGCGATGCGATCAACCGGCTCGGCAATTCGGCGATCATGTGCCTGCGCGAACCGTCGCTCGGGCCTTGTTTCGGCGTCAAAGGCGGCGCGGCCGGCGGCGGCTACTCGCAAGTCGTGCCGATGGAAGACATTAATCTGCATTTCACCGGCGATTTTCATGCGATCGGCGTCGCGCACAATCTCTTGTCGGCATTGATCGACAACCATATCAATCACGGCAACGCACTTGACATCGATTCGCGCCGGATTCAATGGAAACGAGTCGTCGACATGAACGACCGAGCGTTGCGCAAAATCACTGTCGGCATGGGCGGCCCGGCTAACGGCTATCTGCGCGAGGACGGATACGACATCGTCGTCGCGTCCGAAATCATGGCGATTTTGTGCCTGGCGACAAGCCGCGTCGACTTAAAAGAACGCCTCGGCCGAATCGTCATCGGCTACAAGTCCGACCGAGTCACGCCGGTTTATGCGAGCGATCTCAATGCGCAAGGGGCAATGGCCGCCTTATTGAAAGAAGCCATAAAGCCGAATCTAGTGCAAACGCTTGAAAACAATATCGCGATCATTCACGGCGGCCCGTTCGCGAATATCGCGCACGGTTGCAACACCGTCACCGCGACGAAAACCGCGTTGAAACTGGCCGATTATGTCGTGACCGAAGCGGGTTTCGGCGCCGATTTAGGCGCCGAGAAGTTTCTCGACATCAAATGCCGCATGTCCGGGCTGAAACCGTCGGCAGTCGTATTGGTCGCGACGGTACGCGCGTTGAAATTCCACGGCGGCGTCGCGAAAGAGGAGTTGAACCAAGAAAACATCGACGCTCTGCAAAAAGGTTTTACCAACCTGGAGCGTCATCTCGACAATATCCAACGCCATTACGGCTTGCCTTGCGTAATCTGCATCAATCATTTCACCTTCGACACCGACGCCGAAATCGCGCTGCTCAAAGACAAATGCGAGGCGCTCGGCGCGAAATGCGTGGTCTCGAAACATTGGGCGCAAGGCGGCGCCGGCGCGGAAGAGTTGGCGCAAGAAGTGCTTGCCGTCGTCGACAACCGCGAGCCCGGTTTCACTTATGTCTATGACGAAGAGCTGCCGCTGTGGGATAAGATCGAAACGATAGCGACCAAACTTTACGGCGCAATCGGCATCACCGCGAGCCCGAAAGTCAAAGCCGAAATCAACACGCTGCAACAAAACCACGGCAAATTTCCGGTTTGCATGGCCAAAACGCAAATGTCGTTCTCGACCAACCCGAACGAGCGAGGCGCGCCTTCCGGACACACGGTCGAAATCAGCGAAGTCAGGCTTGCCAACGGCGCGGGCTTCATCGTCGCGATCGCCGGCGACATGATGACGATGCCCGGTTTGCCGAAAGTCCCGGCCGCCGAACGCATCGATATCACCGACGAAGGCGTGATTACCGGGTTGTTTTAATTTGAATGGTCAGGCGCATGGCGCTCCATGATGGGTTTCGCTCCGCTCTACCTATCCGACATTGGCTGCCTATCAAACTTACGATGTCGTAGGATGGGTAGCAGCGAAGCGGAAACCCATCGCTTTGTTTGAGCGCAAGCAAGGTTGTGATAACGCCACCATGTCCCAAACCCGCGATTTGTTACAATGGCGCTCATGACATTCCGCTCAATAGCAGCGTAGCCCGGATGGAGCGCAACGCAATCCGCAGAGTTCGGAGCCACGCCATTCCCGTATTCTGCTTCGCTGCATACGGGCTATATGCTAACGCTAGGTGAGAGGCTAGCGCTAGGCGATCCGCGTAGGGTACGCTGTGCGTACCATGGTAACCCCGAGATGTTCATGTACCAACCGAACCGCCAGGGCACGGCTTTGGTACGCGCAGCGTACCCTACAATTTATATATAACGATGAGAGCCGGAGCTTGGAAAAGAGAGTAATACGAGGCCTCGGGAGAGCAGCCTACTCCGATTTAGCCGCCAAAAATGCCAGCATGTCCTCGTTATGAACCCGCTGATAAATGACTTCGACCGGCAGCGTCAAATCGATCGCCTCGAAAGTCACATCGTCTCCCAGATAATAATGTTTCGAAACCCATCCTTCGGACCGCCTCAGCACTTCGACCTCGACATAATCTTGCTCGATCATCACATATTCTTGCAGAGTCGGTAGCTTCAAGTAATTGGCCAGTTTGACGGTCTTGTCGTTGCGGCGAGTCGTCTTCGACAACACTTCGACGATGATGATAGGCGTTTCGGTATAGTAAGGCTGCGACTCGTCGAAATGACAATCGACGATCGCATCGGGATAAAAAAAATTCGAACCGACTCTGACCTTCATATCCGAACCGAACGGCTCGCAAGGAAGGTTTTTTAAATGACTCCTAAACTCCGCCAGAACATTAATCGCTATACGCTGATGATTTCCACTCGTCCCGACCATCGCATAGACGGCGCCATCAATCAATTCATGCTTGGTTTCGGCAATCAACTCGCCGTCCAAATAATCCTCGACACTGATCAAATAATCCAGCTTCTTTGCAATGATACTCATAAACAATCCTCAATATTCACGCTGTAACAACTCCAAAATCTCCTCGGTTTTTTGCCGCATCAACGCAATATCCCCGCGCGATTCGACATTGAGCCGAACAACCGGCTCGGTGTTCGAGGATCGCAAATTGAAACGCCAATTGTCGAACTCCAGGCTGATCCCATCTGTTTCATCGACGACAAGCGCGTCGCCTTCATAAGCCGCCCTAACCCGTGCGATCGCACCGGCCGGGTCGGTTAGTTTCGAGTTGATCTCGCCGGACGACGGATACGCCGCGATACGCTGCGCGACCGCTTCGGAAAGGCGGATTTTTTTGACGCACAACAATTCCGCGACCAACAGCCACGGAATCATGCCGCTATCGCAATAGGCGAAATCGCGAAAATAATGATGCGCGCTCATCTCTCCCCCGTAAACGGCATCTTCGAGGCGCATGCGTTCCTTGATAAAGGCATGGCCGGTCTTCGACAACACCGGAACGCCGCCCGCCGCAGTCACGACATCGACCGTATTCCAAGTCAATCGCGGGTCGTGAATGATCTTCGCGCCGGGGTTTTTCTGTAAAAAAGCCTCGGCCAACAGCCCGACAATGTAATAGCCCTCGATGAACTGCCCCTTTTCGTCGAACAGAAAACAGCGGTCGAAATCGCCGTCCCAAGCGATACCCATATCGGCCCCATGTTCGATGACGGCATTCGCGGTATCGGCGCGGCACTCGGGCAAGAGCGGATTCGGAATGCCGTTCGGAAAACGGCCGTCCGGTTCGTTATGGATCTTGACGAACTCGACCGGCACTCGGGCCACTTTGAAACGCTCTTCCAACGCATCGACCACATGCCCGGCCGCGCCGTTGCCGGCATTTACGACCAACTTGATCGGCGTCAAATTCTGCAAATCGATGTAAGTCATCAAATGATCGACATAGCCCGACAGTATAGAACGACGAGTCATTGAGCCTTTCTTGACGACCACCGGCCCGAAATCATTTTGCTCGGCGAGGCGTTGGATTTCCTTCAGCCCGGTATCGCCGCTGATCGGTTTGGCATGCTCGCGCACCAATTTCATGCCGTTATAATCCATCGGATTATGGCTCGCGGTTACCTCTATCGCGCCTTGTATTTCCAGCGCCTGCGCCGCGTAATAGATTTCCTCGGTGCCGGTCATGCCGATGTCGATCACATCGACGCCGGCGTCCATCAAGCCTTCGGCCAATGCGGCCTTGAGCGATTCGGAAGTCAACCGCACGTCGCCGCCGACCGCAATCGTCTTGGCCTTCAAATATTCGCCGCAGGCGCGACCGATTCGATAGGCGATATCGTCATTAAGCTCGGTATCCAGTTGACCGCGTATGTCGTAAGCTTTAAAACAAGTGAGTTTTTCCATGATGATTTGATTGGCTGATTTAAACTAAAGTGAATACGGCTAAAACGACTTACTTCTCTTGCCTACCTAGCGTGAAATCGTCAAAAACCAAAGAAGGCGGCGTATCGATAAAAATTTTTTCTTTCGATACTTCGGTCAAAGCTACATTCAAAATGACTTCTTCATAAAGCCAGTAAAACCAACCGTCGCGATGTACGCGATAACGCCAATTGTATCGGCATTGCAGCCAATTACCTTCCGCCAATTTTCCGAGCCGCTGCAACGGACGATTTTGATTTGGCGTACCTAAATAAACGACACTGCCATCATTCGGATTTAACAATAAGCGGTCGCAAATCAAAGATTCATCAAATAGGGAACAAGCGATTTTTCTATATTCATCGCCGCCATGGCAATCCAATGACAAACGCTGCCGTCCGATATCGACGACTTTCGGCGACACGACAGGATAGCAGTCCGGCATCGCGGCCCGTTCCAGAAAATCCGTCTCGCTTAGCCGACTCTTATCCCACTGCTTGATGATGGCCTGTACAATATATGACGATTTCATTCCCCGGTTTCTTCATGGCCCAATTCGCAGCCTTCACTGTAGAAATATAATGACGGAAGAAAAGGCAGAATATCGATCGTCAGCGTGGTTTTTTGTTGAAAATCATCGATCGCGCTCTCGATCGTATCCACGAATTGCAATTCGAACTCATTAAGCATGTTTTGCTGACTGGTCGGGCTATCGGGAAATATCGAATCGCCGCCAAGATAGATGCCTTTGACCGTCTCTTGTAAGGCCATCGCAGCGATCGCTTCTATTTCACGTTCAAAATCGCCGAAAATTTGCGCGCCTTCCGTTATTTTGATGCGCTCCACATCGTCTGTATCGGCATAAAGCAAAAACAGCCCTTCCACACCTTCCCGCTCGTTTTTGCAGACACCGCCTTCCATGACTCTAACCAAACTCAACTCCCGACCTTCTTTAACATGCGTCGGCGAAGGAACCTCCTCGGACACGTCCATCGGATCGGCTTGATAAACAGTAAACGCATCAATTTCTTCATCCACCGCATCTCGGGCCGGTTCGGCCGTACATGCCGCCAAACTAGCGGACACGATCATCATGACAGCAAGTACTTTAGGATTCATCGATCACTCCGAATTAACTCAATAAATAAACATAGCTTACCCTCATGCTCAAGCTTCGCCAATTCCCGCCGATAAAACAATTAACATTCCCGACCTTTTAAGGATAAAGCGATGAAAATCGAACAGTCCAATGTCCAGCTAAGCGCACAACAAACATCGATTAAACAGCACTCGGTGCAAGAATCCCTGAACTTTTGGGTCGGCAATCGGCGACCGGATAGCCTAGGCTCACAAACCCAAACGGCATTCAATCCCACTTTAGCCGACCGGTTAACGCTCAGCCCTGAAGGCAAGGCTGCAGCCGAAACCCAACAAACCGAAATCGATCCGGACAAAGCGCTCGAACACGAACCGCGCTATCAAATCATTAAACGCATGATAGAGGCCTTGACCGGCAAGGAAATTCGGCTTAACCGCTTGAAAGCTTTCGAAGCGGGCCCTCCCATCGATCTTGGGACCGCAAGCTCCACCAACGCACCTGCCGCCGATCGACCTGCTGGATTCGGCTTGGAATATGAGCGCCGCGAAACTTATTACGAAGCCGAGCACAGCGCATTTTCGGCCAAGGGGCTCATCAAAACGACAGACGGCAAAGAAATCGCTTTCGATCTTAACCTGGTCATGAGCCGCGAATATTACGAAGAAAATTCGGTCAGTCTACGAATGGGCGACGCCGTCATGAAAGACCCTTTGGTGATCAATTTCGACGCGGAAGCCGCAAAGTTGACCGACATGAAATTCAGTTTCGACTTGACATCGAACGGAACCGCCGAACAAATTTCCTTCGTCGGTCACGGTAGCGGCTTTTTAGCGCTCGACAGGAACGGCGACGGCATCATCAACAACGGCAGTGAATTATTCGGACCGGAGACCGGCAATGGTTTCGCCGAACTCGCCGCGCACGACCTGGACGGTAACCAGTGGATAGATGAAAACGACGCGGTTTATGAACATTTGCGCATTTGGACCAAGGATACCAAGGGCAACGACAAGCTCTACACCTTAGCCGAAAAAAATATCGGCGCGATTTATCTGGGCAATACCGAAACCCCCTTCGAGCTTAAAAATGCTCAAAACCGCCTCGACGGGCGAGTTTTGACATCGAGCATTTACCTCAGCGAAACCGACCGTATCGGAACCGTTCAACAAATCGACCTAGCGGTGTAAAGGATGCAGGATTATTTTTACTGTTAAAGCTCGTAGATTTGGACTCTTTAATCTAATTTTTCGATATACGAAGATCAGCAGAGAAAATGCCGGCTCCGAAGAGGGTGCGGTTGCTCGACCGACAGGCGTCGGCGGCAAGGACAGCCGCCGTCGAGCCTACACGGACGTATTCACCCAGCACCTAAATTCCATAGCTCATTGGCTATAGTTAACTATCTTGGATAATTTAGGTGCTGGGTTCATGGCGTACTGTCGGGTCAGTGACCGCACCCTCCGCAACCAGAGAACTTTCATTTGCCGGGGCGATGGCCAGGTCTTCATGAACGTTAGTCGATTTCATGCATCGCCGCTAGCGCCGATTCATAATCGGGCTCGTCGGCCAATTCAGGAACTAGCTCGGTATAGACTACCCGATCCTCCTCGTCGATGATCACGATCGCTCGTGCGGTCAATCCGGCCAGCACGCTATCGACCAACTCCACGCCGTAATCGCGCGCGAAACTCGAACGAAAGGTCGATAACGGCACAATATCCCTGGCGCCTTCCATCTGACAAAAACGCGCTTGAGCAAACGGCAAATCGGCCGAAACGACCAACACGACGCCGTTTTCCAAACTCGCCGCTTTTTGATTGAATTTTCTTGCGGACGCGGCACAAGTCGGCGTATCCAAACTGGGCACGATATTCAGGCATTTCTTTTTACCCGAATAGCTAGCTAAGGACACTTCCGCGAGTTTTCCGTTGACCAAAGTAAAATCCGGCGCTTTGGAGCCGACCGCAGGAAGCTCGCCGCAAGTGTTGACCGGTTTACCTTGAAATTTAATCGTAGCCATTATTTAAGTCCTGATTTTAAAATTTACTTGATTATAACTTCGGCTCATAAGCATTTCCGCGCTGGAGAGACAGTGTAAGGATTTAGTCGTAGATAACCTCCCTAACTTCTTATTCTTCATGTGCTTCATGATGAATATACCCATCGTAGATCAAAATTCGGCACCCCGGTGCCTCCTTAGGCACTGCCGAAATTTGAAGTGCGAAAGGTATAAATTTTCGCCAATATTTTCACAGCATCCAGAGCAGTGGAAACGAAGAAATAAATGACTCAAAGAACATGATAAGCCGGGCTGAACTCATGCACCGCGTCGACCATCGCTTTGACATGCTCCGGATTGATATCCGGCAAAATACCGTGACCGAGATTGAAGACATGCCCGGAACCGCGACCGTAACGCTCCAGTACGTTTTGGACCTTCGCGCGAATGACATCCGGGTTGGCATAAAGGCTTACGGGATCCATATTACCCTGCAAGGCCACCTTATCGCCGACGCGCGCCCTGGCTACCCCGATATCGGTTTGCCAATCCAAACCCAAGGCATCGTAACCGCTATCGACCATTGCTTCGAGCCAAAGCCCGCCGCCTTTGGTAAATAATATCGTCGGAACCCTGCGGCCGTCCGCTTCGGTTTGCAATTGCTCGCGCACCAACTTGGCATAGTGTAACGAGAACTCCAGATAATCCTCTGAAGTCAACATCCCGCCCCAAGTATCGAACAGCATCACCGCCTGAGCGCCGGCCGCGATTTGCGCATTTAAATACAAGGCCACCGATTTTGCCAATTTCTCCAGCATACGATGCACAACACCGGGCTGTTCATACATCATCGACTTGATCTTTTGAAAGCTTTTACTGCTTCCGCCCTCGACCATGTAAGTCGCCAAGGTCCAAGGGCTGCCGGAAAAACCGATCAACGGCACGCGGCCTTGCAGCGAAGTTCTAATTAAACGAACTGCATCGATCACATAACGCAATTCCTGCTCGGGATCGGGTATCGGTAATTTATCGACATCGGCAGCCGAGCGAATCGGATTGCTGAACCTAGGACCTTCGCCTTCGGCAAAACTTAGGCCCAAACCCATTGCATCGGGTATCGTCAAAATATCGGAAAACAAAATAGCCGCGTCGAAAGCATATCGATCCAACGGCTGCAGCGTAACTTCGCAAGCCAGCTCCGGGTTCGTGCATAAATTCATGAAACTTCCGGCTTGCTCGCGGATTTTACGATACTCCGGTAAATAGCGCCCTGCCTGACGCATCATCCAGACCGGCGTTCTGTCGACCGGTTGTTTTAATATGGCTCTGAGGAAAGTATCGTTTTGTAATATCGTCATTATGTTTTAGTTTCTTGTTTAAGGAATAAGAGCGAATCGACTTGAAATTTACTGTCGGCCCTATCCTGGGTTTTTCTGGCATCCATGACCCTGCGTTACTGCCATTTAACGGAAAGAGCCACTTTCACGCCTTCCCGAGGCCTACTCGACCGATTCAACTTGGCTCAGCTATAATCGCTGTAAGCGAAGGAACATTAGCTTCTTTTTCACTGGTATCGCGAAGCTAGAGCTTCACATATCGGTTTCCCAAGCAAGAGCTTGGGAAACAGCAGAATACTTATTTTTTCTGGTTCCCACGGTCCTCCGTTGGAACCCGTACCTTGGCTACCGATGCAAGACCGGTATGCATTCCCTTGCTGGAGCGGAAACGAAGTGAGTCGCTGTTGATCAGTAATTATTCACACCCCCTATCGTTCCCACGCTCCAGCGTGGGAATGCAGCCCGAGACGCTCTAGCGTCTCGTACCGCTGGAGCGGTACTCAGGCATTCCCACGCAGAGCACTCATCGTTATACATAAGTCAAAAATTACCCTTTTGTAATCTTAACCAATGAGACCTCGATACCATTATATTGTCACTTAACACTCTCGGATCTTCCTCATCTAACGCTAGGTGATCCGCGAAGGGTACGCTGTGCGTACCATGGTAACCCCGCGATGTTCATGTGCCAACCGAACCGCCAGGGCACGGCTTTGGTACGCGCAGCGTACCCTACAATTTATGTATAACGATGAGCCCAGAGCATGGGAACGAGAATGACTGTGGGACTGAATACTCACGTTGATCAAGTTATTTCATGCGCGTTACTTAGTTTGCATTTTTGATATCGTTTTGTAAAACCGCGAAACGCCTAACCCAAGCCCCTTTGAACTCCGCCGGCAATTTTCCGGTAGACCTTTCGGCTTCGGGATGACTGCTAAACGAGCCGTACAGCAAAATAAATTTCTCTTTACCGCCGATGCGAGTTTCAAGATACTTCAAGTCCTGCTTGAGGTGCCGATATTTGTTCAGCACATTGACAATCGACTGTCGGCTCGATAATACCATTAATTGCAAAGTGAAATGATCCGAGGATTGCTTGAATAACCAGGACCGGTCATCTTCCGAGCGATTGGAATCTATCGTCTCCTGCGGCTTTGTCTCAATCTTTTCATCTGCGACCGTCGGCACTAAAGGCTCGGCTTTAATTATACTCGGACCGGCGATCGGATTCTCAAGCTTGTCGTTTTCGGCAGAGTCAGAAACTACCTCGAGATCATTAATCTCCTTATTTTTCACAGTGGTCTCGATTTTCCGGTCTGGTACAGCCGCTACCGGGGCCGTAACAACGTTTGTCATCTTAGGCTTTTGTTCCGAGACATCGGTAACGATGCGGTCATTTACCATCTGTTTGCCGGCAAACTTTTCAACCGGCAACGGAACCGACAAGGCCTGTTGCTGCGACCTAGGCAAAGACTCCGTTAATTCATGATCGGATTCAGGGGCTAAAGCCTCCCAGCCGACGAAGGCGATACCTGCGATCGCAAGAAGCGCAAACAACCCAATTGAAAACCGGACGGGTGCCCCCAACCGCTCGAAATCGGACAAGCGAGGTAATTCAGCAACAATTTTCCCCGGAATGCCATGTGTTTCGCGGTAGACATACTCCACCATGTTATCGCTGACCGCATTGAACGAAATCGGCGCGTCCGGCTTCCCGGAAAGATTTTGCAAAAAATCTCGGCATTGTTTTTCCGACAGCGGCAACATCTCGATAAAATGACAATCCTCGACAGACCGGTCCGAACGACTTTTGATATACAGCTCGTCCTGAGTTAGCGAAAAAATAACTCTTAATGCCGGGTTAACCAAAGCATATTCCGATAAGGCATCTATCAAGCCAGGCATCAATTCGCCGGCATTATCGATCATCAAGATTAACTTGAGTTTTTTCTGCTCAAGCAATGCGATCGCATCACCCAGGGAAAAGCCTTTGCAAGCCGGCTGTTCCATCTCCAAAAAACTGCGCAACTGCTCTTGAATCGACGAAAAACTTAACTGATGATCGCCGGTCATGAAACAATAATGCCCCTCGACCGGACGCTGCTCGCGCAAGACCGTCAGCAATGTCGACTTACCGATGCCGGCCGGGCCGTTAACGATCAACGGACGATTAAAATTGATTATCAAATGAATCAATAACTCGAACTTTTGAGCGCGCTCGGCAGTAATTAACGATTTAATCGCCGGCTTTGCCAAGCCATACGGCCTATTCGCAGCCTGATTAGCCTTTTCGACCATATCCGTTTAGCGTCGCTACCAATAATGCTTTTTCGACACCGACCGGCAAGGTTGCCTCGCCGATGCTTTTCAACAAAATCAAACGAATATTGCCGTCGACATTTTTTTTATCCACGGCCATCAATTCGATAAAACGGTTAGCATCGAGCGCTACCGGAGGCTCGACCGGCAATCTAGCCCGCTTAAACAATCGAATAATCCGCTCGACGTCGGCATCGGTCAGCCAGCCTTTGCGTCTTGATAAATCGGCCGCCTGGCAAGTGCCGATCGCAACCGCCTCGCCGTGCAAATAGCTTCCATAACCCATGCCGGTTTCTATCGCATGACCGAAGGTGTGGCCTAAATTCAAGGTTGCCCTCACATCGGCTTCTTTTTCATCGGCCGCAACGACTTCGGCTTTATTGCGGCACGAGCGCTCGACCGCATGCGCGAGGGCTTCGGCATCCCTGTCGAGCAAGGATTCGAGATTGTTCTCGAGCCATGAAAAAAAATCGGGATCGCGTATCAAACCGTATTTGATCACTTCGGCGATACCGGCCGACAATTGCCTGTCGTCCAATGTCGACAAGACCGACATATCGGCAATCACGCATTGCGGTTGATAAAACGCGCCGATCATGTTTTTGCCGAGCGAATGATTGACGCCGGTCTTTCCGCCGACCGAAGAGTCGACTTGCGCCAACAAGGTGGTCGGGATTTGTATGAATGGGATTCCGCGTTGGTAACAAGCGGCGGCAAAACCGCCCATGTCGCCGATAACGCCGCCGCCCAAGGCAATCAAGCTGGCGTTTCGACTGAATTTGTGAGCCAACAAAGTATCGAAAATCCGATTCAAATAGTCGAGTGTTTTATATTGTTCGCCATCCGGCAAGACAACAGTTTCGACGACAAAATCCGACAGGTTATCGAGCACCTGTTGCAAATATAAAGGCGCCACCGTTTCGTTTGTCACAATCAATATTTGTTTTGAACGAATATGCCGAGTCAATAAATCGGCTTTTTCCAGCAAACGAGAGCCTATATAAATCGGATAACTACGCTGCCCTAAATCGACTTGTAATGTTTTCATTTGTTTTTGTTATACACCTAATGTTCTGTGTCGCAAAAGCACTTTCATTTCAACCTTCACCTTCGGCATGTATTCCCATGCTGGAGCGTTGAGAACGAGGAATCTTGACTCATGTGACTTCGATACCATTTATTGTCACCCAAACTTACCGGCTTCGAAATCGCGATCTAGGGATCGCTCCCACAAAAGACCTATTTCACCTTTGCGGCATGTATTCCTCCTGCGGGACGGGTTATTTAACCCGTCCCCAGCGTTTCGATATGCTTCGGCCACGGTTGAAACGTTTCGGACGGGGTTACAAACCCCGTCCTGCCAAGGAGGCAAAATCTAACTTGTTTTAATGCAGCCAATATTATGAGATAAATTCGGCGAATGGGGCATGGTGCGAACCCTACAGCGCTTCCCTCTTCCCTCTTTCACCTTTCCTCTTTCCTCTTTCCCCTTTAACCTTTAAACTTTCACCTTTCCTCTTTCACCTCATAAATCCCTATAACGCTGCAAAATATTTTTAACCGCGGCCTTACTCTGTAATGTGCCGCTATCGACGATATAGTCCGCACATGACAAATATAAAGGCTCGCGTTCGATTAGCAACTGTTCCAACTTCGCTCTCGGATTGTCGGTTTGCAGTAACGGGCGCTGCGTATCGCGCTTGGTTCTTTCCAAAATTCTGTCCACCGAACATTGCAAATAAACCACAAAACCGTTTTCCTTGAGACATTCCCGATTTTCTTCGCGGATAACTGCACCGCCGCCGGTCGCCAACACGACATGAGTCAATTTCGTCAAACCAGCTAACGCTTTTTGTTCCCGATCCCGAAAACCTACCTCACCTTCGAATTCGAAGATCGTTGGAATATCGACACCGGTCAAATCTTCGATAATCTTGTCGCTATCGTAAAACGGCATTTTTAACGATTTGGCCAACAGCCTACCGATTGTCGTTTTGCCGGCCCCCATTAGACCGATGAGATAAATGTTCTCCGATTTAGCCATGCGATTTCTAGTAATGTTTTCGCGCGCATAAAAAAGGGGGCATTATGCCCCCTTTTTGGCTGAAGTAGAAGCGGTCAATACTTTTCGCTGGCCAAATTATCGTGAACGATTTTCGGCGTAACGAAAATCAGCAGTTCCGATTTGTCATCCAATTTCTCGTTTCTCCGGAACAAAAAGCCTATGCCCGGAATATCGCCAAAGAACGGTATCGAGTTTTTCAAGTCGCTGACCGTGTTTTCGAACACACCGCCCAACACGACTGTTTCGCCGTCCAGCATCTGCACATTCGTGACGATCGGCGGTTGCCCGAGTATCGCTCGGTTAAAGTCGGGTTCATTTTTGGTGATCAATAAGCCCATCTGAATCGTACCGTCCGGCGTGATTTGCGGCGTCACGTCGAGCACCAATTCGGCTTCCTTGAACTCTATATTGGTACCCAAATTACCGCTTGATGATTGAAAAGGCACCTCGAAGCCCTGTTTAATTCTAGCTTGACAACGATCGGAAGTCATAACTCTTGGATTTGCAACAATTTCTGCACGCCCCTCGTCCTGCAATGCCGTCAATTCCAGATTCAAGACGTAATCGGCAGCCCTCGCCAACGTCATGCCCAAAGCACCATAAGGTGTCTTGTTAAATGCCTGCAAACCCAGATCGACCAGCTGATCGCTTATCTCACCAATGTTGCCATCGGCATTGGGCAAAGCATTGGCGTTTGATTGAGTCCCAGCACCACCTATAGCGAAGGACTTACCTGAACCAATCGCAGCCTGTTTAGTTACACCAAATCTCACTCCCAAGTCTCTTGCAAAAGTATTGGCGGCAATCACGATGCGCGATTCTATCATTACCTGACGCACCGGCAAGTCGAGCTTCGCGATCAATTTGCGGATCTCCTCGAGCCTCTGGGCGGTTTCGCGGACAATCAGCGTATTCGTACGCGCATCGACGACGACAGTTCCGCGCGGTGACAACATCGAATAGTCTTCTTCCCCCTCCGTTCCGGACTGGCGCCTCAATTGCGCGCTGGAGCCGCCGCCCATTCCGCCCATAGCACCACCCATGCCACCCATTCCGCCCATAGCACCACCCGTTCCGCCACCCATTCCGCCCTGCGCACCGCCACGTCCCTGCATGCCGCCCATACCAAACTGGCCGGTGGTTTGACCACCCTCACTCTGCTCAGGTACGATGCCGCATTGCCCGAACGTACCCGCATCGAAACCATACAATAGATTCTTAAAGCCCTCTGCACGCGCGAAGTTTATTTTGATGTACTCGGTGCGAAGCGGCTCCAATTGCTCGACTACTTTTTCGGTTTCACGCTGCTTCTCTTTATATTCCTTGATCTTGCCGACCGGCGCGATCAACGTAACATTACCGGTGTGGTATTTTTCCAAGCCTTTAGTCATCATGATGAAATCCAGCGCTTCGTCCCACGGCACGTCGTCGAGTTTCAAGGTTATCCGCCCGGTTACTTCGTCGCCGGCGACAACGTTCTGTCCGGTAAACTCGGACAGCAGCGTAATCACACTACGAATTTCGATATCTTGAAAATTAAGCGACAAACGATCGCCGGTATAACGGTCTTTCTGGCTATCGATAAAGTCTTTTTCGGCCTGTGTCAACGGTCGAAACTCGACCGTCAGCATGCCTTCCGACTGGAACTGAGAATATTCGTAAAGCGGGCTCTGTAAATCGACAGTAATTTTGGCTTCTTGACGACTACTGACCGCATCGAACGATTTGACCGGCGTAGCAAACTCGGATACGTCGTAACGTTTCGAAAGCCGCTCCGGCAAACGGGTGTTGACGAAATAAATTTCGACCTTACCGCCGACTTCACGGGTATTGACCATCGTATTCGGTTCGCTCAACGAGACCAAAATACGTCCTTCGCCACGCGGTCCACGCCTGAAATCCACGCCCTTGATACCTTGTTCAGGCAAAAACTGCGCCATCACATCGCTTCTCGCTTGTTGTGCAGCCGTAGCCACGATCGATGTCTCCGGACGAACGACAGGCGCCTCAGCCTGCGCAGCCCCGGTTAACGTGACGAATACTTTATTTCCTTCCGTACGTGTTTCATAAGGCACCGAAGAAATCAAATTAATGACGACTCGTAACCTGCCGCCGGATTCGGCGACATACACGCTATCGGCGGCATCTAAATTGATCGGAAATTTTTTCTTGGATAAACCGCTTTTAACGCCGCTAAAGTCCAACGCAATTCTTGCGGGGTTGTCGGTATGAAAAACCCGAGGAGCCGGCGCCGGCCCGTCCAGTTCCAATTGCAACTGCAAGCGCCCCCCCGACAATCGAGTAAAATCTAGATTTTGAATTTGTACTTCACTCGCTTGAACGGCAAACTGAAAAACACACAGGAAAATTCCCGCGAAGATTGTTTTCCATAGAGGCTTGGTCACTCTGTTCATGTTTTTGCTGCCTTGAATACTCATTGTTTAATCCCCAACATCATTCGGACAATGCCAATGAAGTTTGCTGTTCTCGCCATGTTCCCGGCTTATCGGGAACGATTTCCATCAATTCGATTTTATCCTCATTGATACGAATAATTTTACCGTGATTCCTACCCATGTAATTACCTTCTCGTACCCGGTGGATAGTGCCGTCTCCGGCCTTGATCAAGCCCCATAACACAGCATCCTTAGTGATGGTTCCCACCATTCTCAAGCTGTCCAGAGAATAGGTTTCCAATTGCTCCTTGCGACGGGTAGGATCGGGCCTAATCCCTCTCCCTGTTCCGGCATCGACAAGCTCGGCTTCCATAGCTTTTTCTATGGGCCGGAACGGATCGCGTAAACCGCTCGGTTTATAGATGAATGGCTCGATCACTTTGATTTCAGGAAGCGGCTCTATTTGCGTTTTCGGCCGGGCCTTGACTTGATTGATATATTGCACCAAATCGGACTTATCATCGCTCGAGCAAGCACTCAGTAACAACAGATTCAACAAACCTAAGGCCGCAAATGCACCATATTTAAAAAACGCGCCGCCAAATCGACTTTGCCGTGACCTTGAATCGGTTAGCGATAAAATACTCGACTTCATCTTCTACCTCTTCTTTGCTGAGGCTTTGCCGGCGCGGGGCCTTGCTCTCCCTCGTTATAGGTCTTGATCGTAGCGTCCATGACCATCTTATCGGACGTCTCGCCTTTAGCTTGTTGCGAAACAGGGCTTATCTTAACGTCATGCACGGTCACGATCCTCGGCAATGAAGCCAGACCGCTCACAAACAAAGCCAACTCTTCGTAACGTCCGATAACTTGTATATTGATCGGGAGCTCCCAATAAAAGTCGCGGCGCACCGGATCTGTCGGCCTAAACAGTCTGAATTCCAAACCGCTCGCCAAGCCGGTCTGCGAAATATCAACCAATAAATTCGCCACTTCGGAGCGAGTCGGCATTTGTTTGATGATTTCAGTCAGCGAATCCTCGATCTGTTCTAACTGCGCCTTGTAATCCGGTAGATTGATCGCTTTTTTTTGTTTAACCTCGAAGCTACTCTTCAAATCGCGCTCAGTCTGTTCCAATCGTTCCAACGCTTCTAATTGATCGGCGGTATCGTAATAATAACCGCCGACCGCAACGAGTATGCACACGATTGCAATGACTACGGCTTTAACCGGTGTCGGCCAGGTCCCGGCCTCATTAAAATCCCAATTAATTTCAGACAGATTCATCAGTTTTTCTCATCTTCGGAAATCACGCCAAGTTTCGCGATAAGAATAAAATCGCTGAGCTGATCGACTTTGGTTTTTTGTTGAGACTGAATGATGTTCAACTTTGGACTGTGCAGCCACTCTGAAGCCTCAATCGCCCGCATAAACGCCGATACCCGCGCATTCGATTCGGTCTTGCCGTTAAACGTCAATACCTTATCGGACTGCACAAAGCTTGTTAGAAAAACGCCGTCCGGCGTCCTTCTAGCGACTTCATCGAACAGGTGTACAATCAGGGGCCTACTTTCCTGCAGCTTTTGAATCACATCGATCTTAGTCAGTAATTCGGTTTTCTTTTCTTCGATGTTTTTAATTTCGGCAATTTTCTTGTCGACCGCAGCGATTTCATTCCTGAGCATTTGGTTCCGACTTTCCTGATACGACATTACGTCGTCGTAATGCATGTGAACCGCAAAAATCAACACCAGGGTTAAGGCAATCGACAACAAAGCAGCAGTCAAGAATTGCTGTTGCTGTTGTTTTTTAAGCTCGGCTCGCCAAGGGAGCAGGTTAATTCGGGCCATTAATCGAAACTCCTTAGCGCAAGACCGCAGGCAATCATCATCGCCGGCGCATCGCTACTTAAACTCTGCGGTTTCACTCGATTCGATAAAGCCATATTGATAAACGGATTGGCAATAAAACAGGGAATACTCAAGTTCTGCTCGACCAGCTTTTCGACACCGGGTATCGACGAGCAACCGCCCGCCAAAATAATCGAATCGATCGTTCTATTGGCGCTCGATGAAACAAAAAATTGGAGCGATCGGGCGATTTGCTGAACCATCGCCTTCTTAAATGGCTCCAATACGTCATTGATATAATTATCGGGAAGACCGCCATGCCGCTTGGCAAGACCGGCTTCTTCGTAGGACAAACCGTAGCGGCGTTGAATTTCATCGGTCAACTGCCTTCCGCCGAAGCCTTGTTCGCGCGTATAAATGGTTCTACCGTCCGCAATGACGTTCAAAGTCGCCATTGTCGAACCGATATCCGAGATAGCGATAGTCTGACCTTCGCTAGAACCGGGTAATTGATCGGCGATAAGCGCAAAAGCGTTTTCCATCGCAAACGCTTCGACATCGATGATCTTGGCTTTTAAACCTGCCCTATCCAAGGCTTCGATGCGGTCCTCGACATTTTCACGACGGGAGGCGACCAAGAGCACATCAACCATTTCGGAGTTTTTAGCGTTTTTTCCCTGAACTTCAAAATCCAGGTTGACCTCATCCAGTGCATAAGGCACATATTGATCGGCCTCGACCATGATTTGTTCGTAAACTTCTTCGTCCGAATAATTAGCAGGCATCGTTATGATTTTGGTCATAACCGCCGAACCCGCAACCGCGACGCAGGCATATTTGACTTTCGTTCCGGATTGTTTGATAGCTTGTTTGATGGCGTCAGAGATTACATCGACATTCGCGAAATTTTTATCGATAACGGCATCCTGCGGTAATGGCGCGACGGCATAACTTTCGACTCGATAACGAGGACCGTTTTTCGATAATTCCAATAACTTAACGGCTGCCGTGCTAATGTCGATACCGACGACAGGCACATTTTTGCGACTAAACCAGTTCATCGTGGAACCCTTGTAAAACATTGAATTGTTGTTGCATCGAATACTCTGTTGCCTATCTAGTTATCGATGATGCATCATTATTAGGGAGCATATAAGTCATTAAAACGAGAGCACATCCTTGTGTCAGGTTAGAGTACCAATCACACAAGCACTAATATCAATACACCCGATCAAACTGCACAGACATCAGTATAGTAGTGTTTTTAAATTACATAAAAAAATATTCATTCTGCTTTGATTTCGATCGCTTTTTCAAACCGAATCACATTTATCGCCTAACCGACGACAGAGAATTTTCAGTATCGAAAATCAAAGATTTAGTCTCCGTCCATGGATATATTCATTGTTTTCCAAACTCAAATATTATCCGTTATACCTTTCGGCGAGTCTAAACAGCGTAGCCCCGGATTGCGCTACGCTCCATCCGAGCTACGTGCTTTAATAACAATTTGGAAAAGAGCAGATGTGGTGTGGCCGTTTTTAGCTTGATGCGTATGGTTGCATAACCCGCCCCGCCCCACACACTCTCACTAGCTCAACAAAGCGACAGCTCTTCTGCGGCAGCAACAAAATAACATGATTTTCGAACATTTATTAAAGTTTGTGTTGCTCAAAAGTCAAATCAAGTATATTTTTAGCAACAGTCAACGTCAGATTTCTTTTTATTCAACCCGTTAAGAATCAATCAAACCTGACGATATAAACAAAACCAAGTGTAATTATTCAGCATAAGTCATGCATGAGAAGGTGTCAGGCATTGATTTATAAGGCTGTCTGCAACAGGACGTTGCAGTCAGAGCTTACAGGGATGTATTCACGCGTCCTTAGAAATCAATGCCTGACACCAACCTACCGCATGCGCTGAATAGTTACAACCAAGTTAAATGTTCAGCCACTCTTTGAAAAATAGAAGAGACCACATCAGCAACTTGTTTAAATACAAGGTGCTAGGCAATAACATCGGCGCAATTACAGTAGTGGTACAAACCGGAATACTTCGTGATAATTAAATTAGTGATCACCTTTTTTAAATGGCTCAGCGTGCTTTTTCTAATCGGCCTGATATCGGCGGCGATCTACGGCTATCTGTTATTAGAGCGCCTTTCCGATGAACTGCCCGATGTTAACCAACTAAAGGATGTTCATTATCAAACGCCGCTACAAATTTATAGCAAAGACAATCTTTTAATCGCTGAATTCGGCGAAAAAAAGCGCAATCCCATCACGATCGACCAGGCTCCAAAAGAGCTAATTCATGCATTTCTAGCGGCCGAAGACAAACATTTTTACGAACATCATGGTGTCGATTTTGTAGGCCTATTTCGTGCGGCGTTAAAACTCGCCACCACCGGTAAAAAGGAACAAGGCGGCAGCACGATCACGATGCAAGTCACACGAAACTTTTTACTGAGCCGAGAAAAAACCTACACTCGTAAATTAAAAGAAATACTTCTATCGCTCAAGATAGAAGAGACTTTTTCAAAAGATACGATTCTCGAACTTTATTTGAATAAAATCTATCTGGGTCAACGCTCCTACGGCGTTGCAGCCGCCGCTCAAACCTATTACGGCAAATCCTTAAACGAACTCACGCTGGCGGAATCCGCAATGATAGCAGGCCTGCCTAAAGCGCCTTCGGCCTACAATCCTATCGTCAACCCGGCCCGGGCAATGGAAAGACGCGACTATGTATTATACCGAATGCATAAAATCGGCTATATCGACCAACAAACTTACCAAGCTGCCCTCGCCGAAGCCAATACAGCAAGAGTGATTCATCGCGGCATCGAACTGTCGGCGCCTTTTATCGCAGAAATGGCCCGGCAAAAAATTCTTGAACTTTACGGAACTCAAGCATACGGTTCGGGGATGAAAGTCTACACGACGATTACCCGCCCTCTGCAAAACGCAGCCACACGGGCTTTAAGAAATGCGGTGCATAGCTATGACGAGCGCCACGGATACCGTTTTAAACTGCCCGATGCTCCCGCTCAAAAAACCGACATCGACAAAATGCCGATCATCGGCGATAGCTATCCAGCTCTGATCAAACGAATCGACAACGACAAAGCCACCGTTCAATTACGCGGCGGAAAGAACGTTGAAGTACCATGGAACAACATGAAATGGGCGCGCAAATTTATTTCAAGAAACGCGCGAGGGGCAGCTCCGCAATCAATCCACGATCTATTCAAAATCGGCGACGCCATTTTTGTCAGACAACTAAACGATAAAACCTGGGCTTTAGCACAAATACCGGAAGCCGAGGGCGCCTTTGTCGCCATCGACACGATCGATGGCGCGATATTGGCATTGGCCGGCGGTTACGACTTCAATCACAACAAATTCAACCGAGTGACACAGTCGAACCGACAACCGGGATCGGGCTTTAAACCCATTATCTATACAACAGCCTTGGAAAAAGGTTACACGGCAGCATCGCTAATCAACGATGCACCGATCGTCTTGGAAGGCTCAAGACCCGGGCATGAATGGCGTCCGGAGAATTACAACCGAAGATTTTCCGGGCCGACCAGCCTAAGAGTCGCGCTTCGACAATCCAAAAACCTAATTTCGGTTCGCTTGCTGCTGAATTTAGGCATCAAGCCCGTCGTTGAGACCGCCATGCGCTTCGGGTTCCAAAAGAATCAGCTGCCCAATAGCTATACGCTTGCACTGGGTAGCGGCCAAGCCACTCCACTACAGATGGCGCGCGCTTACGCAGTCTTCGCGAACGGCGGCTTTCTAATCGAGCCTTATTTGATCGACCGGATTGAATCCGGGGACGGTAAATTACTATACCAAGCCAATCCTCAAGTCGCCTGCCTGGACTGTACCAGCGAATCACCCTCATTCATCAATCAAGCACCGCGCATCATTACGCCGCAAATTAATTTTTTAATGAACTCTCTGCTGCGCGACGTTGTACAAAGAGGCACCGCAGTCAAAGCGAAACGACTCGGACGCACCGACCTTGCAGGAAAAACCGGCACGACAAACGATCACCGCGATGCATGGTTCAACGGCTATAGCACCACCATCTCCGCTACGGCATGGGTAGGGTTCGACAACTTCAACAGCCTGGGCTACAAAGAAACCGGCGGCGCTGCTGCCTTGCCGATGTGGATGGAATTCATGCAGGCCGCTTTACAAGACAAGCCGGAAATCCCTTTAACGCCGCCGGAAGGGGTTGCCAAGATGTATGTCGACGCCGAAAGCGGCATGATGATGTCGGCAGAAATACCGGGCGGTATTTGGGAGTTTTTCGACACCACGCAGCAAGCGCACATGCATACGAATTTCGAATTCACGCCCCCCGACGAAGCCCATTTCAGCGAAAGACATCCGATTGAAACGCTGTTTTAAGCCCTAACAATCATGAAGAAGTTTCCTGATTAGTAAGATGCTTCAGCTTGCCGAAGCCGAGTATCCGAGCTGGGGCCAGTCGTAGTCGCAAAAACTAAAATATGCTGTTACCCAATCTCCAGCTTGGGTAACCTGTTCAGGAAGCTCTAGCTTCTCGACAATCAAGAAAGATTGAACGAGCGAGCGAGTCGGAGTTGATTGAGAATGTGCGGAGGTTGTGTCGGTCTCAGGAAGCTGGAGCTTCCGGATTATCTTTCCCAAGCTGGAGCTTGGGAAAGAGCATGATGTGGGTTGGCCGTTTTTAGCTTGACTCGCATGGCTTGCGAACCCCGTCCTGCTAGGGATGTGCTGATCTTTGGGCTTTAGCTGAAGAAACTTGCTAATCAGGAGAAGTTTTCGTCAATCTGTATTAAATAAAGTAAGAGGTGAGAGATTACTCGACAGGACGCAGTGAATAAGTCTTTGTAAACTTAATGGCAGATCGAGCCCCAAGGGCGGCATGAACACAGATTTGCATAAAGATCATCCGCCATGCTCGGCACCATTAGCTTCGAACCTGACCTGATAGCGCATATATTGCTCAGTCTCTTCCAACAAGCGCAACAGCACCAAACGCCCCTCCTTCAACGCAATCTCGGTGCCCAAATTAAACTTCTTATGCCCGGGAAGATAGCATTGATAATGCCCTTCGTAACTCTCCATGATGAAAATCTCGGCAGGCGATGAATCGGCGGTGGTAACCGCAAACGGACTTTCGGAAACCAATTCTAACAAAGCGCTCTGGTATAGCGATTTTTTTACCGACACAATAGGTCTTGCAATCGCCAGCAAAGGCTGCAAGCTTTGCCCATAAAGAATCAGCAAGCTATTTCCTTCTACTGGCAGTTTCAAATATTCCGCAAGATAAATCGCAGGCAAACCGGTTTTAAACGTTTTAATAGCGCCGTATTGCAATTCGATTTTTTCCTGTTTTTTTTGCCTACCCCAAATTTCATCATTGCTGACCCGATGAAATACTTTTTCTTCAGGCTCGGGGTCGGCCGCCAATTCGAAATACTCCAGTATTTTTTCAGGCTTCGGCGTATTGATTAACGAAACCAGGCCGCCGCGAATATGCTTATGCAAAAACAAAGCAGTCTGCTCATAACCCGAAACGAAAGCATAATACTTAGGCAAAACGCGCTCCGTCCTCCTAACCAATTGCTGATAATTAGACAACGAATTAAACAAAGCGGCGCTATAGGTAACCGGCAAACTCACCTGTGTATTCAACACGGCTTTAGTCAAAGCTTCTGCATGAAAAGTCAGCACCTTCAGACCTTCCGGCTTTACCACCAAAGGCTCGGGGTGCTTACCGCGTTGATAGTCCCAATAAAAACCCGTCTGATGTTCAAATAACGTCAATAAAGCGTGCTGTTGCGTGCAAAAAGCAAATAAGGCCTGAATCTCATCACGATTAAAGCGATAAGGATTACAAATAACAAACAGTAAATTTCTCCGCAAAGCCTTTGCACCGCTATTCAACGGCTGAAATGCCGGCAAGGCCGACGTGATCAGCGTATCCAACCCCGCCTCTTGAGCATGCTGATAGGCGATCCCCATATCATGCCAAAACGAACCAGGTAATCGCTCATAACTCAGCGCGCGATGAAAACTGCTCCAGCCAAGCATTTGCAAGGCATAATTAGCATGCAAAGCCTTATTAGCCGCATCGGTTTGCGCTAAATGATTATGCAACTGGGCCAGATATACCATCAACTGCGAAGACAACCGAGCCAACTTATAGAGATCCGGTTTTTGTATAATAATCCGCTCTAAAAATTCAACAATCTTAACCACCACCGGATCGAACAAATCGACGACTTGAGCCAACTCCTCGCTATCGAGTCTCTCGCTTTGCTGGACCAGTAGATTCAATGCCTTTAACACCTCGCTACCGACCGCCACCGCATCAGGCGAGTTCAATTGACTGAACCAATGTTTTACGGACGAACGATTTAATTCAAAAGGCAGGTTCATGACGAATAATGATACTTTTGTGACAAATGCGTTAATTCTAGCGTTTTTGAATGAAATTGAAAGAAAGTTATCAAACTAAATCAACTATACCTATACCTTTCGCACTTCAAATTTCGGCAGTGCTGGGTTCACGGGTAAGGAACGAGCATGAAATAACTTAGACAACTGTTGGAAGGGGGGGGTGGCTCGATTAGCAGGTATCGGCGGCAGGAATAGCCGCCGTCAAGCCTACATGGACGTATTCACGGCGTCCTGTCAAGCGAGTCACCAAACCGCCACAAAGCCTACTACTTGTATAAGTTATTTTGTGCATATTCCTAAGCATTCAGTCCCCCTCTTTGAAAAAGAGGGGCTAGGGGAGATTTTTTAACTAAATCCCCCTTTTTCAAAGGGGGAAGCCAACAATACGCCTGGATTGCGGTAATTTGCCAACGGGGTCTGAATACTTACGTTCACGGAGGTACACGATAGACACATCGCATACCTTTTTATTCTTAGACGGTTTTTTAATCAAAAGGGAGTAAGTTACGGGACAAAATTCAAGCCGGAAACTCTTCTGACGAAGGCTTTAGCTTTATAGACGCAGACGCCTGAATATTAAGCAATTCTTCTTCAACGCCGGCAGCATGCGTCAATTCCGCGACATTTTGTTTAGTGAAAAAGCCGTCGAAATCGCCAAATCGCTGCACATATTCAATGATTAACGACGAATGCTCCGAAGCACTTGAAAATATCTGCTTAATACCCTCTTCTCTCGAACCGATAACATCCAACAAAAACTTTTTTCCCTGACGAGAGATCTCACTCACCACGTAGTCGATATTTTCCATGCCATTATATTCGCCGTCATTAACACCGATCGCTAAATGATGCAGGCGAGGCCCGTAATTACGGACGAAGGTTTCGGTCGGCGATGGTAACTTTTCCAAGTGATTAACAAAATATGGCGTGTTGTTAGCCGTAAACACTTTTGCAGGACTATTAATCTCATCCGCAAAGTGCACGCTTTTAGTCACATTGGTTGAAGAATTTTGGTCTTTGATATCGTATGAACCCCAATAAAAATAACTCGACAGCGATAGCCATTCGAGAATCGCAGTTTCGCGATTCTGACTATAAATACGTGTTGCCAAATGATCGATGGGATTCAATAACTTATCGATACCGAGCTCTTCCTGCAGCTCCTTGGCTTGCCGATAAGCAGCTTGTACATCGTCTCGAATCCGGGAAAGCCCCAATGAATACACTCTGATCTGATCTTCCGGTCGCTCCATATAAGCGACAATATTATGGCTATAGGGTGAAGGCTTACTGATCGCCAAATTACCCGGCAGCTCCAATCGACGAATCTCATCTTGCGAAAAAAAGCGAAATTCACGCTCTTGTTGCAAACGCGTCACCTCGCTCATGTTTTCCACTCGAAGAATTTCACCCATATAACGACTGTTCGGCTTACTCGCACCAATTGGGTAGACTTCATTCAAGCTTCGAAAAATACCCATAGTCGATGAGTCTTTAACCTCTCTAATCAGCAGATCGGGCGAATTCATATCGATACGCAATATATGCGTCCAATGGGACTCGCTTTCAAGCGTCACGAGATAATGATAAGGCGTCATTAAACAAAGCTCGCCGACATAGCGAATAGAGTGGCCAGGATCCACGGTTATCATTAGCGCGTCAATCTGCCCTATCATGTCGGTCAAACCGACACGATCCCGTTCGGTCAAAAGCTCGCGCAAATAGTGTTCGAAAAAATCGGAATTCTCTTTGTCGCCGTGGCGTGGGAAAGAAAGTGATTTCATGGTATGTCTTCCTGAAATTTGTTCTTGCATCAGGCCGTTACCGGCCCATTAAACAAATTTATTAAGCACAAGACATACCATATCGCGATAACACCTATTTTTATTCAATATCAATTACGTACAAAAAAACTCTCTGAAACTAACGATTTGTTTATGCGTCAAGATTGTGCATTAAAAGACTTTTCCGCTTCATCCTAAATTCGGTAGTTCAACCGTAACGTTCATGAAGGCCTAGCCATCGCCCCGGCAAATGAAAACTCTCTGGTGGCGGAGGGTGCGGCATTTGCTCTGCCGAGCTTCGTTTATCGAAAAATTAGATAAAGAGTCCAAATCTACGAACTTTCACAGTAAGGTACATGAAGATATTTGCACTAAGAAACGTTCACCTTATCTTTATTCCATACATGCCGGAATAACTCGGCTAAACAAAGAATAATCAATCCCGTAACGATCCCAATCAAACCTTCGTAAGCTTTCTCGTGCAAATCCAGATAACGCCATAATATGGCGGCCGCCAAGCCGCTCGCGACTGCAGCAAGACTCGCGAATTGACTGGGCCGCATGCCCACGCATAGCGCCAGCAGCAAAGGCGCAAAGGCGCTTGCCATTCCGGACCATGCCATGATTACCAAGCTGAACACACTATGATTATTTGCTAAGGCACCGAGTAAAGCCAAGAATGTCACGACAACAGTTACCCCTTTGATCAAATACTGGTTTTCGATTTGATGCGGCAAGATATCGTGAGTCAACGCCGCCGAACAACTTAACACTACCGAATCGGCAGTGGACATAGTAGCCGCGAATAAACCCGCTAAAATCAAACCGACCATGGCTGGAGACAACAACTCCATAGCCATCGTCGGCAACGCCAACTCGGCATCGAAAGCCTCCGTATCGACCAAATAAATGCGCGAAAGTAACCCTACGCCGGTGGCCGCCAAGTAAAATGCAATATACCAAAGGTAATACCATAAACGTGCTTTGTTCATACTGGTAGTATCGTCAAGCGTCATGAAACGCACCATGATATGGGGCTGACCGATAACCGACAATCCGGCAAAAAGCCAACTGATTGCGAATAATAAACCGCCGGCAATACCCGGCAAGGCCAAAGACTTGGGGAACCAGTCTAGAAAACCGTCAATTGCTTGCATTTGCATCAGGGTCGATTCGACTCCACCCAGCGACTGAGTGGCTGTAAACAATAACACACTCATTGCAACGATCATCACTATCGATTGCGCAGCATCCGTCCAGATAGAAGCTCGGATACCGCCCGCGAAACAATACAAGGTAACTAATATGCTACCCATAACCGCCCCAGCCCATGACGGCCATCCGAAGAGCACATGTAATGCCTTACTACCGGCGACCAGTTGGGCGCTGGCGTAAGCCAATAGAAAAACCAACGAAATCACGCCGATAACACGTTGCAGCGCCGGCTGATTCCCCCCTGCGCTCCAGACGCTAAGCACGCCGGCGTAACTGACTTCACCGGTGGCTGTGGCCGCTGCCTTGAGTCGCTTATGCACCAATAGCGATGCTAAAAAATCTCCGGTAATCCATCCTATCATCAACCAAATGGCGGCAAGCCCGGTGACATAGGTATAACCGATAACGCCAATGAACATATAGCCACTGTTATTCGTGGCCACCGCCGATAAACCAACCAGCCAAGGTTTAACATTGCCGCTGGCCAAGTAATAATCCTGCTTGGTACCACGGCTTTGCCAATAGGACGCCAAGCCAATCAGCGTAAACAGCAGTAAAAAAAAACTAAACGAGAGAACCATTAATACTCCTATCTGATCGAAAAAACTCTAATTTTCAGGAGGTGAAGGGGACTCGGCAAAGGTTCAGGAGAGTTCTGTTGAACAGACACACCTCGCATCGTCACCAAATTTGAACGCCTTTTCAGCATGAACCTAAAAGAGCTGCCGGTATGTAGATCGTTCTTGCTGAGCTAAATCGAATAATGAAGGACTCAGGAAAAACAGCAGCTTAAGACACTCAACTGCTCTTATTAGAATGAAGGAATTAGTCCTGTGGAGTAATTTAACTATGGCCTGTTACGAACACCATCAGACTTGTGTTCAGCAACAAAAGACAGAAGTTAATGAGTATTATCTTCGCTGGGCAACAGCGCGATAAACGGCTCAAAACCTTTTAACGCTTGCAGCGCGGGGTCATCGGCAAACTTATCGCGATAATCCTCGGTACGCGCCAAGGCTTCGGATAAACAGTTAACGGCCTCTTCATATTGATCCAATGCGGTATACGCACAAGCCAATTGGTAAAAAGCATGGCCGTTTTCAGGGTCGATTTTCAACGCTTGCTGACATAAATTGACGGCCCACTGCGGCTCGCCCATATCGAGTACCGCATCGGCCTTATAAGTCAATGCTTCGCAATCCTCGGGACGCAATTTTAAAATTTGATCGTAGATGGCGATTTTATTGGCCAAGCTGCCTGCTTGACCTGCTCTAAGCCAGAGAGATTGCACATCTTGCGTCCGCCCGATATCCTCGCCGATTTTCTCAATCAATTGTGCTTCCTTGTTGAGTTGTTGTTCGACAATTGCCAAGCGCTCTTCGTATTCATGGACCAGTTTCGATACTTTCTTATCCGCCATGGACTGCACACGCTCTTTGATATCTCTGAGCGAGGTCCAACCCAGCAACACCAAAATGGTACTGGCACCGGCAATCAAGTAGAAAAAATATGTGACAGTATTAGTGGCGTAAGTAACGCCTCTATCGACCGAGCTAAGCTCTCTATCCACAATTTGCTGAATCAGCTCATTCCTCTGCGCTGCCATGTCCATACGCAATTGTTTGAGTTCATCCAGCATATAGCGCTCGATGAACGGACTATATAAAGGCTTATCCAAAGATTCAACCGCATCTAAGCGCTCTTGAACCTCTGCTTCATCGTTGACGCTCTCGCCCAACACGGAACAGGGCGCCAGCACGATCAACATTATTAACATTCTAAGCATATATCAATTGATCGGCGGCCGCGATAAAAGGCCGCGGTTCGATAACTCGTATATTCTTGCGACTGCAAAGATATTCAGGACGCGGCAATAAACCGCAAAACGGCCATGTTACTCGATTATTGATCGCGTTATAGACGAAAAAGAGATTCGAGCGAGGCCATGGAGTGATATTACTATTCGAACCGTGCATGACATTACTGTCGAAAATCAAGACACTGCCGGGTTTTCCATTGGCCGATACGATGCCGCCATCGGCAACCAAGCTAGCCAAGCATTCATCGCTGGGTATGCCGTACTCCTGCTTTTTCAACGAGACCGAATAATGATTTTCCGGCGTTTCCTCTTCGCAAACGACAAATTTTTTATGCGATCCGGGAACCAACATCAAAGGCCCGTTATGCTGATCGTTTTCGGTAAGAATAATGGACATGCTGAGCGCACGCATTCTAGGCATACCGTCTTCTACATGCCAAGTTTCAAAGTCCGAATGCCAGTAAAATTCCTTGCCGCGAAAACCCGGCTTATAGTTTAAGCGCGACTGATGAATATAAACCCGGTCGTTCAAAAGATGTTGAGCCAGTCCCGCTAATCGATTATCGGCAGCTAACCTTTTAAAAACCGGACTGACTTCATGAATTTTAAATAGTGAACGGAGTTCGTCGCTGGATAATTCAGTTATCGCTTCCGCCGAGGCTTTTATCTTTTCATCGTCGTTCAAGCGTTTGAGCTCTTGCTTGAAACAGTCGACCTCCCTCTCATTAAAAACATTATCAATAACAAGAAAACCTTGTTGCTCATAACGTGCTTGCAAGTCCTCTGCAATGAGACCTGGATTAGCTGTTTGCGCATAAACTACCGGGTCTACGCGCGGAATTATTTTCGGCTTACTACCGTTACGTGATTGATAAAAATCTTCACTTTGTTCGGACTGTGCGGCATTCTCGGTAATCATTGAATATTAAACCCATTTTTTTGATTAAAGACTTCGCGACAACAGATAGCCCTCGATCATCGGCCATTCCCAACTTACGCAGGGCTTACCCGTACATCTTCAGTTTATTGAAAAATAGACGGTTAAGTCATTCATTGCTCGACTGACTTGCCATGAACAACCTAACCTTGGACGAAAATTGACTTGCGACTCGCCTTAATCCGCTACCGCTTCAGCGGTCGAGTGGTAAACGCTTTAAGCCTTATGCGCTTCCTTGTCGTTCAGCGCAAGACTGAAGACGCAAGGCATTTTCATTTCTTTGGCAGCAATTCCCAGTTTGAGAAATTTCCCCGTATTTAGGGGTAAGAAACATCAGTACAATCAGGACGCGAGGCATATTGCAATGCCGTGATCATGGACCTCCACCAGATGACAATGCAAACTTTTCATCGCATCAGTGTAGGCATCTTCATCAATCACAAACTGCATATCGACTTGACGCATTGACTGGTGCATTGCAAGCACGCTGATCTGCTTCTCTGCCAGCGCCGAGACAGTTTTGGCCAGAATACCGGGAATTTTCATGTCACTGCCGATGGCGGAAACAATCGAAACTTTTTGCTGATTGATTTCGGCATCCGGATAGATTTCTTGCAAGGCATCGCGGATGCGGCGAATTGTTTTCAGACTGGCAGACAAATAATGAGTAATGGTATTGGCATTAATATCTTTGGAAACAATATGCGCTCTGAAGCGGCGAATTTGCCCCAGGATTTCCCGATCGTAATTGTGAATCTCGCCGGCCATGTTTTGATCGAACACCTCGAAAGCATAGACGCCTTTACACCCGGCAATAATCTCTACGCAAGGCTTGCTACTGACATAATCGCCGGTAATCAGCGTCCCGGCATGATCCGGCTCAAAGGTGTTTCTGACGCGTAGCGCTATATCGTTCTGACGCAAGCCTTTTGCCGCCTTGGGATGAATCGCTTCCATGCCCAGGTTCGCAAGCTGGTCGGCCACATCGTAATTGGTACGGCCAATCGGCACGGCCTTGTCTTCACCTACCAGACGCGGATCAGCGCTGCTGAGATGAAACTCCTTATGAATAATGGCCTCATCCGCCTTGGTCAGTACCGCAATCCGGCTGAAGGTCATTTCACTGTAGCCCCGGTCAAACGTTGACATCAACCCGTCGATACTGTGCGCATAGCCTGTGGCAATTGGTAACTGTTGCCTCAGATCGATCTCAGCAAAGGCATTTTTAATGCGTTCGTCGAGCGTCATGTGTTTATCGGTCTGCCAACCGGTCAGATCGACAAAGACTGCGTTAATACCGTCTTGTTGCAACAACTGGACAGTGTTCCACGCGCTGTGCGCCTCACCGAGACTGGCCAGCATCTCCCGAACGGTAGAAAGATGCGCATCCAGCGAAAAATGACCGTGCCGACAAAGATGCTGCAAATCGGCCAGACAGCGCTCTGCATCATCAAGCCGTTCGCCAATGAACGTATCTGCTTTTTTTATGGCGTCAGCAGTATCAAAAATGTTGGCATTAATCGCAAACATTGCCTGCTTGAGAGCTACCAGCGAAGCCTGCCAGCCGTCATCGTTTACACTGTTGGCAAATTGACCATAAATGCCGGCCTGACCGTTTTTTTTGTGTTCTAGCAACATATCGGTGATACCACCATAGGCGGAGACCACAAAAATACGCTGATAAAGGTCCTCGCGATGAACCGGCTTGAGAATGATATTGTCGCGCACCGCAACATAATCGCTCATGGATGTGCCGCCGATTTTTTCAACGGTGTGAAAAGTCATAACGTCCTCTCTTACTTCGTGGATGCCGAGGGCTTCAACCGCCCTGCCATGAGTGAAAATCAGTCACTGACTGTTTCGGCTTCCAGTTCATAGGCCCCTTCAGCGTTGTGTACTTCCTTACCGTTCAGAGGCGGGTTAAAGACACAAGCGAGTTGCAGCTCCTTGAAAGCACGCAGAATATGCCGATCATGCTGATCCAGGTTATAGAGTGTGCCTGGCGTAATAGGGTACTTTTTACCATCGTCCAGCGTTTCCACTTCGCCTTCACCACTGATGCAATACACCGACTCAAGGTGATTCTGGTAATGCATGCGAAAATCGGCACCGGCGAAAATGGTGGTGATATGAAAGGAATAGCCCATACCGTCATCCTTCAGCAGCAAGCGGGTACTTTCCCAGTTGCCGTCAGGTGAAACGATGCGTCTGTTAGTCTGCTGTGCGTCTTGTAACTGTCTTACGATCATTTTAGTTCTCTTCAGTAGATTCTCGAATAGGCTGGTTGGCTCAGCGGGCTTTAGTGCCCCGCTTTGCTGACCTCTTTACTGACCGAGTAGTCGCCTTCAAAAAAGTCTTTTCCCTCAGGGATTGTGTCTGCTTTATCACAGACCTCTTTAATGGCTTGCTCCAGAATATCGATGCCTTTTTCCAGCTCCTCATCTGTAATGATCAGAGGGCACAAGAACTTCACGACATGATCGTCCGCACCACTGGTTTCAATAATCAGACCTTTCTGAAAACATCTGCGGGTAATCTGACCGGCCAAATCACCGCTGACACAGTTAATGCCCCGGAACATGCCTCGCCCATGCGAGTTGAAATTACCCTCGCCATACTTGGCGACAATAACATCTACACGATCGGCAATGTACCGACCTTTGCGCTGGACATCCTTGGCAAAGCTGTCGTCTTTCCAGAAGTGATCAATAGCCGCCTTGGCAGTGACAAAGGCATGATTGTTACCTCGGAAGGTGCCATTATGCTCGCCTGGTGACCATTGATCGATTTCCGGTTTCATCAGAACAATGGCTAACGGCAAACCATAACCGCTCAACGATTTCGACAAGGTTACAATATCAGGATAAATTCCGGCTTCTTCAAAACTGAAGAAGGTACCGGTGCGGCCGCAACCGGCCTGGATATCATCAATGATCAGCAACACATCATGCCGTTTGCAGATTTCCGACAGGCTTCTTAACCAAGTCATCGACGCGGCATTGATACCGCCTTCGCCCTGAACCGTTTCAACGATGACGGCAGCCGGCTTATCGACACCACTGCTGGAATCCGACAGCATTTTATCGAGCAAATTTGTGGTATCAAAATCATCACCTAAATAGCCGTCATAAGGAATACGGGTTGAACCATGCAAAGCAATGCCGGCGCCGCCACGGTGAGTGGAATTACCGGTAACCGACAGCGATCCCAGCGTCTGACCATGCCAGCCATTGGTAAACGAGATAATGTTTTCACGACCGGTTTTTTTGCGGGCGATCTTCAGTGCCGCTTCAACCGCGTTGGTGCCGGTGGGACCGGTAAACATCACAATGTAGTCCAAGTTCCGCGGCTTAAGGATGTGCTCATTAAAGCTTTCCAAAAACTCACCCTTGGCACGGGTGTGCAAGTCCAAGCCCTGCGTGATGCCATCGTTCTGGATATACTCAAGCAGCTTTTCCTTAAATACCGGGTGATTGTGACCGTAATTCAGGGAACCTGCACCAGCGAGAAAGTCCAGATATTCGTTGCCTTCATGATCATAGATTTTTGCGCCTTGGGCACGATCAAACACGCGCGGAAAAGCGCGGGCATACGAACGGACTTCCGATTCAATTTCTTCGAAGATTTTCATTCTAATTCTCTCCTGAGCAAGATGGGATAATAGTGTAGTGAATTAAGCCTGAACCGCTTTGAACGGCCCAACCTTCACCAGCATTTCGGTTTCATGTTGATCTGCAAAATGGCGTGTCTTATCAAACATCACAGCACTGCCAATTTGAGTGTCCAGTTTTTTTGCCAGCCCCTCAAACAGAGCCCATGAGGCCTTATTATTCGGAGTAATGGTCGTCTCGATTCGGTTAATATCCTGATTGACCGGCCGCGCCAGTATGGCTTTCAGCATCCGCGTGGCAAGCCCTTGGCCACGGGCTTTTTCGCCGACAGCCACCTGCCAGACAAACAGCGTATCCGGACGTTGCGGAATACGATAACCCGAGACAAAACCAACCAACTCATCGCCAATTTTGGCCGCCACCGCCGTTTCAGAAAAATGGCTGCTCTGCAGCAAATTGCAGTACATCGAATTGGGATCCAGGGGCGGGCATTTGCTAATCAGCCGATGCACCTGCGCTCCGACTTCGGCAGTAGGCTGGCTAAGTGTAATAATCGGCAAGGCAGTTTTATCAGGCAACATATAAATAACTCTATTATTTAGATTTCTGTGCAATTAACTCGGCTTTAACTGAATAAGCCGGGCTCGAATTTGATTTTTTATGGCCATCAGCACGAATATTCTGGCTTCATTGAAAAACATAATATATAGTACACTAAATAATTTAAATGTCCAGGCCGCGTACTTTTGCCTTAGATTAATTAGATGTCATATCAAATTATGCCTTTCGAACTTCAAATTTCGGTAGCGCCCTAGGATGCGCCGGGCGGAGCACCGAATTTTGTTCTTCGAGGGTATACAATAATGGCTTTGTAACGCGACGGCCTCTATTTCAATGATTGGTGATCAATGATGCAAAACCCACAACCGCACGCCCCTCATTCGCTGGATACGCTCGACTTGAATCCGGTTGAAAAGGAACATTTGCTGAATCAAATTGAAGAAGTACTGGTCGCGTTACGTAGAGTGATTCGCGCCACCGATTTACACTCAAAATATCTGGCAAAAACCACTAGCCTGACCGCACCGCAGATTCTTTTGTTGCAGACACTGCGCGCCAAAGGTCAACTGACCATTGGTGAGCTAGCTCAGGACATGAGTCTCAGCCAAGCGACTGTGACAACAATTCTGGATCGCCTGGAAAAACGTCAATTGGTGTTCCGGCAGCGCTCCCAGACTGATAAACGAAAAGTCCATGTCTATATGACGGAGGCGGCCACGGAAATGCTAATAAACGCCCCTATCCCTTTGCAGGATCGCTTTACGCGAGAATTCAGTAAACTACAGGAATGGGAACAATTGATGATTATTGCATCACTGCAACGTGTCGCTCAGATGATGGACGCGCAGAACATCCCTGTCGCTAAAGAAGCGTTTGATTTTCCGGTTTAAGCTCTAATAATTCAGCTCAGCTGCAACCCGCATCACGCTTTTTCCCAAGCTCCAGCTTGGGAAAAACACCCCGGAAGCTCCAGCTTCCAGAAACCGAGATAACCTCCGCACATTCTCAATCAACCCCGACTCGCTCGTTCAATCTTTTTCCTGATTAGCAAGATGCTTCAACTTGCTGAAGCCAATTGTCCGAGCAGTGGCCAGTCGTAGCCACTTCTGCGGGACGGGTTATTTAACCCATCCCCAACGTTTCGGTTTGCCCTAAACATTTCGGCTGACTTCGGCCAAAGTCAAAACGTTTAGGACGGGGCTGCAAACCCCGTCCTGCTAAGGATATGCTGGTTTTCGGGCTTTAGCTGAAGAAACTTGCTAATCAGGATCTTTTTTGATTGTCGGGAAGCTAGAGCTTCCTGAATAGATTACCCAAGCCGGATCGCTCGCCGCTATACACAAATATCGGTAAACTTGCTAAACAGAGGTCGCCGTATACTTGGAAGCGGTGCTGTTTGATAAATCTGCGGATATTGGACATCAGTGGCTTCGAAGTCGGGAACGTTGGGCGATAAAAAATGGTATCGAGGCCTCATTGGTTAAGATTGCAAAAGGGTAATTTTTGACTTATGTATAACGATGAGGTAACTATTCAGTCCCCCGGCAATTATCGTTCCCACGCTCTGCGTGGGAATGCCTGAGTACCGCTCCAGCGGTACGAGACGCTAGAGCGTCTCGGTCTTCATTCCCACGCCGGAGCGTGAGAACGATAGGCGGTGTGAATAATTACACGATGAGAGCTGGAGCTTGGGTAACAGCACAAAGGCATATTTAGCCTAGTTGCCCCCCCCCCCTGAACATTAACAATCCAGACCTCTTGATGTTCTTTACTTTTTCAACAAAAAAAACAAGCCCAGGAGTGTCGTCAACGAATAGCTGAAACCATAGATAATCGATATCGCCGCACTCTCCTCTGCCGGTAAACCGGCAAACGATAAAACATATACGGCAAACATTTCTCTCGTCCCCCAATCCGAAATAGAAATAGGCAACAACGTCAGCCCGACGAAAATAAACGGTAATAATGTAAACAGCGTAAACGGCAGCTTCGGAGCACCTAAACCGAAAGCCGCCAATAAAAAGCCAAACATCAATAATAATTGAATCAACGACGACAACTCATAATGCGACTGCCCTAGAGTCATGACTTCACTGATATTATTACGAACCATTAGGGCTCGAATTTTCGTAGAAAATACGACTCTAAACAGAACGACACCTGAAATCGCAAAGATCGCCAGACTTTGCAGCAATGTCGCAGCCGGAATTATTTCGGCAAATAACGGCCAATTCAACGGCAAGGTCAGTAGCAGTATAAACACTAAAGCAACCAATCCCGACAAGCGATCAAGCACTTGGCTACCGATCAGCGATTGATTATCCCCATAATCTTGAAGCACTTTGAACCGAGCTACTTCGGAAAAAATCAACGGCGGCCCGATTTGGCCGCTTAGCGCACCAATCCATATTGCTTTCAAATAATCCGCATAAGCAGCCTCAACATTCAATTGTTGAGCAATGAGCCTCCATCGGTAAGCCATCAACATCAGCACGGCAATATGACAAACCACCAAGAGCAATCCAAACGCCGGATTAAAGCCACGCAAAGTCTGCCAGAGTAAATCGCTATCGGTTTTATTCAGAATAATCACCAACAAACCGATAGCAACAAACCATCGAAAAATTACTGTTAGCCACTGTTTTGATTTATGCATCGTATCCACCCACTATATTGAAGGAACAGCGTTTATCTTCAGCGATCAATGGACTGTAAGCTGTTTAGCCCAGCCTATCTAACTATCTTGAAGATACGCTCATCAACCCGAAAATGCATTACATCCTTAAAATTTGACTCTGTTCGCGTTAATAGTTGAAGTGAATACAACAATCTCGAAACTTGAAGACAGTAGGGTACGCTATGCGCACCACAGCAGTACCACCCTTAGTTTAACGCGCCCTCATGTGTCGCCTTGTGCCGACATTAGGTATGCGCAGCGTACCCTACAATTCTTTACGGCGGTCCTCGATAGACACATCCCATGCCTTTTATTCTTAGACGGTTTTTCAATCAAAAGGGAGTAACCGACTACCTTAGACTCGACAAACAAAACGCGTCTTTACATAAACGCTCAAAAATCGTGAAGCATTGTCCCCACGACCGTCCTTCAAAACATTGTTGCTCACGAAATCTGCGCCGTAACCTCTTCTCGCGAATCAGCCTTGCTAAATGATCGCGTAGCGCGCTAATATCGCCGGCGACAAACAAAAAACCGTTCACACCATGCCGAACAATTTGCCCGGCCGCTCCGGTCTCGGAAGCAACGATCGGCAGACGCATCGCTGCCGCCTCGGCCAGTCCGATGCCATAGGATTCGTAATGGCTCGCTGAGACAAAGACATCCGAAGCCAGCATCAATTCCGCGACTTGCTCCGAAGTCAGCACACCTTCGTAACGAATGCGATCGAGTAGATTCAATTCGTCGGCAGACCGCCAAAAAAGTTGCGTAAATTCCGCATCAACCCTATCGCTGCCGCAGAAATGCCATTGCCACGACCACTCGCTCAAGCCAGACAGCGCTTCAAGAATATCGAGATAGCCTTTTTCCGGCAATAAATTGGCTACCGTCAAAAATTGCACTATCGTACTGGTATTTTTTTGCACAGATTCCGGCTGCTTGAAAGCTTCGTCTATGCCTGGCTCGCACAAGCCAACCGATTTACTTGGAAACCGCTTTTGAATCTCGTCGAAAACCGCCTGTCCGGTCGCAATGACAAAGCGCATCGACTCAATCGCTCGGCACTCAGTCTCGCGCCAAACGGCCCGATCGCGAGCCGCCGCCAACGGGTTCAGCGACGGCAAATAATGACATAAAAGACCACTGGGACTGTCCTGCAGCGTTTCAGCCATGCCAGCCAACTCTCGCCAAAATAGACTGTCCCAAATCAACAGCTCGTAATTTTTCTGCCATTCAGCCAGTCGATCGCGATCGATAGCCGGAACAGTGACCGAATGCAATGGAAAACGGCACAGGCGTGCTTGATGTAGTATATTCCGGTTATAAAGATTGCCCCCCGAAATTTCGCTAAGAGGCGGATGTAACAACGCTATCTTCATCGCAACACTCCGAATGAATTCGACACCATGATAACGGAACCCTTGATACAAGCTAAATTGATTCGCTGGAGCAACCTACATTCGACGGTCTTGTTAGCGGCCAGCACGGCAATGTTGATGTTCTCATGGCCTATCGAACTACTGCTAGGCTCTGCGGCGTTGTCGTTTGCCTGGTTCATTGTTCGCGGCCAAGGCAATTGGCCGTCAATTGCTCAATTCGGCCCCGCCAATGCCGTGACCTTGTTCCGCTTGCTGCTGATCTTTAGCTTGGCATCTTTCGCCCATCGACCCGACTTGATAATTCTCCTGGCATTACTCGTTCTATGCCTCGACGGCGTCGACGGCTGGCTGGCACGGAAATTCGACTGCGCTTCGGAATTCGGCGAATATTTCGATAAGGAAACCGACGCTTTTTTCATGCTGGTTCTGTGCTGGCTGATCGCACTCGATCAGCGCCTGGGTTTGTGGATACTGCTGCCGGGATTGATGCGTTATGTATTCGTATGCTTTTTAATGATTGCGAAACCGCCGGCCTACAAAGAACAACAAACGACCACAGGCAAGATCGTTTTCGTCGTCACGATGCCGGTCCTGATCGCCTGCTTTACCGACTATCCAGCGATCTATCGCCCTTTGGCGCTCGCAATCACGTTGCTGCTCAGCTATTCGTTTATCGCCTCGATCCGCTTAATTTACCGCCCCGATTGCAATGATGAATAAACTTAGAACCCGACAAGTCGAAGGTTCCGCCGATATTCGCGCTTTTTTCGACCGCCTCGCCGCCACCTACAGGGAAGCACACGGTCGCGCCGACCGCCTTTTAACTTACCGCCTTTCAATCATCCGGCCATTGCTCGGCAAACGACGCGGCACATTGCTCGAAATCGGCTGCGGCACCGGCATGCATTTATTTGAATTAGCCGGCCTTTATGAACAAGCTATCGGCACAGATCTTTCGCCGAATATGATTTCGGAAGCCGACAGATTACGCGAAAAGCATGCAAATCGCGAAACCATCCGATTCACGGTCGATCCGGCCGAACAATTAAGTACTATAGAATCCGGACAAATCGATACGGTACTGTGCGTCGGCGCCTTCGAACACATGCCCGATAAACCGCGAGTACTTCGGCAAATCGCGCGTGTCTTGAAACCCGGCGGCGAATTCATCTGCTTAACCCCTAACGGCGCTTATTGCTGGTACACGGCGATCGCCCGCGGATTTCGCTGGGACACCCGGCACTTAAGCAGCGACCGCTTCATGACGAGGCAAGAGCTGTGCGGGTTACTGAACGACGCAGGACTGGTGCCGGAAACGATAGACTATTGGACTTTCATCCCAAAAGGCGACATGCCTTCTCCTATTTATTGGTTGCTGTCCGGTTTGAATATTATCGGTGAAAGACTGAAAATACCGGCATTGCGCGGCGGAATATATCTGAAAGCCGTTTTTAAGGAGGGGCAAAGCAAGGATGCCTACAAGGCTGAATAATTCATGATGACGTGAAGTAGCACAATATAATGGATATGCTGTTACCCAAGCCCCAGCTCTCATCGTTATACATAAATTGTAGGGTACGCTGCGCGTACCAAAGCCGAGCCCTGGCGGTTCGGTTGGCACATGAATATCGCGGGGTTACCATGGGACGCACAGCGTACCCTACGCGGTTCGTCTAGCAGCGTAGCGCAATCCGGTAAGTTCGGTGCCAAGCCAGTCCCGTATTCCGTTCCGCTGCATACGGGTTAGATGCTCCATGATTGAACTGCCGAAGAACAAAATCCACCTCCCACTAACCCCTCAGTGCGCGCCGAACGGACAATGGATGCTTGGCGACGGCATAGTGTTTGTGTAAGCCGGTTATTTCACAGGTACCGCCCGATCTTTGATACTCGGCGCGAAAATAATAGATGAATTCCAATACCGTGCTATCGATCAAATTGGCTTCACTCAAATCGAAAATCACCTGCTTGCCTTTAGGTAACGTGCCGGTCATGCTTTTTAACGCAAGAAAGTTTGAAAACACGGCCGCCCCGTGGACCTGCACATGAAAATTGCCGGGTTCCTGTTCATCAATACGATAGGCGACCTGAAAAATCTGGGCAGGCTTCAGACCACGCAAACCGTGCAGCGCCAACTCAGTGACAATACCGATCAACACCCCTAGCAAAAGATCCGTCAGCAAAATACTGATCAAGGTCACGACAAACACCAAAAAATGGCCGAAACCAATACTCAAGGTTTTGGCAAACTCCATCGGCGAGGCGAGCCTGAATCCCGTATAAACCAACAATGCCGCCAATGATGCCAGCGGAATCTCTTGTATCAGATTGGCGCCTAAGCTGATAAATAGCAATAGGAACACACCATGAAAAAAGTTCGACCAGCTGCTTTGCGCGCCATAACTGATATTTGACGAGCTGCGCACGATTTCCGCAATCATCGGCAAACCGCCGACCAGCCCGCAGAGCGTATTGCCCATGCCGATGGCCATCAAATCGCGGTTCAAATCGGAACAACGGTGCTTGGGATCTAGCTTGTCCACCGCCGCAGCGCTCAGCAAGGTTTCCAAACTGCCGATAAGAGTGATGTTAAAAACGCAGAACCAAAACTTAGCCGTGCCGATCAGTGCGAAATCCGGCAGATACAGCGCATCCATAGGATTGCTTGGAAGATTAAGCAAAAAAGTAGGCCCGATTAAAAACTCGCCCTGAGTTAAAAACTGCGTCACTACAGAATGATAACGGTGCACATGATCCAAATCGAAATAAAACGTCAACAGCAACCCGGAAAACAAAACCCAAAGCGGCGCCGGTAAGCTGCGGCTGAATTTAAAAGGAAGACGAGGCCAAAAGATCATGACAGCCAAGCCGATCAAGCCAATCATCGCAATAGGGACATTCATATTGATCACTGCCCTCGGCAAAGCCATCGCTTGCTGCACAATAGAGCCTGCCTCTGCCGGAACCCCAAGCAAAACATAACTTTGTTTGACCAGAATGATAATGCCGATGGCCGCCAACATCCCATGCACTACCGAGGAAGGGAAAAAGGCACTGAGTTTGCCCGCGCGCAATGCGCCCAGGGCAATTTGAATGAGACCCGATATCACGATCGCCGCTAGTGTATAGGTAACGCCGGCGGCGGCATTGCCTCCGCCCAAAGTCTGCACGGAATCCAACACCACTACAATTAAACCGGCCGCCGGCCCGTTGATCGTAAGCTGGGTACCACTCACACGAGACACCAAGAGCCCACCGATGATGGCGGTAATCAAGCCGCTCATCGGCGGAAAACCCGAAGCCATCGCGATACCTAGACACAACGGCAAGGCAATCAAAGAAACAAAAAAGCCGGCACGAAGGTCATTATAAGCGAGTGATTGAGGCATGGGCGTAATGAGGTAGTGATAACTGCCCAATAGACTATCCTTTCGAACTACTTTAATCTAATAGATAATTTCTGTAGTTTCGTTATATTTTATATATCGATACCGATAATACCGTCCCTTCCTCTCCTATCCTTTACACTTGAACAATCATGGCCATCTTGAACTATCACCACCTTCGCTACTTCTGGGTCATCGCCAATGAAAACAACTTGACCCGTGCCGCAGAAAAACTGCACATCTCGCAATCCGCATTGAGCATACAACTGCGTAAGCTCGAAGAAAGCTTGGAGCAAAAATTATTTGAACGCGAAGGCCGGCAGTTGATCTTGACCGAAGCCGGCCACATTGCCTTGGATTATGCTCAAGCCATATTCCGCGCAGGTGATGAGCTGTTGAGTGTCATGCAGCGCCGCGAAGCGGGTAGCCGGCTTTTATTGCGTGTCGGCGCAGTTTCCACCCTATCGCGCAACTTTCAGTTAGACTTGATTAAACCGCTGCTGGCTGTGGAAAATATTGAGTTGGTGCTGCATTCCGGCAGCCTTAACACCTTGATGCAGCAAATGCAGGAACATACCCTGGACTTGCTCTTGTCTAATCGCCCGGCTCCCGATGCCCTGGATCGAAATTGGCAATGTCATTTGCTCGATGAACAGCCAGCCAGCCTAGTCTGTCAAGCGCGGACGGCCCCAGCCAACTTTCGTTTTCCGGACGATTTGCACCATGCCGGATTATTCGTGCCCAGCATGGAAAGCGAAATTCGCACCGCTTTCGATTTTTTGCTTAACCAGGCCGGCGTTCGCCCCAAAATCATTGCGGAAGTGGACGACATGGCCATGCTGAGGCTATTGGCGCGAGAATCCGGAACGCTAACGCTGGTGCCGCCGGTGGTGGTGCGTGACGAATTGCTGAGCGGCCATTTAGTCGAATGCGTGCAGATAGCGGAAGTCAAGGAACGCTTCTATGCGATCACCCCTGAACGACACTTTCCCAATCCGCTACTGAAAACCCTATTTCAGAATTTTACGCCCTCCAAATCAAGGGATATCAGTACCGTAGGACGCACACGACCTACCCTTTCTCAATGATTCTCGAGGCCAGAATAAATCCTGATTAGCAAGATGCTTGAGCTTGCCGAAGCCAAGTGTCCGAGCAGAGGCCAGTCGTAGTCGCAAAAACTAAAATATGCTGTTACCCAAGCTCCAGCTTGGGTAACCTGCTCAGGAAGCTCTAGCTTCCCGACAATCAAGAAAGATCCTGATTAGCAAGATGCTTCAGCTTGCCGAAGTCAACTGTCCGAGCAGTGGCCAGTCGTAGTCGCAAAAACTAAAATATGCTGTTACCCAAGCTCCAGCTTGGGTAACCTGTTCAGGAAGCTCTAGCTTCCCGACAATCAAGAAAGATCCTGATTAGCAAGATGCTTCAGCTTGCCGAAGCCAAGTGTCCGAGCAGAGGCTAGTCGTAGCCACTTCTGCGGGACGGGTTATTTAACCCGTCCCCAACGTTTCGGTTTGCCCTAAACATTTCGACTAACTTCGGCCAAAGTCAAAACGTTTAGGACGGGGTTGCAAACCCCGTCCCGCTAGGGATATGCTGGTTTTTTGGGCTTTAGATGAAGAAACTTGCTAATCAGGAAATAAATTAATAATTAAACCTGACCCCTTTTTGAGCCTTTTTGTGGATAATAGCTATGCGTTTTAATCATTAGAAGATTACCTTACAATATCCAGCTTTATTCAACGGCACCCGAATGATGCCGATCCTTGCCGCGCGCAACTCAATCCTTTGTTGGCTTTTGGCGTATTGGCAAACAAACTCATGCAGAGGAGAAAAACGATGTCCGGCTATGTTGATGAAGTTGTCATTCCGTATGATCGCGACCTTGGGCCTGTCCTATTCGAGCATTACGGCGCCGATACCGCAAGACGCGTCGCCGAACAATCGCCGAAGGACGTGCTGGAAATCGCCGCCGGCACCGGCATCGTGACGCGTCACCTGCGCGATTTGTTGGCGAAAGAAACTCGCTTGACCGCCGTCGACATCAGCGATTCGATGATGGATGTGGCCAGGCAAAAGTTTCATCCGGGTGAACAGGTCACCTTCCAGAACGCCGACGCCACCGCGTTGCCGTTCGATGATGAAGCTTTCGATGCCGTGGTCTGTCAATTCGGCATCATGTTTTTCGACCGAGACAAGGGCTTTCGCGAGGTTTACCGCACCTTGAAGCCCGGAGGCCGTTACTTGTTCCGGGTTTGGGACTCGGAGCGCTACAATCCGTTCGCCAGTTTAAGCTTCGAAGTGCTCAAACAATATTTTCCGTCGGACACCCCGCAGTTTTTATTCGATCCCGTATCCTGCCACCAAATCGACCCGCTCAAGGAACAGTTGATTCAAATAGGCTTCGATCCAGTGGTCATTTCGGTGCAACGCCACGAATACGACATTCTCGATGTGACTGCGTTCGCACGGGCCTTAGTTTACACGCCGGTAATCTTCGAAATCAGGGATAAGGGCGGCGTCGATCCAGAGGACATCGTGACGGAACTAGCGGAAGCTTTCAAAAAAGAGCTTGGCTCAAACCCGATGCGCTATCCGATGCAAGCGATTCTGTTCGAGACGGAAAAGCCTGATACCCGATAACCTTGATCTCAACCCGAATAACATTATGCACACTATGAAAACAAAATCTTTTATCCCCAAGTCCTATTTGGCAGCGCTAACGCTTCTTTTGACGCAGAACGTGTCTTATGCGATGCCGGGCATGGACATGCCGGCCGGCGAAAACGAAAATGCAAAACCGCACCCTTCAACGAAAAGCATCGGCGCGCCGATCAACTCATCGGCCTCGGAATTTGAACTGACCTACAGTGCCGACGGCAAAACGGTCGTTTTCGTTTCGACCCGTCCAGGCGCCATAGCATCGAAAGGCAATCCCTACAACTTCGATATCTGGATGTCTCATAACGTGAATGGCGTTTGGCAAACGCCGATTCATCTAGGGCCCGATGTTGACTCAACTGTGGGACCGAACATCAATACATCCGCGTGGGAATTGGAGCCGAGTCTGTCGGATGACGGCAACGCCCTTTATTTCACCCGCTACGAACCGGGCAACCTGTCTACCGGAGATCTCTATGTGGCGCAGAAAGTCGACGGCGTCTGGCAAGCACCCAGAAATTGGAACGATGTGCCGGAATTGCCGAACCTCAACACACCGACCGGCGAAGAACATTGCCCGATCATCGTCTCGGACAGCCTGATCTACTTCAGCTACCAACAACCCGGAGTCACACAGGACAGCGACATCTGGAAGGTCGAAAAGAAAAACGGCGTTTGGCAAAAACCCGAAAGCCTAGGGCCGAGAATCAATTCCCCATACCGAGACCATTTACATTGGACCGGCCTCTCGAAGGACGGCAAAAGCCTGATAATCACCAGCACGCGTCCCGACATGGGCTCGCGAGGCGGACACGATGAATGGATTTCCTATCAGAATCCCCAAGGCGAATGGCAAGAGCCCTTGAACCTAGGCGATACCATCAACACGGCGGGCGAGGACATGTGCTGGGCCTTCACGCCGGACGGCAAGCAATTTTTCGGCGGTTGGGGACCGCAAGGTTCCTATGATATGAATGTTATGTGGATCAACAAAGACGACGTACCGCTACTCAAAAACTTCGACCCGATCGGCCCGCCACCCAACTTACTAGCCAAAAACAAAGCAAAAGCCGACAAAACTGATTAAATATCCTGTTTTGTTGACTATTAAAGCGCTCCGACCTAAAACAGGCCTGTAGGTAAATACGCCCTTGTAGACTCGACGGCGGCGACTGATTGCCAGGGATGGCATGAGCCCAATACCTAAATCCCATATAACTAACTTGGATAATTTAGGTGCTGGGTTCATGGCGTCCTTTGACGGGCACCCCGGCGCCGAATTTTGATCTGCGATGGGTACAATTTAGATGCTGGGTAAACGGCGGTCCTCGATAGACACATCCATACCTTTTATTCTTAGGATTTGGTCGAAAATAACCTCCCTATTTTTTCTTATAAAAATTAGAAGTATAGCAAGCCATCAGCGCGCCTCTAACCATTGCGGCATCATCTTTTTTATACAGTTGACTATCTTTATCGCTCATCGTAAACATGAGCCTTTTGGTCTCATCGGAAATATCCCTATTGCCGAACACAGAATCGGTCACACAATTACAATACGACCTAGCCTGCTCGACTGGGCGCGCCCGCCCTTCCTTTTGTATACAACTATCAAGAAAAGCCGACTTTACCTGAGACATACCGCTATCCTCGCCGCCGCCACCGCACGCCGACAAAGCAACCGCCCAAACAGCCATGATAACTGATTTATTTTTACTCATTTCATTCCTTAATTTCTTAGGCCCAAGGGTTTCAATTTTAACAGCTCAGCCCTGATTGACTAACAAAAATCAAAAGTCGGAAGAGAAAAAGGGGTCAGGTTTAATTATTAATTAAACCTGACCCCTTTTTCGGGAACGCTACCCTTGGAAGCTCCCTCTTCCCGATTGAAAAACCAAGAAACTCCGGGGGAATGAAAACATCGATATTCGCTCATGGTTTGTTTTTGGATTTCTCGATTGATGCCACACGCTTCATTGTAAATATTTAACGTAGGATGCGGTGAACAGCGTGAACCGCATCAACCGCGACTAAACCGGATGCTCCTTCAACCACTCCTTCAGCGCTTCATCAATTCGAGTCTGCCAGCCTGCGCCGGTGGTTTTAAAAGCGTCAATAACATCGGGCGACAGGCAGATGCTGATGGGGATTTTGGTTTGTTCGGCTTTGGGGCGTCCGGCTGATTTTAATAATGGCGCTAATTCCTTAAATTCGGATGCCGAGCGAAATTGCGCGAGTTCTTCGTCAGTATGATGGGTGCCGTCTTCAATGGCCTGACGAGTGATTTTGGCATCTTCTTCTTCGGTATTGAGCAGGATTTTCCGTCCGGATTTAGTGGTGATATGCATAATCTCTCGGTTGTTGGCCTTGCGTAAACTGATAACGCGTATTACGTCAGTACGAACCGTGAAGGTCATGTGGTAAAGGCGTTCATCAATAAGGCCCAACGCGTTAAAGCGGAGTTCGCCATAGCCCCCATGTCGGGTTACGCTCGCGCTAACCCGACCTACGCGACTGAACTTTCCTTATTCCCACAAATGATTCAAACTAAATGAATGCTCGGCAAATGGATCGGCGCTGACTTGATCATCATCCTTCAAACTATGCTGCAATAGCCAATGGCCTTCTTGTAAGCGATACGTTTCGAGCGTATGCAACATCGGATCGATCAACCAACAATAAAACACACCCAGACCTGCATAAATCGGCATTTTCTCGCTGCGATCGATTTTGGCGGTTGCGGGCGATAAAACCTCGCAGACCCAATCAGGCACCATTTCAAACCAAGCCGTCTCCGGCAGTTGCGGCATGCGTTGTTTACGCCATCCCGCAAGATCCGATACCAAAACATGGCCGCCGATGTGTAATTCCGGCTCGTCTAGAATCCACCAGCCACCCGGACTCCCTCCTCTTTGAAAAGGTCTAAACAATTCACCACCCAACGCAGAACAAGTCAAAGCATGCTTCGGCGCGGGTCTGGGCTGCACCTCCAGACGTCCATTGATGATCTCGCCGATTACATTTTCGGGCAACGCCAGAATATCGTCATAACTGGGTAATTTGAGCGCGGGATTTGCCATGTGTGCCTCACTTTTCCAAATCATACATCAATTAGCGTCTAACTGATCGACCGTCGGGAGTATAGCATAACGGCATTACTCGGCATTGGGTTGGAACACTTACGGACCCAGCGATACGGGTTATTTAACCCGTCCCCAACGTTTCGGTTGGCATCAAACATATCGGCTTGCTTTGGCCTCGGTCGAAATATTTAGAGCAGCCTTACAAACCACGTCCTGCCGAGACCGCCGTTTGCCGGCGTAAAATGCAAGGCCCCAATTTTCGGTTGAACGGTGACAAGCTTGGTCGATTCGCTACAATTTGTTTAGTTTGAATATCATCAAAAAATGCTATCATTGATATCATTCAACTTACAAGGAAGCCATCATGCCAAGTCTAGTCGTTAGAAACCTTGATGATTCAATCATAAATGCGTTGAAAGAAAGAGCGGTTAAACACCATCGCTCTACTGAAGCCGAGCATCGAGCCATTTTGGCTGAAGTCCTGATGAAACCTCAACGTAAAAGCTTTGCTGAAGCTTTAGCCAACATACCTGCTGTTGGCACGGATACGGATTTTCAGCGCATCAATGACGATACTAGCGAATCCAATGTATTTGATTGATACCAACATCATCAGCGAGCTTAGAAAAGGCTATAAAGCCAATTCCGGTGTGCAAGAATTTTTCGATAAAGTCATTCAGGAGAATGTCCCCATTTACATTTCCGCCATTACGATTGGCGAATTGCGCAGAGGCGTCGATTTGATTTTCCACCGTGGCGACGAAACACAAGGCAAACTGTTGGAAAACTGGCTCAATAGCATCCTCGATCAATATCAAGACAACATCCTGACCATTGATAGCGAAATTGCTATGCTTTGGGGAAAATTACGCGTCCCTAGGCACGAACATGCCTTAGATAAATTGATTGCAGCTACCGGGATAATCTATGGTCTAGTCATTGTTACTAGAAACACCAAAGACTTCGAAAATACTGGTGTTCGAGTGTTAAATCCTTTTATTGAATAAATGGAAATAACTCGCTTATTAACTTACGGTTCAATAAGAAACTGAAGGTAATTATTCACATCCCCCTATCGTTCCCACGCTCCAGCGTGGGAATGCAGCCCGAGACGCTCTAGCGTCTCGTACCGCTGGAGCGGTACTCAGGCATTCCCACGCTCTGCGTCACTGCCATTAAGTTAAGGATTTTTCCGTTCGCCCTGAGCCTGTCGAAGGGTGAATGGAAAAATCCTGGGTCGATAAGTTAAGCCGTCCATGGTTCGACAGGCTCACCACGAACGGCTTAACTTAATGGCAGTGACGCTCTGCGTGTGAACGAGAATGGCCGGGGAACTGAATACTCACAACTGAAGAGATTGATTCGCAAGACAGAGAATTCGAAAAAAAGCCCAAATTTGCTTAAGGGATTGGATTGGCTTGGCTTATCGATTACGACAAGCTAATGTACGCCCATTAACTTTCCTGTAACCGACAAAAAGTATTCTGACCCCTTTTTTGAGCGAGTTAATACGTCGTCTGAATTTGACATTACAAAGCAGCTTTAAGAAATAAAAAGGTTGGTGCTTCGGAAACGACTTTTGCTTACTTGCATGTTTTGTTTATCTTGACCTCGGATTAGGTCAAAGATCGAAAATGGAGGTCGTATAGTGTAAAGCATCATGCCGCAGCCGTTGTGGTTGGGGGATAGTGCTCGATCGTATTCCGATAAAGGTCGATAACTGGAAAACACAGATCATAATCTCCCCAAATTAATTCACCGTATTCCACTCTAAAATCTGCAAAATGGCTCGGTTCCAAATAGGCGCGAATGTCGGGGTGATGCGAGCGGGCAAGAAATGATTTGAAGTCGATTTCTTGACTAGTGTTATCGTCAAAAATGAGCCGAATACGATATTCTCCGGTTTGCGTTGCGGAGATTATATTAATGGGGGTGTCTTTCATTTGAGTCTCCGAGTGAAAGGATACTTCGTCCACCGCCCAGAATTCCTCTTTGCGTAGTTTGTCGGATCGATCAGGCAAGTGTAGTAGATCGCGGGTAATGTCTTCGATACAGAAAAGCATAGACCGTTTCAGCGAGCGGCAAAAATTTTGCTGACGTTTTCGACCTTGATTAAAACTTCATCCGACATGATTTTAAGCTCGTTCAGCAATTCTCGGCATGGTGATATGAAATGTTCTCCAGCCTAGCAAAAACACACCGACACTGAAGATCGCCATGTAAGCTATCAAATCCGGCTGCATTAAAGTGTGACCGGCTAACAGATTTTGCGTCGCAATCAAAAGCGGGCTAAACGGGTTGGCGACATTAACGATGTTGAAAGGTTCTCGGACTGGGGGCGGATAGAGAATGGGCGCCAAAAACATGCCGAAGGTCAGTACCATGCTCAGCATGTTGCCCATGTCGCGTAATACCAGATTGATGATTGCCATGATAAAGCCGGCCCCCAAGGCCATCAGCAACACCGCAATCAATATCAAGGGAATAAAGACGCTGTGCCAGGAAGGTACAAAACCATACCAGATGAACACCACCGTTACCGGAATCAAACGTATCATGAAATCCAGCGACGCTTGGCCCATGGCCGCAAAGACCAGCGCTTCTTTGGGAAAGTTGATTTTCGTGACCAAAGACCCGGCATTGACCAAACTGTTGGTGCAACCGATCAGGCAACCGGCGAATAGTTGCCAGACGGAAATGCTCCATAAAGCATGAATAACGTAGGGCAGATCGGTCGGCCCCATGTCGAATACGCGGTGCCTTGATAAAAAAGTGAAAATGGCGACTGTGACGATTTGCGGCAGAACCGCCCAAACATAACCCAGAATCGATTGACGATAGCGGACCGAAAAGTCCCTAATGATCAATCGCCAGATCAATTCTCGACTGGCAATCAAGTCTGTGAACATCTCCTGCCAGATCCGGGTTTTATGCCCGTTTCGGCGAGCCATATAGATTTTGGTGTTATTACTTTGTATTTTCATGCGTAATAATTTAAAGGATGTATAGCCTACCAGGACGGGGTTTGCAACCCCGTTCTAAACGTTTTGACTTTGGCCGAAGTCAAAACGTTTCGGTTTGGCTCAAACATCAAAAAAGGTCTTTTGAAATATTTTTTGCTGCCGCGCTTGTTGATAAGGGATCAATAATTCCTTTTTCATTTGTTCATATTCGTCTTGATCGGAATAACGCATTTCAAAAAAACGCCCATCTTTATAGCCGAAAAGTATGCCGTTGGAATCGATGGCTTTAACAAAGTCTTTTTGATTTTCTTCATCCGGGTTAAGTTTTTTCATCATGTCTTTGAGACGATTGGTAGTCTCCCAAACCCCTTCAGCAAAGCCCATCAGAAAACCGGTGAGCACATGCATTTGCCGTTCGGATAATTCATTATCGAATGGTTGATGTATCACATTCGTATCGTATCGCGTTTCATCGGCTGGGATAATTTTCCGAAAGTAAAACTCGACCGAGCCTCGCCAACAGGTGACATTGAGAAGATAAGCAATAGCGGCATTAGGCTGCAAAATTTTTACTGCGAATGGAAAGGAAAAAGCCCCCTTGTAGCTATCGTATATATTTCCGCTGGGCCCATAGGCGCATTCAAAGGAAGCCAGAAAAAAAGCCAGAGGTGTTGCTTTGAGTTGTTCATTGTCGCAACAATTAAGATAACTCCACCAAAATCCATAACATTCGTTAATGGAAAGGCTATGAACGCCTAATGCACAATAACAGTCGTCATCAATGCGCTTGATTCGACATTTTATGAGTTCGTGATCTAATTCGATCCATTTGTTATTCGACATTTTCTTTCTTGGATTTAGATTCTGGATAGTAAAATAACCCCAGCAGTCTTTGGCGACTAAAACCCGCATTTCTTTCTGGTACCTAGGGTCTTTCTTAGAACACCATACGCCGATTAGAACAGACCCGGTGTCTCGGCACAAAGCGTTTATATAGTCATTGCACTTGAGAGAACGCAGATACAGGTTTAACCGCCGGCAGGGTTTACAAACTCGTCCGCAACGCTTCCAGCCACTTGCCGTGTCCCATGATGGGTTTCCGCTTCGCTCCTACCCATCCTACGTCTCACTGCCATTAAGTTAAGCCGTTCGTGGTGAGCCTGTCGAACCATGGACGGCTTAACTTATCGACCCAGGATTTTTCCATTCACCCTTCGACAGGCTCAGGGCGAACGGAAAAATCCTTAACTTAATGGCAGTGCATCCTACGTCTGTATCGCGACATTAAGACTCTTGCGTAGGATGGGTAGAGGCGGAAGCCGAAACCCATCGTTTTAACTTGCCGAGGTTCAGAGTCGATATTCGGCTAATGGATCGGAACGGGTGTTATCGCGAAATAAACCGGAGTCGGCCTCTTCATTCATCAATACCCAGGCCACCACCTCAAGCGGGTCCTCACCTTTAGTCAATCGTTGCGTCTCCTCGCGAAATCGATCGAAAATACCGTCAAGCGGATCACCTGTCCGTAATCGCCGAGCACTATCGATAACCGCTACCGCGCGATTGAGCCGCGTTTGCATTAACCGAATCTGCTGCTGTTTGGTCTGCAGCGCTTCCACCAGAACACTTTGCAGGCGAGACGAATCGAGCCATTCCTCCCGCAATTGCCGCACCTTCTGCGCTATCGCTTCAGGTGTCGACTCGCCATCGTACAATCGATAGGTCACAAACACGCCATGCGCAATAACGACGAATAAGGTAAAAGTGCGCACTCGCACGCCGTCCGCGCTATAAACCAGTTTGCCATCGGCATCGAGATGTAAAATATCGAAATAGACCGCGATTCCCGAAGTTGCGCCGGCGATACAGTCACCCGGACGATAGGTCTCCAATATACAGTCGAAACGTTTAGTCTGGATTTCCAATTCCCGGCCATCCAGTTCGATGTTGAGCGAATCAAACATACCCATTTCAGCAGTCCTCCATCATTGCTTATTATTTGGCGTGGTCTCTGCTCGATGTAGAGCAAGTCGGATTAGGCAATAGTTGTAACCCAACATATCGCGGAGTTCCTGCGGTAGATATTGTAACAACAGTACGCGATAATGCACTTCCCAGGGCCAAAGGCGGTTCGGGGTCGCCAAATAAACCAATCCGTCCGGTTTTAAAACGCGCCCGATTTCTGCTAAATGAACATCCGCGTCCGCTACATGTTCAATGACATGGTTGCTGATCACGATATCGAAGCTCTGTGCGTCAAACGGCAACCTCTCACCGTCTAAAGGGCAAAACGAATAACCTTCGCTTTCGCTACGTTGATCGACAAAATCCACACTCGTTACATCGAAATATTGCGCAAGATAAAAAGCAATTGAACCGTTACCGGCAGCAATTCCCAATTTGGAGATCAAAAAGGGTGTGGGGTATGCTTGGCGAGGATGTCGGCAGCAGGGAGCTGCCGCCAAGCCCCCATGGATGGGTTTACGGCGTTCCTCGGCAGGCATACCCCACACCCTAAAATCGGCGAAACTGCTTAAACTGGAAATTGCTGCGTTACCGATATCGAGCAACTTGAGCGATGTGTTACCTGCCTTCCCCGCATCCTCGATAACTTTGAGTATTTTTAGGGCTTTTGCCCGGCGGGCATGATCGGCAGCGAAGCCCTTATTGATTGACTGATTTGAGTTCATTTCGGACATTTATCGGAGACTGCCGGTCAATTGCCGATACAGCGCCGAAAACCGCTCGCCTATAATAGACCAATCGTAGAGTTGCGCCCGGCTTTGCCCGGCCGTTGCCAAAGCCTGCCGTAAGTCCGAATTGACCATGAGTCGCTCGATCGCCGCTTCAAGCTCCTCCGGTTGCTCGGGGGAAATTAACAGGCCGGTTTTGAGATGCGTGATCACTTCGCTAATACCGCCGGTTTTCGTGCTAATTACAGCCGTTCCGCTCGCCATTGCCTCCAACAAAATAACGCCCTGCCCTTCGGTGTCTCCTTTGCCGTCGACGACAGACGGCGCGATGAATATATCGGCTGCGGCGTAATAGTCCGTTAAATCTTGATTAGGAATGCGGCCGTGAAATTTAACCCTGTCGGACAGCCCATACCGGCACGCCAATGCTTCGAGCGAATCGCGTTCGGTACCGTCGCCGATTATCCAAAGCTCGGTTTTATGTTTTAAATCGTCCGGCAACAAATGCACGGCGCGAATTAAATCGGCCACGCCTTTTTTTTCAACCAACCGGCCGACAAACAGCAAAACCAAGGTATCGGAATTTAGCGCCGCTCCAGGATGAATGATTTGGTAACGGCTTTTGCCCATCGCTTAGCTCCGCATGCATTCCCACGGGAGCGTCAACACCATTAAGTTACCTGATTAGCAAGTTTCTTCAGCTAAAGCCCAAAAACCAGCATATCCCTAGCAGGACGGGGTTTGCAACCCCGTCCTGCTTTTCCTTATTCCCACAAATGACTCAAACTAAATGAATGCTCGGCAAATGGATCGGCGCTGACTTGATCGTCATCCTTTAAACTCTGCTGCAATAGCCAATGACCTTCTTGTAAGCGATACGTTTCGAGCGTATGCAACATCGGATCGATCAACCAACAATAGAACACACCCAGACCCGCATAAATCGGCATTTTTTCGCTGCGATCGATTTTGGCGGTTGCGGGCGATAAAACCTCGCAGACCCAATCGGGCACCATTTCAAACCAAGCCGTCTCCGGCAGTTGCGGCATGCGTTGTTTACGCCATCCTGCGAGATCCGATACCAAAACATGACCGCCGATGTGCAATTCCGGCTCGTCAAGTATCCACCAGCCGGTAGAACCACCATGTCTACCATGAAATAGTGAACCAATTTCAATACCCAACGATGAACAAGTCAAAGCATGCTTCGGCGCGGGCCTCGGCTGCACTTCCAAACGTCCATTGATGATCTCACCGACCAAATTTTCGGGCAAAGCCAGAATATCGTCATAACTGGGTAATTTAAGCGCGGTGTTTGCCATGTATGCCTCACTTTTCCAATTGACACAATCAATTGGCGTCTTACTGATCAATCGTTGGGAGTATAGCATAACCGCATAACTCGGCATTTGGTTGGGACACTTGCGGGCTTCCCTGTCCAGCGGGACGGGTTATGTAACCCGTCCCCAACGTTTCGGTTTGGCACAAACATATCGGCTTGCTTTGACCACGGGCGCAACGTTTATGACGGGGTTACAAACCGCGTCTTGCTGAAGCTGGGGATTGGGAGCGTGATATTAAAAATCACAAATCAAAGACTTGACCCCGGCTTTCTTCGTCCTGCGGGCTCAAATCGATTTATGCAATTCTTGCTTGATTGTCTCTCGCACCATGTCGGATAAAGTCAAACCATGGGCAAACTGTTTGAGAGCTTCATTCATTAACGTTTGATAACTGCCGCCGCTCATTTCCGCACGCGCTTTAAAATTGCCAGCGTCTCGCTATCCACTCGCATGGTGATGCGCATCTTGTTGCCATGTTGGGCCTGTAGTTTGGCCAAGGCAGGAACCTGCGAAACCGGCTTGGCGTCGGCAAAGTCCATATCAGTATAGCGCTCGTACATTGGATCAGAATTGTTGTTCATAGCGTTTCTTCTGCGGTTGGTTGGCTTTCCATGCGGAAATCAGGCGCACACAGTCGCCTCGTAACGTCCACACCACGACTAAAATACGATCTTTCCCACCCATGCCCAGCGATACAAAACGCTGCTCGTCGGCAGCATCGACATGCTTCACATGTCAGCGCGTATGGGTCTAACAATACATGCTTGGCTTCCTCAAAAGTTACGCCCTCATGATTTATGGGATTAGCGGCAGCTTTGTCGGAATCGTATTCAATCTTCATTGATCAATAATATGTATAATTGTGCATAAAGGCAATTCGGTTTCGAGAAGCTAGAGCTTCTCAGACTGCATTCCCAAGCAAAGAGCTTGGGAACGAGCGAATCCAGCTTTATAATCCGTTTGATTATTTGCAAAGTGACGAGGAGATTACCGAGTATTTAACTCAAGCACTTATGGATGACGATCCGCGCGTTTTGGGGATTGCGTTAGGGTATTTGGCTAAAGCGCGCGGCATAGCAGATTTGGCTGAAAAAACAGGGCTGAATCGAGAAAGTTTATATAAAACGCTATCAGGGAAAACGCAACCGAAATGGAGCACCATTAACCGAATTATCAAGGCACTGAATATTAGGATTCAAGCGGTAACTTAATCTATCCTGATTAGCGGGATTGCTTCAGCTAAAGCCAAACAGCTAAGTTATTCATCAGCGGGATGGGCAGTTTGTAGTAGCGGCTACCCGGCCGCGAACGTTGCAGGTAGATAAGCGCTTCCGGCTCCGCTTATCGCGCCTAGGTCTGCGCTCCCACATACATAAAACGAAACCAGTGCCTATTAAAAGACCTAAAAGCTCCTTTTCTTCTCTGAAAAATGCTTAATTAAGACCTACCCCCCCCTTCTCTACATTTTAATGTCAAATTCAAGGCCTGCCCCCAATATCGCTCTACGCGGTTAACGTGATCACGCAATCGCCATCAGCCCTTTTTTCTGGATAACGGTGAGCAGCCGCAAAGCCGGTCCACCAGGCTTTTTTACACCACGCTCCCAGTCAGAAACAAGATTCTTGGAAACACGAGGTAGCGTGCAAACACCGGCTGCGAGATGTGCTCACGCAAACGGATCTCCTTGATCTCTTCCGGTGTCAGTACATGAATCGGCGTCAGACACGCCTCATCAAATTCACGCATCGTCTGCTTATCGACGGCGCCAATTTCGTGCAAAGCCTCCATCGTCTCATGGATGGCGGCAAAGGCATCGCTGCGGTATTTCTTAGGCATCTTTCACAACCTCCTCAAACTGACCGTTTTCGATGAGCCGTTGCAAATGCTCATCGGTGAGTGCAAGAACCTGCTTAGCCATCTTCTTGAACTGGATCTCTTCATCCTCCCGGATGTTACCCTGCTCGCTCTTAGGGAATCCAAAAACGAAGAAAGCTTTGTCCTCCTTGCGGTACAACACAATGCTGCGGTATCCCTTGGACTTGCCGGCACCTGGACGCGCAATCCGCTGCTTGATTACGCCACCCCCCAGATCGGCATTGATCTGACCTTGTTCGGCACGCTCCACCGCACCCCAAAGTGCTTCGGCTGAGATTTTTTCTTTGCGGGCAAACCGCGGCTTCCTACTTAAGGCGGGACAAAAGCACTAAGGATTAACCGTTCGCCCTGAGCCTGTCGAAGGGTGGACGGTTAATCCGCCCATGGTTCGACAAGGCTCTCCTGAGCTTAGCCGAAGGGCTCACCACGAACGGATTAACCTTAAGCTGTCCCGTGTTAAGTGAGTAGCCCAAACCGCTCAAACCAGGCATTTTTAAAAACTCACAAACCAAAGCACTCCATTTAGTGAGCTCATGGCATCACAATAAGCATGACACATTAAAACAAAATTATCCCCCTAACTCCATCGTCTGCTCGTGCCGACCATAGCTATCGGAACGCTCTTACTCTGCCCCGAGTGCCGCCACTAAATACCTCTAGCCTCTTGGCTGATGTAACATAAAAGGTAATTATGGGAATCATAAATAATGTGTACCTGACCCCAGTTATTCGACCCCAGTTATTTCTCAGTTATTTCTTAATCCCACGAGCTACGGCTTAAATAACTGCTCCAACGTATCGACAAACAAGATACGCTCCACCCATTGATCCAACTGAGCCTTATCGGCGTGATTGATTTTTTCTTCCGCCCAAGCTGGAAGTTCGCCGAATTTCAGTTGTAACTGCTTGGTCAATGTCTGTGTTTCGCCCTCTTGCCGCCCTTCTTTTCGACCTTCTTTTCGGCCTTCTTCTCGGCCTTCTTCTCTTAATATCTGTGCCAATCCCATACGATCCTCCGCTTCAGGTAAATAGTCATTACGATAGGTTGCGATTTCCGCGTCGGTCAAATCCGCGTAATAATCGACAAAGTCGACGTATTTTAGTTGCTTATTCGGGTCTTGTTCCAGTAGCGCCAAGCCCAATTGCGCATCGTGGTAGATGTCCAATTTTTGACCTTTGGCATAGCGCATATTCGGTAAGTTCAAACGCGCGACGATATTATCACTGTCGCGGTAAGCATCCGCCGAAAGGTTCTTCAGCTCACAAGCGATATAGCGAAATCTCAGATAATTATGCCGATCGCCGCCTAAATGCAATTCGTAAGGGTGACGTCCTCGATCCAGAAAAATCACAATGGGAACCACCCTGTCGGTTTGCGCCAACTCGGCTAAATCCAGACAATAATGCGCCAATCGATAAATCGAAAACCGCCGGGCTTCGGTTTCTTCTTCCAGAAGAAACAAAACCACTTCGCGCCGTCCATCGAGCCATTCGACCAGTAGCGGCGTATCCAGCTCATGAAAGCGGTCGCCGAGCCGTTCTTTCAGCTGCTCCTGACGAAATGGAATGATGCGCGCTTGCGGCAAGTCGTCGGGCGTTTCCTCGGCGGCAAAAAACTGCAAGGCTTGCACGGGGTAGTCGAGAATCAGATTTTTAAAGTTTTGATCGTGCATGGTTCAGGTCTCGTTTCCACGCTCCAGTGAACGTTATTATACATAAACTGTAGGCTAATTTTTTTGAGACGAGCGCATGATACAAACGCCAACCCGCCCGATTATCGACAAAATCATGCGTAAACACTCTCACTTCGGCATGTCTTCTTGCAAAACCGTCATCGCCGGCATGAAAATGTCAAATGTAAGGCCTGAACCCGATTTTTCCTTAAGGGATTGGCTTGGCTTATCGATTACGACAAGCTAATGTACACCCATTAACTTTCCTGTAACCGAAAAAAAGTAACCCGACCCCTTTTTTTTGACCCCTTTTTTTTGACCCCTTTTTTTCTGTAGGCACAAAAAACCCCGGTTGGATAGACCTTCCGGGGTTTTGGTTTGTGTCAGGCGTTTAGGTACGCGCAGCGTACCCTACCTGGCTAGATTTATGTCTTAACGACAAGAACCAGGCATCCATTTCAGCGGCGTTCCTGTACATACCCATTTTGTAATGAAACCAACATTGGCCAATGGGTCTGGTGTCAAGATAACTTGCGGTTGAGCGGCATCTGGAAAGTTTTGACCATCAGCTGTTACAGTACCATCAGCTGCTACGGCAAGTGCAGCAACGTATTCTGTTGGGTTAAAATCATCGCCACAGCTTGTATAGTCTGCCTGTGTTAAATCGGCCGATGATTGGTTGATTTCTGAAACGCAGGTTCTTGCAGTACTTGCCGCCAATACAATTTCAGAGACTTTCGCCCTATTTGTGTAATCCTGATAAGCCGGCAGCGCGACCGCCGCCAAGATACCAATGATCGCGACCACGATCATCAGCTCGATCAAGGTAAAACCTTGTTGTGTTTGTGTTTTAAAATTTTTCATGGTAACCACCTTTGTGTTGGTAGAAAAGTTCGAATTGACTTGAATTCAGTCAAGATACTGCATTCGCCATGCCAACCTTGAGAGAAAAAGCAAATTCCCTTTTATTTCAATATATTAGGCGAACACACTTTCGGTGAGCGACGTGATGCAGCCGCCCGGGCCGGAAATTCTACTCGCTAAGACTTTCTAAAAACGGCGGTTTATGACAATTTTTGTCAGTGCTGTGATTGACTTTCTTAATAACTCCGGTGAGGATTGCGCATAAGTTGACAAGTGATACGCTTCTAAAAAGGGGTCAGGTTACTTTTTCTTGATAGCATAAAAAGGGGTCAGGTTACTTTTTCTTGATTACGAGCCATAGCGCCGTAAACAAAAAAATCAGGGTCACATCAAAAAATCAGGGTCAGGCCCAGGGCAAACGCATTAAAAATACTGTTAAAACATAGAGTTTAGAGGTATCGTATCGGAATTTTGCGTATGTTACCAACGGACTGCAGTTTAATTAAGCACTTTTCCAACGTGACTGATCCCCGAATTGAACGTAAGAAACTTCATCAGTTGATGGATATCATTGTACTCACTGTTTGCGCCTCGTTAAGCGGTGCTGAGGGTTGGGAAGCCATTGAAGAGTTTGGCCATAATAAATTAGATTGGTTAAGGCAGTTTGTACCGTTAAAGAATGGCATTCCATCGCATGATTGCTTGGCGTATGTCATTTCTCGATTGTCACCGAAAGAATTTCAACGTTGCTTTATAGATTGGGTGAACGCCATTCGCGAAGTAATACCCGATGAAGTGATTGCGATAGATGGCAAAACCGCACGCCGTTCGCATGACCGCAAACGCGGCCAAAATCCGTTGCACATGGTCAGTGCCTGGGGTTGTGCGAATGGATTAGTGCTCGGCCAAGAAGCGACCGAAGAAAAGTCGAATGAAATTACCGCAATCCCGAAGCTATTGGCTTTGCTAGAACTCAAAGGTTGTATTGTGACCATTGATGCCATGGGCTGCCAGCGCACGATTGCTGAGCAAATCGTCGATCAAGGCGGTGATTACTGTTTGGGCCTGAAAGGCAATCAAGGCGAATTGCATGAAGCCGTCGAGGATTTTTTCAACACGGCCAAGCAAGCGAATTTTAACCACGTCGAATACGCTTATCACGAAGAAATCGACAACGACCATGGGCGTTTAGAAACCCGCCGTTATTGGATTACCGAGGCGCTTTGTACGCTCCCGAAAACGGAGCTCTGGAAAGAATTACGCAGCATTGGCTTCGTGGAGCGCGAATGCCACATCGGCGATAAAGTAACAATCGAGCAGCGTTGTTTCATTAACAGCATTAAAGCCGATGCGCAGCTATTTGCGCGGGCTGTGCGCCATCACTGGGGTATTGAAAACCAATTGCACTGGCGCTTAGACGTGGTCTTTCGAGAAGATGACAACCGAATTCGAAAAGGTAATGCCGCTGCGATTATGACCACCATCCGGCATATCTGTGTCAATCTGTTCCAGCAAGAGGAATCTAAACTCAGCATGAAAAAGAAAAGACTCAAAGCCGCCTGGAACGATCGCTACCGCGCTAAATTGCTGTTAGGAAAGTAATTTTAATGCGTTTGCCCTGGGGTCAGGCCTTACATTTGACATCGAGGAAATCGGGCGACGGAGCCTGATCTTTCAGTTACGCATTATTTCGTTTCTAAGTCGCTTAGCCCGGTGGATGGCAAAGCTACGTCCATCAAAAAAGCCTTGGCATAAGGCATTCAAATCGTCGCATTATCAGTCTATCTATGCGAGAATTGCCGGCATGGCTGAAGTTTATTCCGATGATTACGACACCCCCTGGAAAGACATACTCGAACATGCATTTCCTGAATTCATGGCCTTTTATTTTCCCAGCGCTCAAACGCAAATCGATTGGGATAAAGGATATGAATTTAAAAACACCCGTAAAAAGGGGTCAGGTTACTTTTTTTAGAAAAAAAGGATCAGTAATCGGGGTCAGACCTTACATTTGACACTTGGCGTAAAAGACTCGTGCGGGGCGGGTTATTCAACCCGCCCCGAATGTTTCGATTTGCCTCAAACATTTCGGTTGGCTTTGGCCATAGGCGAAACGTTTCGGACGGGGTTTAAACCCCGTCCTGCTTAGAAGTTAGGCAAACGCTACGCCGATGCGCTGGTTCAAGTGACTTTATCGACAGGCATGGAAAGCTGGATTTATATTCATATCGAAATCCAAGGCCAAAAAGACCCGGCCTTTGCGCAACGCATGCTCACTTATAATTACCGGTTATTTGACCGTTATGCGCGGCCAATCGCCAGCCTTGCGGTTTTAGCCGACAACGATGCGCATTGGAAACCCGATCATTATGGCTTTAAGGTGCTGGGCTGTAGTCACCAGTTGAATTTTCCGGTTGCCAAATTATTGGAGTATGAAAGCGAACTTGAACAACTGGAAAAACATCCTAATCCTTTTGCGATTATCACGGCGGCGCACCTGCGCACACGGCAAACCAAGCATGATCCGGAATCACGCTATCGAGCCAAACAAGCCTTAGTGCGTTTACTGTACCAACAAGGCTGGGAGAAGCAGCGAATATTGGATCTCTTCGCTGTGCTGGATTGGATGATGCGTTTGCCCGATTGGCTCGAACAGCAATTATGGCAAGATATTCAACTTATTGAAGGAGAAACTCAAATGCCCTATGTTACCAGCGTCGAACGGCTTGCCACTGAAAAAGGCATGCAAAAAGGCCGGCAACAAGAATGCCTTGCTCTGGTTACACGCCAATTACGCCGCAAATTTGGCCGCGAACCGGCCTTAGATAACGATTTGACGCAATTAAGCCTTTATTCTTTAGCCGAGCTAGAAGAGCTGGCTGACGCCCTGTTGGATTTTAATAACATCGAAGATCTGGAAGCTTGGCTTACCCAATAAGCCAGGCATGCAGGCTGTCCTATCGTTGTGGAGCGAGAAAATACTTTCACAGTCTCTCCCGTTTGGGAAAGACACACCGGAAGCTCCAGCTTCCTGAGACCGACACAACCTCCGCACAATCCCAATCAACCTCGACTCGCTCGTTCAATTTTTCTTGATTGTCAGGAAGCTAGAGCTTCCTGAACAGGTTACCCAAGCTGGAGCTTGGGTAACAGCATAAGCTTGGCTTACCCAATAAGCCAGGCATGCAGGCTGTCCTATCGTTGTGGAGCGAGAAAATACTTTCACAGTCCCCTCTGTGTCAATATACCTGAGACACCGCCCCATGCATTAATTAGGGAACATTTTCGGAGAAAATCTCATGACTGACACAACCGTACAAGCTATTCCTCATGCCGCGGCGAACGCGACGGACACGCAAGACGCCCGTAGGGCGGCTGAAGTGTCCTCCGCGTTCGCCGCGGAACCTTCCCGCATCACCAGCGAAGTGCTTGAAAAGGCCGCCCGCCGGACGTTTACCGCCGAATACAAAGAGCGCATCTTGACCCAGGCTGATGCGTGTAGCGAACCGGGCTGCATCGGCAAGTTGCTGCGCACAGAGGGATTATATTCCTCACATCTCAGCAAATGGCGCAGCGAACGTGAGCAGGCCATCCGCGCCGGTCTATCCAAGCCGCGTGGCCGCAAACCTTCGGACAAGAATCCGTTAGCCGCTGAAAATGCTCGTCTGCAAGCCGAAATTCAGCGTTTGCAGGCATGCCTAACACAGGCGGAGGCTATCATCGATGTCCAAAAAAAACTTTCGCAACTGCTGGGCTTGTGCGAGATTCCAGCCCACACCGGGAGAGCATCATGAAGGCCACGCTTGAACTCAGCCGTGAGGTTGGCGTTAAGGCCGCCTGCGAGGCGCTCAACTTCAACCGTGCCTCGTTTTATCGCGCACAACAAGATCGCTCTTCGTGGCCGGTCGAACGTCCGCGCCCGCCGCTGGCACTGAGTACGGACGAAGAGCTACACGTCCTGGCGCATCTGCACAGCGAGCGTTTCATGGATTGCTCGCCTTATCAGGTCTATGCGGCGCTGCTCGACGAGGGCGTTTACCTGTGCTCCATCAGCACCCTCTATCGCATCCTGGTGCGCCACCAGGAAGTGCGCGAGCGCCGCAACCAGCTTCGTCGTCCCAACTACACCAAGCCCGAGTTACTCGCCACTGCGCCCAACCAAGTATGGTCATGGGATATCACCAAACTCAAAGGCCCGGCCAAATGGACGTATTTCTACCTCTACGTCATTATCGACATTTTCAGCCGCTGCGTGGTCGGCTGGATGGTAGCGCACCGCGAATCCACCGAGCTGGCTAAGCGACTGATTGGCGAAAGCTGTACTCGGCAAACTATCCGTGAAGGCCAATTGACTATTCACGCCGACCGCGGCAGCAGTATGACCTCCAAAGGCGTCGAGCAACTGCTGGCTGACCTGGGCGTGACCAAAACCCATTCACGGCCCCATGTCTCCAACGACAACCCGTATTCCGAGGCGCAGTTCAAGACCTTGAAATACCGACCGGGCTTTCCGGCTCAATTCGGCGCTATCGAAGATGCCAGAAGCTTTTGCGGAACGTTCTTCGACTGGTACAACCATGACCACTATCACTCCGGCATTGCACTGTTAACCCCGGCCAGCGTTCACAGCGGCCAAGCCGTCGAGATAGTTACGCAGCGCACGCAAGTCCTGCATGCCGCATTCGAGCGCAATCCGGAACGCTTCAAAAACCGCCAACCCCATGCCCAAGCCGTACCTGAAGCCGCTTGGATTAACCCGCCCCCTTCACGGACGGCAAATGAGGCTCTCGACCAGGAAAACTAAACTCACAATCTACACTAATTTTTTATTATGGGTGTCTCAAAATCATTGACATATACCGGTCTCTCCAGTTTGGGAAAGACGCACCGGAAGCTCCAGCTTCCTGAGACCGACACAACCTCCGCACAATCCCAATCAACCTCGACTCGCTCGCTCGTTCAATTTTTCTTGATTGTCGGGAAGCTAGAGCTTCCTGAACAGGTTACCCAAGCTGGAGCTTGGGTAACAGCATAAGCTTGGCTTACCCAATAAGCCAGGCATGCAGGCTGTCCTGTCGTTGTGGAGCGAGAAAATACTTTCACAGTCTCTCCAGTTTGGGAAAGACACACCGGAAGCTCCAGCTTCCTGAGACCGACACAACCTCCGCACAATCCCAATCAACCTCGACTCGCTCGCTCGTTCAATTTTTCTTGATTGTCGGGAAGCTAGAGCTTCCTGAACAGGTTACCCAAGCTGGAGCTTGGGTAACAGCATATTGTAGTTTTTGCGACTAAGACTGGCCCCTGCTCGGACACTTCTGCGGGACGGGTTATTTAACCCGTCCCCAACGTTTCGGTTTGCCCTAAACATTTCGGCTGACTTCGGCCAAAGTCAAAACGTTTAGAACGGGGTTGCAAACCCCGTCCTGCTAGGCTGTCCTAACGCTAGACGAACCGCGTAGGGTACGCTGTGCGTACCATGGTAACCCCGCGATATTCATGTGCCACCCGAACCGCCAGGGCACGGCTTTGGTACGCGCAGCGTACCCTACAATTTATGTATAACGATGAGAGCTGGAGCTTGGGTAACAGTATATTGTAGTTTTTGCGACTAAGACTGGCCCCTGCTCGGACACTTCTGCGGGACGGGTTATTTAACCCGTCCCCAACGTTTCGGTTTGCCCTAAACATTTCGGCTGACTTCGGCCAAAGTCAAAACGTTTAGAACGGGGTTGCAAACCCCGTCCTGCTAGGCTGTCCTAACGCTAGACGAACCGCGTAGGGTACGCTGTGCGTACCATGGTAACCCCGCGATATTCATGTGCCACCCGAACCGCCAGGACTCGGCTTTGGTAAGCGCAGCGTACCCTACAATTTATGTATAACGATGAGAGCTGGAGCTTGGGTAACAGCATATTGTAGTTTTTGCGACTAAGACTGGCCCCTGCTCGGACACTTCTGCGGGACGGGTTATTTAACCCGTCCCCAACGTTTCGGTTTGCCCTAAACATTTCGGCTGACTTCGGCCAAAGTCAAAACGTTTAGAACGGGGTTGCAAACCCCGTCCTGCTAGGCTGTCCTAACGCTAGACGAACCGCGTAGGGTACGCTGTGCGTACCATGGTAACCCCGCGATATTCATGTGCCACCCGAACCGCCAGGGCACGGCTTTGGTACGCGCAGCGTACCCTACAATTTATGTATAACGATGAGAGCTGGAGCTTGGGTAACAGCATATTGTAGTTTTTGCGACTAAGACTGGCCCCTGCTCGGACACTTGGCTTCGGTAAGCTGAAGCATCTTGCTAATCAGGTTTTGAGTTGCGGAGTTAAATCTCCCATTAGTGAGTGTGCGATCTGATAGCCGTGAAACCCTCGAGCATAAACGGCAATTCAGTATCTATCCTTTCTGTATGGTTGAGCTCCATGAGTTCAGGAATAATGATTTAAGGCGCTCTATTAAAGCATCCATTGTTGCCGCTTCAATTGCCAAACCTTCCACGTCCTCACTCGTAGCCACCACTGCCATTAAGTTAAGCCGTTCGTGGTGAGCCTGTCGAACCATGGACGGCTTAACTTATCGACCCAGGATTTTTCCATTCACCCTTCGACAGGCTCAGGACGAACGGAAAAATCCTTAACTTAATGGCAGTGAGCGTTAGGTGAGGGATCGAACACCCGGCACCGCCATACGCTAATACCGAAATTTTAAGTGCGAAAGGTATATAAGGCTATGTTTGCGTTCCGTCAAAGATTGAGGCGCGGAGGGGGGGGGTTATGCATACTTTGGGTATGGCCGAAACGCCAAGAACAGGCCTTATAAAGCCCGTTCTTGGAATTATTAGCGAGCGCTACGGGCGAACGCCCGCTAAGGAATCGGAAAGGTTTGCGCCTTTGTAGCAATCCGGCGCATAAGAAATTCTCGGTTTCGGCTATTGGTTTATTTGCCGTATTTTCTACGGAATTTGTCGACTCTTCCTGCGGTGTCGACTACCCGTTGTTTACCGGTATAAAAAGGGTGGCATGCGGAGCATACCTCAACTTGAAGATCCTTACCCAATACGGACCCGGTTTCGAAGGTATTGCCGCAACCACATGTGACTGTGATTTGTTTGTATTCTGGATGAATGTCTGGTTTCATGTTTGCTTCCAAATTACCCGTTAATGGGCCACGTACTTATTAATGAACTGCGTATGATACTGTTTATATAAGTGAATCGCAATATCAATTTTTGATCGATCCCTTATGGCATTTGCTTCTTTCTGCACGCAGGGCGGGTTATTTAACCCGCCCGGAACGTTTTTGATTTGGGCTAATCATTTTGGTTTGCTTTGGCCACAGGCAAAACGTTTAGGACGGGGTTTAAACCCCGTCCTGCCAAGGAAACGCTCTCCACGCTGGGCGGGTTATATAACCCGCCCGGAACGTGTTTTGATTTGCTTTGGCCACAGTCGAAACGCTTAGGACGGGGTTTAAACCCCGTCCTGCCAAGGGATTTATTTTAATAAATCTCCCCTAGCCCCTCTTTTTCAAAGAGGGGGACTGAATATTTACTCGCGCGTAGCGCCGCATCAACACCAGCACCAATACGATTGCCGGCAATCCGACCGATGCGGAATAGATGAAAAATAATTCGTAACCGTAATGCTCGACCACTATTCCCGAGAAGCCGCCTAAAAGTTTCGCCGGCAAGGTCATCAGCGAACTGAATAAGGCGTACTGGGTCGCGGTATAGGCCGTACTGGTCATACTCGATAAGTAGGCTATGAACACCGAGGTCGCAATACCTCCGCTGAGATTATCGGCACTGACGGCGCCGGCGAGCAAAGCTAAGCTGGGCTCCGAGACGGCGAGCAGCACGAACAGTAAATTGGTCGCTGCGGCCATCACCGCGCCGAGCAACAAAGGCTTCATGATGCCGTAGCGGGCCACCAATACGCCGCCGATCGAGGCCCCGGCGATAGTCATGAAAAACCCGAAAATTTTGCTGATGTCGGCAATTTCTTTTTTACTGAAGCCGATATCCAAATAAAACGGGTTCGCCATCACGCCCATCGTGATGTCGCTCATTTTATAAGTCGCGATCAGCACCAGTATCATCAAGCCGAATTTGCCGTTTCTTGTAAAAAACTCGACGAACGGGCTTAGCACCGCATCGGAAAACCAGGCGCCCAATCGCGCCAGCCAATTTCGGCGGCCGGCGACTCCGATGGCCGCCTCCACTTGTCGCGCCAATTTCCGCGCTTCTTGATCTTCGTTAGGGAGCGGTTCGTCAATAATCAGCGTGGCCGCGACACCGACCAGCATGCAGGCTGCCATCATTTGATAGGCAATCGACCAATCGAAATACTCGGCCAGATAAAACGCGCCGGCTCCGGCCACTAGCAAGGCAATTCGATAGCCAAGCACATACATCGCCGCCATCGCGCCTTGATATTCGACGACGACCGCTTCGATTCGATAGGCATCGATAACGATATCTTGGGTTGAGGAACAAAACGCCACCCAAACGGCGAATATCGCGATCCATTGCAATTGCGATTCGACATCGGCGCTCGCCATGCCGACTAGGCCAGCAGCAATACCCAGTTGAGCCAGTAACATCCAACTGCGCCGCTTGCCGATACACTTGGTCAACCACGGCAGCGGCAGCGTATCGACCACCGGCGCCCAAAAGACTTTGATGGAATATGTTACGCCGACCCAGCTGAAAAAGCCGATGACGGATAATTCGACACCGACATCGCGAAGCCATGCCGACAGTGTCGAAAAAACCAATAGAAAGGGAAGACCGGCCGAAAAGCCGAGAAAGACCATACCCAGCACGCGAGGCCGGGTATAGACGAGGAAGGCTTCGCGCCATCCGCTCTTAACAGCCGTCATGCCGGCAACCGGCAATCAAGCAGCGGAGCGTCAACGCGAAGCCGATGCGCCATGATTAGCCGTTCACCAAGTAGTGAGCGAAAATACTGGCGGCATAACCGGCGGCGATCGCCGGCGTCCATTTTAGATGACTGAAGAATGTGTACTTATGGTTGGACTGCCCCATCAACGCCACACCCGCCGCCGAACCGATCGACAGCATCGACCCGCCCACACCGGCGGTCAGCGTAACCAGCAACCATTGGTACAAGTCCATTTCCAAGTCCATGTTCAATACTGCGAACATCACCGGAATGTTATCGACGATCGCCGACATCACACCAACCAGTATGTTGGCCGAAGTAAACCCAAGCCCGTCGTACATCGCCACTGACATCAGTTCGAGATAACCGATATAACCCAAACCGCCTACCGAGAAAACCACGCCGAAGAAAAAGAACAAGGTATCCCATTCGGCATCGCGCACTTTATTGAAGATATCGAACTCGTAATTTTCGTTACTGCGATAGAGCGTGGTGATATGAAAACCGTACAACATCAAAATCGAAAGACCGAACATCATGCCCATGAACGGCGGCAAATGCAGAAATTGCTTGAAGCTGACCGCCGAAACGATGGTCAATGCAAACAACAGACATACCGTTACCGCACCCGGTTTCAATACGACCGCCGCTTCTTGAACCGCTTCGGGCTGCTCGTCCGGTACCGCGAAATGCATGAATGCAGCCGGCACAAGGTAATTAACCACGGACGGAATAAACAACGCGAAAAAGTCGAAGAATTCCGCATAACCGGCTTGCCATACCATTAATGTAGTGATATCGCCGAAAGGACAAAAAGCGCCGCCGGCATTCGCGGCAATCACCAGGTTAATTAAACCGATCGTGATGAATTTGTCGTTTTTCTTGCCGACCGCCAATACGACCGCACCGACCAACAAGGCCGAAGTCAGGTTATCGGCAACCGACGACAAGAAGAACGTGATGATACCGGTAATCCAAAACAGCTTACGGTAACTGAACTGTTTTCTTACCAACCAGGAACGTAGCGCTTCGAACACGTTACGCTCGGCCATCGCGTTGATATACGTCATAGCTACCAACAAAAACAGCATCAAGGCCGCATATTCTTTTAGATTATGCTCGAAGGCTTCATGCAACTCTTCGGTCGAAACGCCTTTCGATGCCGCCAAAACCGCCGCATGCGCCCAAATAATCCCCGCCGCAAAAATGACCGGTTTGGATTTTTTCAAGCCGGTGAATTCTTCGGCCATCACGAAACCGTAAGCGATGACGAAAATCAATACGGTATAGATACCTCGCTCGGTACCGGTTAGATCCAGGTTTTCAAACCCGCCTGCCAGCGCCAGCTCCGGCAGACACAAAGCCAACATCACAAATATAAGCCGCAACAAAAGAACCCCCTGATTAGTAAATTATCGGAAAAACGAACGTTAAAATTTTTCAAGCGGGATATTATAACCGCATAATAAACTTTGTCATTTTATCCGTGTCGGTATAATATTGCCGGTTTGTAATTATTCCCCCCCTATCGTTCCCACGTTCCAGCGTGGGAACGAAGACCGAGACGCTGGATCGGTACTCAGGCGTTCCCACGCAGAGCGTCACTGCCATTATGTTAAGGATTTTTCCGTTCGCCCTGAGCCTGTCGAAGGGCGAATGGAAAAGCCTGGGTCGATAAGTTAAGCCGTCCATAGTTCGACAGGCTCACCACGAACGGCTTAACTTATATAGCAGTGACGCAGAGCGTGGGAACGATCATTACCGGGGAACTGAATAGTTACGCCGATTCACTTATTCGCCCTCCTAGGGCGCTTTTCCAACAGCTCATCCTCACTATGTACCAATACACTCAAGACGATCAAACGCTCATTGATGAACGTGTCGCCCAATTCAGAGGCCAAACCGAACGCTTCCTGAAAGGAGAACTCGACGGCGATCAATTCCGCGCGCTTCGCTTAATGAATGGCTTGTACATTCAAACTCACGCGCCGATGCTGCGCGTGGCCGGCCCTTACGGTCTGCTGTCGTCCAGGCAATTGCGCAAATTGGCCGAAATCGCCCGTAAATACGACAAGGGTTATTGTCATTTTACGACGCGCCAAAACATTCAATACAATTGGCCCAAACTCGAGGAAGTCCCGGACATTCTCGCGGAACTGGCCGAGGTCCAAATGCATGCGATACAAACCAGCGGCAACTGCATGCGCAATACGACGACAGACCCCTTGTCCGGCGTGTGTAAGGATGAAATCGAAGATCCGCGCCCCTACTGCGAAATCATTCGTCAATGGACCACACTGCACCCCGAGTTCGCGTTTTTGCCTCGCAAGTTCAAGATCGCTGTCAGCGGCGCCCTGCACGACCGGGCCGCAACGCAATTTCATGATATCGGCCTGCATTTGGTTAAAAACGATGCCGGCGAAATCGGTTTTAAAGTTTTCGTCGGCGGCGGCCTAGGCCGCACGCCTGTCATAGGACAAGTGATCCGTCCGTTTCTGGAGAAAAAACACCTACTGTCTTACCTGGAAGCGATCGTCCGTATCTATAATCTTTTCGGACGCCGCGACAATAAGTACAAAGCCAGAATCAAAATTTTGGTTAAAGAAGAAGGCCTCGAAAAAATCACTGAACTGGTCGAGCAAGAATGGCAGTTGAACAAAGACAGTCTCGAACTGAGCGACGAGCGTATAGAATCCATTAAAGCCCAGTTCGCACCGCCGGCTTACGAAACCGATGCCGACCTTGACGGCAGTTTCAATGATCGTCTCCAAGACAATCCGACTTTTGCAACTTGGGTTCAACAGAATACGGCCGATCATCGCGTACCCGGTTATCGTGCGGCCTTTATTTCTCTGAAAGCGCCCGACGCCCCTCCCGGCGACATTACCGATGCGCAATTGGACTTGGTCGCCGATTTGGCCGACCGCTTCAGTTTCGGCGAAGTCCGCAGCACTCATAGGCAAAATTTGGTTTTGACCGATGTCAAGCAGACGGATTTGTTCACCTTATGGCAGGCGCTCGACGCCGCCAATCTGGCCACGCCGAATATCGGCTCCGCGACCGACATCATCTGCTGCCCGGGCCTCGATTTTTGCTCGCTGGCCAACGCAGGTTCCATCGGCATTACCCGTGAAATCAATCATGCCCTGGACGATCTCGATTATCTTCACGATCTCGGCGATATCAAGATTAACATCTCAGGCTGCATGAACGGCTGCGCGCATCAAAGCGTCGGCCATATCGGGATTCTTGGCGTCGATAAAAAAGGCGAAGAATGGTATCAGATCACACTGGGCGGTTCGTCCGAAAACGATGCCGCGATCGGCGAAAGACTGGGGCCTGCGGTTGCCAAGGATCAAATCACGCGGGCCGTGCAAGACATTCTCGATGTTTACATCAAGCAAAGACAGGAAGGCGAGTCTTTCTTACATACCGTTAAACGCGTCGGCATTACGCCCTTTAAAGAGCAAGTTTATGCAAATCATTAAAGATAAAAAAATCACCGAAGACCATTGGCAATTTGTCGCCGATGATCAAGACATCCCGCAAACCGGCGATATTACCGTTTCCGTATCTCGCTGGCTGAACGATAAAGACTCCTTTGCTCGGCGCGAAGGACAAACCGGTCTCAGAATTCGCTCGACCGATGCGCTTGAAGACATTGCCGGCGATTTAGCCGGAATGCCTTTGGTCGAATTGGACATCGCGATGTTCGGCGACGGGCGTTCGTTCAGTCAAGCTTGGCTGCTGCGCAACCGCTATCATTACCGCGGCGAAATTCGCGCGGTCGGTAATTACTTGATCGATCAGATATTTTATCTGCACAGAACCGGCGTCGATGCCTTTCAATTGGATGAAAGCAGAAAGCCGGAAGACGCGCTGGCCGCATTGAACGATTTCTCGGTGGCTTATCAGCCGTCGGTGAATTAGCCGCTTCTCAGCTCTTATCCCGTAATTATTCCCCCTATCGTTCCCACCCATGCGGGGCGGGTTATTCAACCCGCTCCGAACGTTTCGATTTGCGCCAAACATTTCGGTTTGCTTTGGCCACGGGCGAAACGTTTCGGACGGGGTTTAAACCTCGTCCTGCTTAGAACCCATGCGGGGCGGGTTATTCAACCCGCTCCGAACGTTTCGATTTGCGCCAAACATTTCGGCTTGCTTTGACCACGGGCGAAACGTTTCGGACGGGGTTTAAACCTCGTCCTGCTTAGAACCCATGCGGGGCGGGTTATTCAACCCGCTCCGAACGTTTCGATTTGCGCCAAACATTTCGGTTTGCTTTGGCCACGGGCGAAACGTTTCGGACGGGGTTTAAACCTCGTCCTGCTTAGAACCCATGCGGGGCGGGTTATTCAACCCGCTCCGAACGTTTCGTTTTGCGCCAAACATTTCGGTTTGCTTTGACCACGGGCGAAACGTTTCGGACGGGGTTTAAACCCCGTCCTGCTTAGAACCCATGCGGGGCGGGTTATTCAACCCGCTCCGAACGTTTCGATTTGCTCCAAACATTTCGGTTTGCTTTGGCCACGGGCGAAAGGTTTAGGACGGGGTTTAAACCCCGTTCTGCTTGGCGAACCATCCTATCTCTTGTGGGAGCCGCTATATCAGTCGCAGGGTGCGTATCGCGCGCCTTTTTCTAGCCGCAGACTTTTTTCATGACTTCGCCTATCTCGGTGGGCGAGCTGACCATTTCGACGCCGGCCGCATTCATCGCGGCGATTTTGCTTGCCGCCGTACCTTTGCCGCCGGTCACGATCGCACCGGCATGACCCATGCGCTTGCCGGGCGGCGCTGTTTGTCCGGCGATATAGCCGACCACAGGCTTTGTGACATGCGCCTTGATGTATTCGGCCGCCTCTTCTTCCTCGCTACCGCCGATTTCACCGACCATGACGATGCCGTGCGTTTGCTCATCGGCCTGAAACCGACTAATCACATCGATGAAATTCATGCCGTGAATCGGATCGCCGCCGATGCCGACGCAGGTGCTTTGCCCCAAGCCTTCGCGCGTTGTTTGATGCACCGCCTCGTAAGTCAATGTCCCTGATCGCGACACGATACCGATTTTGCCGGGCTGATGAATAAAACCCGGCATGATGCCGATTTTGCATTCGCCCGGCGTGATGATGCCGGGACAATTCGGGCCGATCAAAACCGCATCGGAACCGGCCATCGCCGCCTTGACGCGCAGCATGTGCAATACCGGAATGCCTTCGGTAATACAGACGATCACTTTGATGCCGGCATCGAAGGCTTCCAATATCGCATCGGCCGCATAGAACGGCGGTACATAAATCACCGTAGCTTCAGCTTGCGTTCTTTGCACGGCCTGTTCGACCGTATCGAACACCGGCAAATCGCAATGAGTCTCGCCGCCGCGCCCGGGCGTTACGCCGCCGACCAACTGCGTGCCGTATTCGAGCGTTTGCAACGAATGAAAAGTACCTTGTTTACCGGTAAAGCCCTGACAGATGACTTTCGTTGCTTTGTTCACCAAAATGCTCATACACCCTCCGCCAGTGCGACTACTTGTTCGGCAGCCTTTGCTAAATCATCCGCCGCCACTAAATTCAATCCCGACTCCCGCAATAATGTACGCCCCGCTTCGGCATTTGTGCCTTCAAGCCGGACCACGACAGGAACCTTGACGCTGACTTCCTTGACAGCGGCCAAAATGCCTTCGGCGATCACGTCGCACTTGACGATGCCTCCGAAAATATTGACCAACACGGCCTTGACGTTCGGGTCGGCCAGGATCAATTTAAACGCTTCGGCGACTTTTTCGGTATTCGTTCCGCCGCCGACATCAAGGAAATTAGCCGGACTCCCGCCTTTCAATTTCACCAAGTCCATCGTCGCCATCGCAAGACCCGCGCCGTTGACCATGCAGCCGATGCTGCCGTCCAAGGTGATGTAATTGAGCCCGAACTGCTGCGCCTTATGTTCCTTTTCGTCCTCCTGCCCCGGATCGCGCATCGCGGTAATATCCGGATGCACGGCGACCGCGTTGTCGTCGAAGTTGATCTTTGCATCGACAGCGACCAATTCGCCCGAATTCGTCGTCACGAGCGGGTTGATTTCAATCTGACCGGCGTCTTTTTCAAGCAACAGCTTATAGATACCGGCCATGATTTTTTCGAGACTCTTGAATTGCGTAGACTCAAGCCCAAACGCAAATGCGACTTTGCGGCATTGATAAGGCTGAAGCCCGGCAGCCGGGTCGACTTGAAACGAAATGATGCGGTCCGGCGTTTTTTCCGCAACTTCTTCGATATCCATGCCGCCGGCCGCCGATGCGATAAATATCACGCGTTCGCTGCCTCGGTCGACCAATGCGCTTAAATAAAACTCGCGATCGATTTGCCCGGCCTTTTCGACATAAAGCGTCTCGACCGGCAAGCCTTCGGCTCCGGTTTGTTGCGTCACTAAGCGCGTACCCAACAATTTACGGCTGAATTCGGTAATCTCGTCTAAACTTTTGGCGATATGGACGCCGCCGGCCTTGCCCCGCCCGCCCGCATGAACTTGCGCCTTGACGACCCAAGCATTGCCGCCGAGTTCGCGCGCGACTTGTTCGGCATGTCCCGCCGTTTCCGCCGGACTGCCTTCCGGCACTGGAATGCCATAGAGTTTAAACAACTGTTTGGCCTGGTATTCATGGATGTTCATCGTTATTTTCCGGTGGTTATAAAATTACCTGATATCTTGCTTACATTTCGATCCAATTTGAAAATATAGCTTTCCGAATTAGACCGGTAAACAGACGCCCGTATTTTTCTTGCTTCTCGAACCTGTTTACTATGAAAGTTTGTAAATTTGGACTCTTTATCTAATTTTTCGACATGAAGGCTACTCACTTAACGCGGGACAGTTTAAGGTTAATCCGTTCGTGGTGAGCCTGTCGAACCATGGGCGGATTAACCATCCACCCTTCGACAGGCTCAGGGCGAACGGTTAACCCTTAGTGCTTTTGTCCCGCCTTAAGTGGGAAGCCGACATGAAAAACAATGTCGATTCCGAAGAGGGTGCGGTTGCTCGATCGACAGGCGTCGGCGACAAGGATAGCCGCCGTCGAGCCTACATGGACGTATTCACCCAGCACCTAAATTCCATAGCCCATTGGCCATGGTTAACTACCTTTGATAATTTAGGTGCTGGGTTCACGGCGTCCTGTCGAGCGAGTGACCGCACCCTCCGCCACGCCTCGAACTGTCATTTGCCGGGGCGATGACCGGGCCTTCATGAATGTTACTGTAGGTTTATTTTAACCAAGCCGCAATAAAACACCATGCTTAATGAACTCAAACCGGAAAACAAATCCGATATTATTTATCCTTGTCCTTTTTCGATGGGATACGGCATCCCACGTCGACAAGCCTGGCTGCTATTAAAAGTCTTTCTGACTTACCGGCTGATTCTGGCCTGCTTATTCCTGATGTTGTTTTATAGCCGACTCGGTCCCGCTACAGGCGAGCGTCACGACGAATACTTGTTTATCGTCAGTGGCAGCGGTCATTTAGCGCTGACGATCATTTCCGGCTTTTGTTTGTTGCGGCGATCGATTAGCTATACCGTTCAGGCTCAAACGCTCATTTTCACCGACATTATCATCATTACGCTAATCATGCACGCTTGCGGCGGCATCAACAGCGGCGTCGGAATCTTACTCGCCGCATCGATCGCCGCAAGCGGACTTTTAATCGGCGGACGATGCGCGCTGCTATTCGCCGCCATTGCTAGTTTGGCCATCCTTGCCGAGCAGATTTATGCGTACCAAACCCATAGTTTCAGAGATACCGCCTATACCTATGCCGCTATGCTCGGCGCCTCATTCTTTACGATCGCAATGCTGGCCTATGCACTCGCGCAACGCACCGAGCAGTCCACCGCGCAGCAAAAAACCATCAACCAACTCGAGGAGCTCAGCAAATACATCATTCAACATTTACAATCGGGCATTATCATCACCGATCGCGACCATCAAATACGGATGAGTAACGAAGCCGCCGCAAGGCTTACCCAATGCTCAACAATGCCTGATCGTCTACATGCTATTTCTCCCTATTTAGCGGAAGCTTTCTCGTACTGGCTGAACGACCCTAGCCAGGATTTCGCCGTGATTCCCTTAACGGACGGCAGCGAGATGCAAACCCGGTTTACGGCGCTCCCGACCCGGCACGAAGCGCTCAACATGATCATTCTTGAAGATATCGCGTTTTACAATCAGCGTTTGCAACAAAGCAAACTCGCCTCGCTTGGGCAATTAACCGCCAGCATCGCTCATGAAATTCGCAACCCGCTCGGCGCCATCAGCCATGCAGGACAACTGCTGGCGGAAAACATCGAATTATCGGACGAAGACCGGCGCCTAACCGAAATTATTAGAAATCATTCGACTCGCGTGAACAAGATTATCGAGGATATTTTACAATTGTCCCGGCGTAGCGCTTCGTTACGTAAAAAAGTCGACTTGATTCAATGGCTAGACGACTACATTGAACAGTTCTGTGCTGAAAACGGTTTCACTCGCGATCTTTTCACCATGACGAGCGAATCGGAGCAAGCGCAAGCATTGGTGGACAAAGGCCATTTAAAACAAATTCTCGACAATCTGTGCCAAAATGCCTTGAAATACGGCAGCCCCGAAAAAAAAACCATCTCATTGGCGATCCGCCAACACGAACAAATGCTCTGCATCGAAGTAATAGACTCCGGCCCCGGCATCGACCCGAGTCACCGCAAGCATCTGTTCGAACCTTTTTTTACAACTTCGGCGCAAGGAACCGGTCTGGGGCTTTATATTTCGAAGGAATTAGCCGAACTGAATCAGGCCAGGCTAAGCTATCATATTACCGACCAGAGCCAAAGTTGCTTCCGGCTCTGTTTACCGAACGCCGAACAAACTTTGATTGAAATATGAAACACCCCTTGACTTTAGTCGTCGACGACGAGCCGGATATCCGAGAGCTGTTAAGCATTACGCTCAAACGCATGAACATCGACACCTTGTGCGCGGAAAATGTCGACTCGGCTCGGCAGTTGTTACAACAACATCCGTTCGATCTTTGCCTGACCGACATGAAGCTACCCGACGGCAACGGGCTCGAATTGGTCGAATACCTCCAAAGCACGGGCAGCACGATTCCGATTGCCGTAATTACCGCACACGGCAACATGGATACTGCGATCAAGGCAATGAAAGCCGGGGCCTTCGACTTTATCTCAAAACCGGTCGATTTACCGGTACTTCGGCAAATCGTCACGAAAGCCTTACAACTAGCCCCCGATGCCGATACCAAGGAAAGGCGCACACGACATATTTTATTGGGCGAATCGGAGCCGATGCGCCAAGTCCGGTCTAAAATCGACAAGCTGGCACGTAGTCAGGCGCCTGTTTATATCAGCGGCGAATCGGGGTCGGGTAAGGAATTGGTGGCGCGCTTGATTCATCAACAAAGCCCGCGTAGCGACAAGCCTTTTGTTGCCGTAAACTGCGGCGCGATCCCGCCCGAACTTATGGAAAGCGAGTTTTTCGGACATAAAAAAGGCAGTTTCAGCGGTGCAATTGCCGATAAAAAAGGTTTATTTCAAGCAGCCGAGGGCGGTACGCTATTTCTCGATGAAGTCGCCGATCTGCCTCCTTCGCTGCAAGTCAAATTACTCCGCGCGATTCAGGAAAAAAAAGTACGCGCAGTCGGCGAACAACACGAAACACCGGTCGATGTCCGCATCCTGAGCGCCACGCATAAAGATTTGAATCAATTGGTTCAGGAAGGGGTTTTTCGGCAAGATTTATACTACCGGATCAATGTCATCGATCTCAATATTCCGCCGCTTCGCGAACGAGGCAATGATATCGCGCAACTAGCCGAACATATTCTAGCCTCGTTAAATAGTAACAACGCTTTTCAAGTCCGGCTTTCGCAATCGGCGTTGACTGCATTGAAACATTATCATTTTCCGGGCAATGTTAGGGAGCTCGAGAATATTCTGGAGCGCGCCGTTGCGCTCAGCGACGGCAAAACGATCGATGCGGACGATTTAAATCTACCGATTAATCCGGAAATCGTCCCTGATGCGCCAGCGTTCGATCCGTCAAAAGCGTCGTTGGAAGATTATTTGGAAGATATCGAGCGAACCGCCATTACCATCGCACTCGAAAATAACCGATGGAATAAAACCGCAGCAGCAAAAGAGCTGGGGTTATCGTTCCGATCATTGCGTTACCGGTTAAAAAAACTGGGCTTGGACTAGGCCTTTCGAAAAAAGCCCTTTTCGCCAATTCCAGTGTTCTCGCTTTTTAATCTCAACATGTCTTGGAAAGTGTTGCCGACCATAGGTTATAAAGCGCCAGGCGTAGAGTGCGCATCGCGCACCTATGTCGGGACCTCTCGTCGGTTAGGCACCGTGGAAAGGTGCGCGATGCGCACCCTACAATGCTATCCATTGAACGGCTAGCAAACCCCAACCGTAAACCGCCCGACCGAGGTGATGCGGCAGCCTATTAGGCCCGGTATTTATCCATTTGCAGCAAACTGTCCAAAGCCGTTTTGATTTTGGCATTGGCTTCATCGTCCAATTCGCTGTTTTTATAGACTTTATCGAGCAAGCCTTCTTTGACCATGGCCTCTTTTATCCAACGCTTGGCAAAGCGGTAATTGGTCGGAATACTGGCCGTTTCGCCGGTCGCAGGATCGCGCAAACCGCTTTTGCTTACGGGCGATTCATTTTTTTCAGGCGCCTTCGCCACTGGCTCTGGCGCTTTTTTAGCAGTTCGCTGCGCCGGTTTATTTTCGACAACTTTCACTTCAGCGGGTTTAGCGGTTTCGGCTTTCGCCGGATGCGAATCCTCTTTTGACTTAATGGCTTTCATATCGGCCACTTGATCGCCAACCACCGCGTAAACGACATAAGCTACAAAAATCGTCGTTAAAATAAACAATATTTCCGCCATATTCCCTTCCTCCAGTTAATTAATTTAGTTGCCAAGTGAATCCGCCATTCGGCATGATCATTGGCAGTTTGTTATTATCTTTTTCATCGTTTAAAAAAGCCGTGGACTTATTCGTTATTTTTCTTAACCTTGTCACCGACCACCATATAGACGACATACGCGACAAATATCGTCGTTAAAATATAAAACCCCGTTGCCATCGATTACTCCATTTTAATTTGTTATTCTATTTTCGCCGAAAAACAGGCCTTTTTTAATAAAAAACCAAGCGTTTCGGGATAACAGCGAATATACCAGAAGCCGCGCGACCGGGTAAACCGTAAATCCTTACCAACAGACCTGCCCTTTGGCCAAGCGCGGCAAGTCATCCCTTAATCCCATGGCATGACGGTTCAAATAATCTTTCAACGCCGTAGTATGATTGATACGGTTCATGCCGAACGAACGTAGTTTGGCGAACATAGGATTGCCGACCGCATAGGTTTTATTGATTAAATCCATACTCGCCATCATCATTAAGTTATCGCCTTTACGCCAGCGCTCATAATGCCTTAGATATTGAACACCCGATAACGGCCGCCCCGACCGTTGAGTGTCTATGACGGCTTCGGCCAAGGCTGCGGCATCCAACAAGCCGGCATTGGCGCCTTGTCCGGCCAAAGGATGCATCGCATGCGCCGCGTCGCCCACCAATGCCAAATGACTGTCGGTATAGCGGTCGGCAAATTGAAATTTCAGCGGAAAGGCCGCGCGCGGGCCGATCTTGAGCATGTCGCCTAGAATACCGCCCGATGCTTGTTGCAACAGCCTTAAAAACTCATCATCGGGCAATGCCAAATAATTCCGCGCAGTCTCGGTCGATAAGGTCCAGACGATCGAACACTGACCATCGAAAAGGGGTAAAAAAGCCAAGGGGCCTTCTTCGAGAAACCGTTGCCATGCTGTCGCTTGATGCTCGAGCTCGGTTTGCACGGTCGCGACCAAACCGTCTTGTCGATAGGGCCAACCCGTCACGCCGATACCGGCCATAGACCGCAAGGCCGATTCGCGCCCATCGGCGGCAACCACCAAAGGCGCTTCAAAACTTTGCCCATCCGTCAATCTTAGGCGCCTGCCGTTTTCGATCGATTCCATACGCTCGATTTCGGCAGGCGTGATGCATTGAACGGTCGGCAAGCCGTCCAAGATGTCCCAAAGCGCCGCGACCGTAATTCGGTTTTCGACGATATGTCCCAATTCGGGGAACACCGTATCGGCGCAATCGAAATGCAAATAGCCATCGGAGCGGCCATCCCAGACACGCATGTCCTTGTAAGGCGCGGCGCCTTTTTGCACGATTCCGCGCCAAGCACCGACGCCCTCCAGAATGGCCTGAGAGGCTTTGGTCAACGCCGATACGCGGATATCCCGCAGGCTTTCGTCCCATTGCCGCTCCGGACTGCGCCTGTCCAATAACAAGGTTTCGACCCCGCCATGCCCTAGCGCACAAGCCAAGGCCGCACCGACCATGCCGCCGCCGACCACTATCACTTCCGCTTGCATCGTCATCCGCCTTATCTCCTGTTGCCGACGCGCGGCAGTCTGCCGGCCAAGCCCATCGCATGGCGTGTCAATAACGATTTACCGCCGGGCAATATATCGAGCAATGCCAAACCCAAATTTCTGGCGGCCGCCAAGGCCAACCAGTCATTCGAAAAAATCCTGACTACGTTATCGGTAAAGCCGATTATTTTATTCAGATCCTTGCGCCTGGATTGATCATAGCCCTTCAAGAACATCGAGTCGCCGATATCGCGCTTGCGCTTGGCTTGTTCGATCAGCATCTCAGCTAACTGCACGACATCGCGAAGCCCCAGATTGAAGCCTTGTCCTGCAACCGGGTGTAATTGATGCACCGCATTTCCGATGATCACGGCGCGCCCTTTCACCATCGTTTCGGCCTGTACCAAGGTCAGCGGGAAGGCCCTGCGCGGAGCCGCCAAACTCAACTCACCCAGGCGATAGCCGAAACACTCTTGCAATCGTTCGATGAATTCCTTATCGGAAACCGACATCAAGCTTTCCGCATCCCTGTGCGTATTGGTCCAAACCACGGCGCATTGACTTCCTTCGATCGGCAATAAAGCCAAGGGCCCGGAAACGGTAAAGCGTTCGAAAGCGGTATTACGATGCGGCAATGAGCAATTTACGGTCGTCACCAACGCCGTTTGCCCGTATTCGGTCGTTTGCCGCCCAATATCGAGCAATTTCCGCACCGAGGAATTACCGCCGTCGGCGCCGATCAGTAGCTTGGCAGTCAAGGTTATTGATTCGTCACGGTATTCGAGATTCGCGCCAATATCGCTATCGGTACTGGCCAAACCCGCCAATCGAGCCGGACTGAGTTTGGTAACCCCGGCCCGTTCGACCAAGTCCGCGACATGGTTTTCGATATCGCGGGCCTTGATCACATAGCCCAGCGCCTTGACGCCTTCCTTTTTCGCCGACAGGCGGGTTTTCCCGAAATGCCCGCGATCGGACACATGAATATTCTCGATCGGCGCGGCCTTATCGGAAACCCCCTGCCACGCTCCGAGCGCATCCAGCATCGTCACGGTGCCGGCAGCCAATGCCAAGGCTCGATCGCCGGCCCATGAATTTTGTAATTGCTCGCGGCTCTGCGCTTCGACCATGGCGATTTCGAGTCCCGAACCTTGCAATGCCAAGGCCAGGCAATTACCGGCCAATCCGCCGCCGATAATCAATGCATCGTATTGAGTTCGCATCAGGCCGCCTGCATCAACGCTTCGATGGCTTCAACGCTTTTCGGCACGCCGCCGGTCAATATTTCGTGCCCGTCTTGCGTCACCAGCACATCGTCTTCTATTCTGATCCCGATACCCCGCCATTGTTCGTCGACTTGCTCGCAATCCTTAGGAATATAAAGGCCGGGTTCTATTGTCAACACCATGCCCGGCTCCAATATCCGCCATTCGTCCTTGACCTTGTAATCGCCGACATCGTGTACGTCCATGCCGAGCCAATGCCCGATTCGGTGCATATAGAATTTTTTATAGGCTTCGTCCTTGATCAGTTTCGCCACGCGCCCTTTCAGCAAACCCAATTTAACCAAGCCTTTAGTCAAGGTTTTTACCGATGCCTCATGAGCCTGATTCCAAGGATTGCCGGGCTTGATCTCGGCCAAGGCCGCCGACTGAGCATCGAGCACCAGTTGATAAAGCAGCTTTTGCGGCTCGGAAAAACGCCCGGAAACGGGAAAAGTGCGCGTGATATCGGCCGCATAGTGATCGCATTCGGCACCCGCATCGATCAATAACAAATCGCCGTCGGCCAATTTAGACGTATTTTCGGTGTAATGCAGCACGCAAGCATTCTTACCGGCGGCTACGATCGAAGGATAGGCGACCGCCCTTAACCCTTGCTGTAAAAAATGATAAATGATTTCGGATTCGATTTGATATTCGTATAAGCCGGCGCGGCATTTTTGCATCGCTTTGACATGCGCATCGGCGGAAATTTCAGCCGCCTTACGCATCAGTTTGATTTCGGCCTCGCTTTTGAACAAGCGCATCTCATGCAAGATATGTTCGAGCGATACCAATTCCAACGGCGCATTGACGCCGGCCCGCGATTGATTGCGCAAATGGTGCACCCATTCGAGCAGGCGGTGATCCAAATCGCTATCCCGGCCCATCGGATAATAAACCTTTTCTTTATTTTCAATGAGTCCGGGCAGTATTTCATCGATATCGTCGATCGGAAATGCATCGTCGGCGCCGTAATCGGTCGTTGCTCCGATCAAACCGGCGTGCGCACCTTCCCAAAGCGCTTTTTTCTCATCGTATTCGCGGCAAAAAAGCAAATATTGTCCTTGCTGCCGACCGGGGATGAATACCGCAAGCGCATCCGGTTCGTTAAATCCGGTCAGATAATAAAAATCGCTGTCTTGACGAAACGGGTAATGCACATCCCGATTACGGGTTTGCGCCGAGGCGCTGGGTATCAACCCGATATTACCCTTGCCGATCTGTTGCATTAACCGCTTACGGCGTTTTTTAAATTCTGCTTGCTTCATCTTTTCTGTCGTTCTCGATTTTTACTGTGAAAGAGGGTGATCATACCCCCTTTATACTCAAAAATTAGCTAACTTTATGAAGGTATGGGGTGTGGCTAGCGAGGATGACGGCAGCAGGGAGCGCTGCCGTCAAGCCCCCATGGATGGGTTCACCCAGCACCTAAATTCCATAGTCCATTGGCTATGGTTAACAATCCTGGATAATTTAGGTGCTGGGTAAACGGCGGTCCTCGATAGACACATCCCATGCCTTTCATTCTTAGACGGTTTTTCAATCAAAAGGCAGTAAAGCAGTCGCTACTCGACTAATGAAGTATCGGCGACAGGCATGAACCGCTCTTTCGATAAATAGCATCCGGGCCGGTTAACTGGATCGGATGCGTGTTTTATACCCATCGCAGATGAAAATTCGGTGCCGGGGTGTCCGTCAAAGGACGCCGTGAATACATCCCTGTAGGCTCTATGCCAGCTCCATGCTGGCAAAGCCTTTGCCGCACACCCCGGCGCCTCCTCAGGTGCTGCCGAAATTTGAAATGCGAAAGGTATATCTTTAATGAGTGGTACGGCTAATGGAACCGGATAATTCAGTACGTATTAACTGTACCGCAACTCGTAAGTATTCTTGAATTTCAGCAAAGGCTTCTTGGCCCTCTTCGCTATCATCATCGTCAGAGATGGCTTCCAGCTTGGTGATTTCGACAATATCCTTCACTATTTCGCCGACATCCCCAGTCCAATTTGAAGACGATTGACTAAATCCGATACCGAATAAAAAACCTTGGCACCAATCGCGCATCGCTTCAACGGCTTCGCTTAAGTTCTCCTCGTCGACATCCGGCAACATTAAATCGAAGGTATAATCGTCATCCGTCAATAACGATCTGGTTTGTTCGAACAAATCCCCTAACACAACATTTCCGCCAGATGCGGCGGATCCTTCTCCGAATAGCTCATCCAGCCAATTTGATTGACTGGCTCTTACATCAACACACAACATTCCGGTTGCAATGCCATGCGCTTCTGCTGCCGTCACCTCGGCACCCTGTTCCCGTAGCGTCTGATCGATTGTCTGATAAATCATTTTCTTGTTAAAAAATACGGATTCCAAAAAATTAACCGGCTTATGCTAACATTGATTGGACGAATGGATAATACTGAGAGAAAGTTATTTTTAGCAAACCGTCATTTTCAGTACAATTAGCCAAGTTGCACATTTTGTCTTCTTGAGTTTATTCGCACGGTAAATTCGGCTCCTTCGCCGCTAAGGATTTAGTCGTAAATAACTCCCCTATTTTACGGAGGGTTCGGTTGCTCGATTGGCAGGTGTCTGCGGCAGAAAAAGCCGCCGTCAAGCCTACAAGGACGTATTCACCCAGCACCTAAATTCCATAGCCCATTGGCTATGGTTAACTATTGTGGATAATTTAGGTGCTGGGTTCACGGCGTCCTGCCAAGCGAGTTACCGAATCCTTAACAAAGCACATAGCTCCAGGACGTTATTTATCACGAAATCCTAACCCCATTGAAAAAGGCAGGTGTATAAAAACCGAAATTAACCAAGCGATGACTACACTTTATCTACTTAAATATTATGCCAAAAGCTGAAAACGACCATTCACTCGAATTAAAAGACTTGGAAGAAAAGCTTGATCTTTTGATCGAACAATACAATGCGATCAAAAATGAAAACCATTTGCTCAAAGTTAAGCAAGCGGAACTTGTCAAGCAAAAAGCCAAGTTGCTTGAAAAAACCACATTAGCCAAAACCCGAGTCGAAGCGATGATCTCCCGTTTAAAATCCATGGAGCATGGCACATGAGCAGAACACCTTCCGCTGTCACACTTGAAATTCTCGGCAAGGAATACAAAATCGCTTGCGAACCCGAGGAGCAAGACGGACTGATAGAATCCGCACGGCAACTCGACAGAAAAATGCGCCAAATAAGGGACTCCGGCAAAGTCAGCGGTGCCGATCGCATTGCCGTCATGGCGGCGTTGAACATGGCTCACGAGCTCCATCTAGCTGAGTCCCGGAACCGCGAATTGGAATTACATTTGGCGGATAGCCTGATAAAAATGAGTAATAAAATAGAAAACGTTTTGGAAATTACAGAAACGCGTTAAAATGAAGTCCTGTATCTCCTGCAGCGTTCGAGGGTGGGCTGGGTGTTTCCTGAACCTATATTTACCCCGGGAACAAATGTTCGAACTTGGTGTGCATACCCGCTTTACGCGGGAAGCCTGAAAGGTCGTCTGCGTTCCCACTTGAACCATTGGTTCAAGGACGATAGCTCATTACGGCGCAGGTGGGAGATACTGCCCCTATTGCCTTTCCTATATCCATGAACTACTGGTTAATGAAATCCGAACCTAACGAGTTCGGTATCGACGATTTATTCAATAGACCCCATCAGACCGAACCCTGGGACGGCGTCAGAAACTACCAAGCCAGAAATATGATGCGCGATCAAATGAAGATCGGCGATTTGGCTTTCTTTTATCATTCCAACTGCGATATCCCCGGCATCGTCGGGATCATGAAAATTAGCCGAGAAGGCTACCCCGACCCTTTCGCATTCGACCCCGACGACAAACACTTCGACCCGAAAAGCTCGCCCGACAATCCGCGATGGTTCATGGTGGATGTTCAATACGTAAAAAAACTATCCCGCACGATCCCGTTACAAGAACTGAAACAATACTCCGAGCTGGAAGACTTCGCCCTAGTCAGACGCGGCAATCGCCTATCGATCATGCCGGTTTCGAAAACGCAATGGGATTTCATATTGGGGCTTGAATGAAACGATAGTGTTTGGGCTATGCTGGATTGTGAAGATGAGGCTCACGCAAAGACGCGAAGGGATAATGAATGATGAATGTGCTGCTATATCACTCTTTCGTAAAAGCAATAAACCTGTATGCCTAAAACTTATCACGCAAAATCAAGAATGGATGTTGAGGAAATATCTGCGATTGTGGTAGACACGGCCCTCAAATTGCATCGCGATCTTCACGCTCTTTCCCAAGCTCCAGCTTGGGAAAGACACACCGGAAGCTCCAGCTTCCTGTGACCGACACAACCTCCGCACATTCTCAATCAACCCCGACTCGCTCGTTCAATCCTTCTTGATTGTCGGGAAGCTAGAGCTTCCTAAACAGGTTACCCAAGCTGGAGCTTGGGTAACAGCATATTTTAGTTTTTGCGACTACGACTGGCCCCTGCTCGAACACTTGGCTTCGACAAGCTGAAGCATCTTGCTAATCAGGAGAGATAATGAATGATGAATGCGCTGCTATCACAGCCTGATTTACCAGCAAGCTTAACGTGTTATTTCAGACTCTTGTTTATTCTTTCCTTCGCGTTGCCGCTAAACGATCCGGTTTTGACTTTTTGCTTTCCTTAGCGTCTTCGCGCCTTCGCGTGAGGAAAAAAAATCACATAACAAGCCGGGCAACGACTGCCGCCCGGCCATACAGTTTTTAGTGGCTCACTTCGACTCGCGCGCCTTTGCTTTGCCCGATTCCGGCGAGCATTTGCACGAACCAAGGCGTGTCGATATCGAACGGTTTGCCGCCTTTGATGCGTGGGAACTCGATCGCACGCAAGACGTTGCCGTTGTCTTCGTCATGACCGATGACGCCGGACTCGCGGCGGAATGCGCATTCGACCGCCAAATCGGCGCAGGATTTGATCAAACGGATATCATCGACGTTCGATGCCGATGCCCGTGCGAAATATCCCGATTTTTGAATCAAGGTTTTTTCCGCGCCGATCATTTCGGCGAATTGCTCGCCGAACCATTTTCCCGGATTGACTGCATCGAGTTTGATGTGACCGAACGCATCGCGCGGAACTTCTTGGCCCTTAGCCTGCATTTCGGCGACGATCGCATCGACACCCGCGCCTTCCGAAACGAATATATTGACGCAATCGACTTTATCCATCACTTCGCGCAAGCGCTTCGCTTCGGCTGCCAGATCGATTTCCATTTCCGGCACAAAGACGCCGTGAACTTCGTATGCCGCGCGATCGAGACCGATTTCAGGCAGCCATTCGGAGCGATCCAACAATTTGCGGTATTCCATTGCGGTCGCAGCAGTCAGCCATCCGCAATTGCGGCCCATGACTTCATGAACGATGAGCATGCGCGGATTGGCATTATATTCGGCTACAACGTTCTGAAAGTACTGCGCGCCCTGCTCTGCCGCAGTCCAAGCACCTAAGGATTGTTTAATCGGGAATACGTCGTTGTCGATCGTTTTCGGCAAACCGATGACTGTCAATCCATAATCGTTTTTCGCCAAGAAGGCCGCCAAATCGGCTGCCGCGGTATTGGTATCGTCGCCGCCGATCGTATGCAGGACATCGACGCCGTCTTTGACTAATTGATCGGCCGCCACTTTTTGAGGGTCCTGACCTTCTTGAACCAACCCCCGCTTGATGCAATCTTTGACGTTGGTCAGTTTGACCCGGCTGTTGCCGATCGGCGAGCCGCCGAACTTATGAAGTAACGCGGCGTTTTCGCGGATTTTCGGGGTCACGGCGTAAGAATCGCCGAGTAGCAGGCCTTTGTAACCGCTACGGTAGCAGATGATCTCGATCGAAGGGTCGATTTCGGTGTAACGCTCGATGAGACTGCCGATGGCTGAACTAAGGCAAGGCGCTAAACCGCCCGCAGTGAGAATTGCGACTTTTTTTGGTTTGTTCATGAGATTTAAGCTTTGTGGTTATAAAGTTTGTGATTATAAAAACATTATGCAGTGTAAACGCGGAAAACACTTCCTCCGCTTTTTTAAACCCGGCTCATGCCGTTTGGGAATTTAAACGACGTAACGCTTAATTATAGAGTCTGAATCGGTCGGCGGTAAATTTTAGCATAATCGAATCAAATCGCTGCCGTCGATTTAAATCTCTAATACCCGAAAATTACCACGATAAAAGGGCCTATGAATACAGTAAAAAAGCTTCCTAAATGGTACTCCGGCTTTGCGTCACTTCCATTAAGTTAAACCGTCACAAAATACGTAATGCCGGCATTCAGGCTCGAATGTGCTTCAAAAGCCTGCCATCCATGGCACCACTGCCATTAAGTTAAGGATTTTTCCGTTCGCCCTGAGCCTGTCGAAGGGTGAATGGAAAAATCCTGGGTCGATAAGTTAAGCCGTCCATGGTTCGACAGACTCACCACGAACGGCTTAACTTAATGGCAGTGATCCATAGCACTGGATTTCGCCAGTCCATGGCGGAATGACGGGTTTCCCTTAACCTAATGGGAGTGCTGCTCTGCGTAGGAACGATGAAAAAATTACCACGATAAACGCGCCTATACTCCGATTTTTGAGACAGGCCGTCCAATTTCAGCGAAAATATAGGCAAATTCTTCCCTCCATTTATTAACCTGCCTCCATCTTTCGGATTATCCGACCCTATGCGTAAATACCAGGGACAATTAGTTCACCAAAGCTTCGATGAAGAAGGCGTCATCGAAATCGTCGAATCGGAAGGCGTTCGCGCCTTGCATTTCGGCTCGTCATCACGGCAAAGCAGTATGTTGCTGACCGACCCGGACCAATTGCATTCGCTGTATGCCCGCGCAATGATGGCCTGGCTGTTGTTTAAAGACGCCCCCGGCGATGTATTGATGATAGGCTTAGGAGGCGGGTCTTTGGCAAAGTTTTTACTGCAACGCTTCGAAGACTGTAAAATAAAGGTCGTAGAATACCGGCGCGGCGTCGTCAAAATCGCACGCAGTCATTTCGATTTACCGCTCGATTCGCGTCTGAAAATAAAAATCGGCGACGGCGGGCACTATATCCGCCAAAAGAGTCTAACGGCATCGGAAAGCTACGATTTATTGATGATCGATGCGTTCGATCACGAAGGCATGTCCGATTCGATCGGCGGCGAAGCGTTTTTCGACGGCTGCAAGACTTTGTTGAAGCCGGACGGCATGCTGATCATCAATTTATGGGGCACCGACAAAGCGCTGTTTCAGGATGTCGCTTGGCACTTAGGCCGGGTTTTCGACTGGCGTTTATTGTTTCTGCCGGTGCGCGGACGAGGCAATGTCATAGGCTTTGCTTTTAACGACCCAATGCCCTTGCCGACTCAAAAAGAACTACGAGGCCGTACGCAAGCCCTCGAGAACAATTACCATCTGGAATTTCCCGTTTTTTTACAAGATTTAAAGCGCAACAACCGTACTTTATTCAACCGGATTATCAAACCATGATTGCTCCCGCTATGCCTAGCGCACCGAATCTTTTCGGCTACCGCAAATACTGGGCGCACCGTTTCGGAACGGCGCCCGAATTACCGATGACTCGCGCTGAAATGGACGAACTCGGCTGGGATTCGTGCGACGTCATTCTAGTCACCGGCGACGCCTATATCGACCATCCGAGCTTCGGTATGGCGCTGATCGGCAGACTCCTTGAAGCACACGGTTTTCGTGTCGGTATTATTTCGCAGCCGGACTGGACTAGCGCGGAAGATTTTAAGCGCCTCGGCGCACCCAATCTTTTTTTCGGCGTGACCGGCGGCAACATGGATTCGATGGTCAACCGCTACACGTCGGACAAAAAGATCCGCTCTAACGATGCTTATACTGCGGGCGGCGAAGCCGGCAAACGACCTGATCGAGCGGTCAACGTGTATTCGCACCGCTGCCGCGAAGCTTTTAAACATGTTCCGATCGTCATCGGGGGGATCGAAGCGAGCCTACGCCGAATTTCGCATTACGATTATTGGTCGGACAAGGTCAAAAAATCGGTCTTGCTCGACTCGAAAGCCGACCTGTTGGTTTACGGCAATGCCGAACGGCAAGTCGTCGAGATCGCGCACCGGTTAGCAGGCGGCGAAGCCATCGCCGATTTGCAATTCATTCGCGGCACCGCGCATTTCGTCAAACAAATTCCCGAAGGTTGGCTCGAAAAAGACTCGACCGATGTCGACATTCCGGGCCATGTCGCGCCGCCCGCAAACCCTTATCAAGAAGAACCCGCCTGCGACAGCAAACCGGCCGGCAATGTGATCCGTTTCGAGCGGCGCATCGGCAACGACAAACGCGCGCAGACCGTCATTCGTCTGCCGGCCTATGAGGCCGTCAAGGACGATACGATTCTTTACGCCCACGCATCCCGAGTGATGCACGGCGAAACCAACCCGGGCAACGCGCGCGCGTTGATTCAACAGCACGGCAACCGATTACTCTGGGTCAATCCGCCGCCGATCCCGCTCAGCACGCAGGAAATGGACGGCGTGTTCGACCTCCCCTATTCGCGCCTGCCGCATAAACGTTACGGCGATGCGAACATTCCCGCGTTCGAGATGATTCAACACTCGGTCAATATCATGCGCGGCTGCTTCGGCGGTTGTACGTTCTGTTCGATCACCGAACACGAGGGGCGCATCATACAAAGCCGCTCCGAAGATTCGATCATCCGTGAGATCGAAGCGATCCGCGACACCTCGCCGAATTTCACCGGGCATATTTCCGACCTGGGCGGGCCAACCGCGAACATGTACCGACTGGCCTGCAAGGATCCGAAGATCGAAGCGGCCTGCCGCAAGCCGTCGTGCGTGTTTCCCGGCATTTGCGACAATCTGAATACCGACCATACTCCTCTGATCAAGTTGTACCGACGCGCCCGCGCGCTACCCGGCATCAAGAAAATCTTTATCGCATCGGGACTGCGCTACGATTTAGCCGTCGAGTCGCCGGAATACGTCAAGGAACTGGTCACGCACCATGTCGGCGGTTATCTAAAGATCGCACCGGAACACACAGAACAAGGTCCGTTGTCGCTTATGATGAAACCGGGCATCGGCACCTACGATCGTTTCAAGCAAATGTTCGATAAGTATTCGAAGGAAGCCGGCAAGGAGCAGTATCTGATCCCCTATTTCATCGCCGCGCATCCGGGCACGACCGACGAAGACATGCTGAATCTCGCACTCTGGCTCAAACGCAACGGTTTCCGGGCCGACCAGGTTCAAGCCTTTTTGCCGTCGCCGATGGCGATCGCGACCGCGATGTATCATTCCGGCAAGGACACGCTGCATAAGATCGGCCGCAAGGCACCGGATATTTCGATTCCGAAAAGCGTCAAGCAACGCCGTTTACATAAGGCTTTTTTACGCTATCACGATCCGAAAAACTGGCCGCTGCTGCGCGAAGCCTTGAAAAACATGGGGCGCGCCGACTTGATCGGCAACGGTAAAAAGCATTTGGTACCGACGTTTCAGCCGAAAGGCACCGTCGACTCCGCCCCCGCCAAGACGCAGCGATTTACAACCAAACATACCGGCTTCGGAAATAAACAACGCAAGCAACCGGGCCGGCGAGCCGCAAAGTCTCGTTAGAAGTTATACAAAGCCCTGAAATAAATCATGTCGAAGCCGCCTTGACTGCCGTTTTCGAGATCGCGGCGGTAGCGCATGTACACCCCTCGTAGATCAAAATTCGGCACCGGGGTTACCCGCCAAAGGACGCCGTGAATACGTCCCTGTAGGCTCTATGCCAGCTCCATGCTGGCAGAGCCTTTGTCGGACACCCAGGCGCCTCCTCTAGCACTGCCGAAATTTGAAGTGCGAAAGGTATATTCCAATCCGAACAAGGCGTCTTCGATCGGTATCCAATACAAATTGGGTCTTCTAAAAGCCGGTTTTAATAAATCTTTGCATGATCGGATGAGTAACCTAGCCCCCTGGGGTAATGAAATTATTCAATTGATGCGGATTGGCAACATACCCCGTCCCGCTCCACTGCCATTAAGTTAAGGATTTTTCCGTTCGCCCTGAGCTTGTCGAAGGGTGAATGGAAAAATCCTGGATCGATAAGTTAAGCCGTCCCGCTCAGGAAGTTGATTGTTATTCGTCATTTGATCTCCCTCTGGTAAGTTCTTGAATATCCTCTAGCGTTAAGTCCAGCAATTTAGCCACTTCCGCTTCCGGTATCCCATGACCGAGCATTTTCATTACCGATTCAGCTCTGGCTTTTTGATAACCGATTTGCTCACTCTCTTCTTTACCTTCCGCTCTACCCTCTTCTCTACCCTCTTCTCGCGCGGTATCGATGACATTTTTTAAATCGCGGTAGTATTTCAAGCTAGATTCATAGGCCTGGCGCTCTTCGGGCTCAAAACGGGCAATGCTGGCTTTTTCAAACAAACTCAAAAAGACTTTTTCGCGCAGGCGCGGCGGGATGTCGTCCAGTTCATGCAAATGGCGGAACAAAAAGAACCATTTGTCTTGCAGGGTGTCGAGTTGGTCTTCCGTTTTCCTGAAGTTGGGCAAGGTCAAGTAGATAAAGGTCAGCTTGTCGTAAAACACCTGATGATGCTGGTTTTTCAATTGCACACGATGGATGACTTCATCGCGCTGGGCATTGTCCTCATCATCAAACACAAAGTCCAGGATGCCGATGGTGTAGACCGCCGACAGCCTAAAATCCCAGTCGCCGCGTTGGGCTTGCTGTTGAATCGGGAAGGTGGCATAAAAGACGCTGCGGTCTTTGAAGAAGTTCTGTTTGGCTTTTTGCAGCTCGACAATAAAATATTCACCGGTCGCGCTGACGCAATTCAGGTCAAAGATGGCTTTGCGGTCCAGCGCCGTCGCGCCTTGGTACTCGTTATTACAAAACTGTAGTTCTTCAATCTGGTGCCGTTCCGGCAGCAAGGTATTCAAAAAGCTGATCAGATGTTCTTTACTTGCCTCTTCGCCAAAGGCTTTTTTAAAGCCGAAATCGGTGAATAGATTGATGTACTTTTCTTTCATGGGACAGGACAAGGTCAAGACAATACGTGACGCTCAGTTTAGCATGATTCATGCTGTGTCTTTTATTCCTGGAAAGTGTTTATAGTTTCCATATTTACGCCCTCGCCCTCCGGTTAGTGACTATCGCATTTCATTTGCATCTGATCCGTTTTATTTACCCGGTCCTGCTCAAAACCCAAGCGCCACGATACTACCATTAAGTTAAGGGGTACCCGTCATTCCGCCATGAACTGGCGCAGTCCAGTACCATGGCGGCAGGCTTTTTAAGCATATTCGAGCCGGAATTTCAGCATTACTTGGACTCTTTGGCGGCTTAATTGTTAATGGCAGTGAAGCGCCACGGGGGAAAATGCCAAGCCGTGCTTGACGGTAGGTATTCCCAAGTTTGAGCTAGAGAACGAGACAGAAGCCAAAGGGTGTCAAATGTACGGCTTGACCCCAAGCTTCATACCCCTTCCCGCTTGAGACCACAACCTTTTATGCTGTTACCCAAGCTCCAGCTTGGGTAACCTGTTCAGGAAACTCTAGCTTCCCGCCAATCAAGAAAGATCCTGATTAGCAAGATGCTTCAGCTTGCTGAAGCCAATTGTCCGAGCAGTGGCCGGTCGTAGCCACTTCTGCGGGACGGGTTATTTAACCCGTCCCCAACGTTTCGGTTTGCCCTAAACATTTCGGCTAACTTTGGCCAAAGTCAAAACGTTTAGGACGGGGTTGCAAACCCCGTCCTGCTAGGGATATGCTGGTTTTTGGGCTTTAGCTGAAGAAACTTGCTAATCAGGAGAAAGATTGAACGAGCGAGCGAGTCGGGGTTGATTGAGAATGTGCGGAGGTTGTGTCGGTCTCAGGAAGCTGGAGCTTCCTGTGTGTCTTTCCCAAGCTGGAGCTTGGGAAAGAGCGTGATGTGGGTTGGCCGTTTTTAGCTTGACGCGCATGGCTTACGAACACCGTCCTGCTAGGGATATGCTGATCTTTGGGCTTTAGCTGAAGAAACTTGCTAATCAGGACTTGGATTGAAACGTTTGGAACGAAGCACATACCCCGTCCCGCTCAAGAAGTTTTAAGATGTGCCCGTTCCCAATAAGCAATAAGGAGCCAGACATGAAATTAAAAGTAATTATTCATCCTGCGGAAGAAGGTGGTTTTTGGGCAGAAGTACCTGCAATTCAAGGGTGCGCCTTACAAGGCGATACTTTTGAAGAACTACTCTCAAATTTATATGAGGCCGTGGAAGGCTGCCTTTCTGTTGACTTGGAACAAATTGAAATCTCCAAGAATGACAGGGTGCTGGAGCTTGCCGTGTGAAAGCAATCTCCGGCAAACAATTTGCCAAGATTCTGTAAAATCAAGGGCGGCATTGTGTTCGGGTAAACGGTAGCCACCATGTGTACATGAATCCCGGTAATCCCGCCCGTATTTCGTTACCTATACATGGCAATGAAGATTTGAAAATCGGTTTGCTTAAGCATTTTATGAAAGTTGCAGGAATTACAGAAAATGAACTGTGAAACCACGTCTAATTAAAAGAACGTTAGGTTTTACCTTCATGTTGGTTTCAAACGTATGGGACGAGGTAAACTCTTGCTTGAGAATGTCTACCGTCAAGCTCCGCTTGGCGAACGATAAGCAGAGCTTAAAGGTAAGCATTCCCAAGAAGAACTTGGGAATGAGACACGGTAAAAAACACTTGATACCGACGTTCCAGCCGAAAGGCACCGTCGACACCGCACCCGCTAAGACGCAGCGATTTAAAACCAAACATACCGGCTTCGGAAATAAACAACGCAAGCAACCGGGCCGGCGAGCCGCAAAGTCTCGTTAGAAGTTATACAAAGCCCTGAAATAAATCATGTCGAAACCGCCTTGACTGCCGTTTTCGAGATCGCGGCGGTAGCGCATGTACTCCAATCCGAACAGAACCTCTTCTATCGGCATCCAAAACAAATTGGCTTGCCATGACCCGACCCGCTTATTGGCGGTACCGGTCGTTCCCGGATTATTATCGGTCGCTGCCATCGAATACAGTAAGGTAGACCGCCATTCCGGACTCCACCAATGCCGGTAAGCCGCATAAGCGCCCCAACTCGTCTGCAGATCGATTTCGCCCCGTGTATTAATAGTCCCATCGCTAAAGGTATTGGCGGCCACATAACGACCCAAGCCGTTACCGTAAACGTAACCCAAACGGATATCGTCCTTATCCCAGGTTTTAATCAGTGCCGAACCGCTGGTCGACCAACTCAGCTTAGAATCGGTATTGTCGAGCTGCAAGCCATTGCTCAAGGTCGTTTTATCCTGCCGGATATCGCGCATCATTACCGCCATCGTCGCCGAACCCCAGTCGGCTTGATGCCGGATACGCCCGACCAAATCCGGCCAGCGATCGTCGGAAGGCAGCACTTGCCTGCCCCAAGGGTCGGTCAGCGTGGTTTCGGGATTTTCCACCGATACATCGTAGGAAAGCCAATCGCCATCCCAGCTCCAGCGAATCTGAGGCTGGCGAATGAAGCCCATGATGGTCGGGTCGACGATGACGTCCGCGGTCTCGTTCAATTGAAACGCGGACCAAGTCTGTCCGACCGTCAAACCGTTTAATTGAAAATAGGCATGGCGCAAACGAATCTGATGCGAATTTGTCAGAATCTCGTTTCCCGGCGTTCCGGCGAAGTCTGTTTCAACCAAGGCACGGAGCATGCCGAAACGAGTGGGCGTTCGGCTTTTAATCCAGAGCCGGGTCTCGCGGACATGACTGTTAAATTGGCCGTTCTTTCCGGAACCATCGAGCGGTGCATCATAAGTTCTACGCAATGGGGTATCGGGCCACATTTGAAAAGCATCCAATGTCAAACGTCCGCCGACCGTCAATACCGTATCCAAGGCTTTCAGCTCCAACAAGCCATTGCCCTCTTGCGTCGTTTTTTCTCCGGCAACATCGACGACACCGGTCGCCAAGGTTTCCGTTGCACTTTCGATTGACATTGAATCGGCTGATTCGACAGGTCCTTCAGATGGAACCGGAGCTTGTTGCCGGGCTTCTAGCTTGGCTTCCAAATATTCCAGGCGTTTCATAATTTCAGAGGCTTGCTGCCGCAATTGGCGAATTTCCTCTTGCGGGTCGAGCTCTTCCGCGCCTTCCGAACTCAATGCATGGATTGTCAGCGCACCGAAAAACCAGGCGCGAGCTAAAAATCCCGAACGCTTGGCCTGTAAAACTCCATGCCGCATCTACCTATTTCCTTCACTCAATGAATTTGAAAACGGCTGTGGCATTCGTTGCAAGTCTCTGCGACTCGATCGAGCGAGGCATTCAATTCTCTAATACGGTACGCTTTCGCCAAACGCCGAATGTCCTCGGCTTGCTCGCCCAATCGGACAGCCAACATTGAAAAAACCGCTTTTTCGTCATCATTGAGCTCAAGATAATTGTCCTTGCCGGGCAAGTCTTGTATGTAGCGGCTCACGCTTTTGATTCTGTCAGCCATTTGCAAAGCTTGCCGCCGCCGCTCGTCTTCGACCTCTAAGGCATTGAGTTTTTGATCGTAAACCTCATGACTCATCGAACGCATCAAATTGCGCAAGCAATCTCTCGCTGCCATCACCGCACACGGATCATCGAATTGACCATGAATACCAGCACCGGATTGCCCGGTTTGGCAAGCAGATAGCACTATCAATAACTGGACACACACGAAAGTCACTAAACGTTGGAGTCTATTTCGTTCGATGCCCATCTCAGCCTCTTCTACAAAGCAGAACTCGGTTATTCAATCAACGAATCCAAAGGAATCGACGATTATTGTTTAGGAACCGGCATTGAAGCAGCGTCAATAAAACAACTCCAAAGCCAGCATTAATGCGTCTTCCCGCCCTTCTTGAGCAGGGTAATAATCTTTACGGATACCGATTTCGTTAAATCCGGTTTTTTCATACAATGCAATGGCGCCGGAATTGGAAGGGCGAACTTCCAAAAAAATGGTTTCGGTTTTGTACCATCTGGCAACCTCGATCAGATGCGTCAACATTTTACGGCCGATACCTTGCCCCTGCTCTTCCGATGCAACTGAAATATTCAAAATATGCGCTTCGCCAACCGCGATAGAAACAATGCTATAGCCCAATATTCTATCGACATCTTCACAGACCCAACAACTGTAGCCGGCTTTGAAGCAGTCTTTAAAAACGCCTTCGCTCCATGGAAAATCGTAGTTAGTATTTTCTATCGCCAAGACGGCGCTTAAGTCTTTGCCGGTCATGCGCCGCATCCTTAACAAGTCATCCCTAGTTACTGAGTCCGGAAAGATTTTTGCGTAGAACTCACGATCGGCATCATAGACGACAATATCTTTAAATCGTTGTAATAACTCCCGCATGCTCAACCTTTAATCTCGTCAAATGTAGCTATGGCCAGTTTTAGATCTTGCCAGGCTTTGCGCTTTTCTAGCGGCGACCTTAACAAATCAGCGGGATGATATACCACAATTAGCGGAATGCCGTCCAATGAATGTACCGTGCCTCTGAGCTGGCCTATGTTTTTATCAGTTTTTAGCAAATTTTGTGCGGAAACGCGCCCGACCGCCAGAATAATTTTCGGCTTTAGCCAAGCAATTTGACGATGTAAATAGTCGCGACATGCTTCGACTTCGGTCGTTAAAGGATCACGGTTATTCGGCGGCCTGCATTTTAGAATATTGGTGATAAAAACGTCATCGCGCTTTAAACCAATGGCTCTTAGCATTTCGGTTAGCAATTGACCTGCCCTTCCGACAAACGGTTCATCTTGTCGATCCTCGCTTTCTCCCGGCGCTTCGCCGACGACCATCCACCCAGAGCTTGCCGAACCGCTGCCGAACACGGTTTGCGTTCGGCTCTCGCATAATGAACATTGCCTGCATGCCGCCACTTCATTCTGCAAATCCGTCCACGTTGTTTTGGAATCGGACAATTTCGGCTGCGCTTCGACTTCAGGAACAAGGGGGAGGTCAGGCGCAACCGGTGTCGCTGTTTTTTGAACATCACCGAGTAGAGCGGATGCGGCCGTTTGCGGCGCCGCGAAATCACTTACCCCGGAGTTTATTCGATCACCAGCCGGTGCTTGACGGGAAACCCAAACATCGATCCCGATCGCTTTTAGGTAATGAAGTCGAATCTCAGTATCCAACATCGTTTGGAGTGTGCTCGGCGCACTGTCGTATTGAGTATAATTCGGAAGTGCGCGAGCGTATAGGAAAAGGAAGCTTAAACATCGCCTTTTTGCGGATGCCGGCGCTGATTAGGCGCTTGCAATTTATTGACCGCATTGATATAGGCTTTCGCTGAAGCGATGACGATGTCGGTATCGGCACCCAAGCCATTGACGATGCGCCCTGCCTTATCGAGGCGTATCGTAACTTCCCCTTGCGAATCGGTGCCGTTGGTAATATTGTTGACCGAATACAATTCCAAAATGGCGTGTGTATTGACTAGACTTTCAATCGCTTTCAGACTGGCGTCGACCGCACCGCTACCGTTCGAACTGCCTGTCATTTCTTGATTATCGATGCGTAAAGTAACCCGCGCCGTCGGCACTTCTCCGGTTTCGGAGCAAACACTCAATGCGATCAATTTGATGTATTCATCTTCGGCGCTGACACTGACTTCGGAAATCAGCGCCTGCAAATCTTCGTCGAAAATTTCGTGTTTTTTATCGGCTAATTGCTTGAAACGAAAAAATGCCTCGTTCAATTCTGCTTCCGAGGTGAACTCGAAACCGAGTTCGGTCATACGGGTCTTGAAAGCATTGCGGCCGGAATGTTTACCCAACACCATGCGGTTAGCGGCCCAACCGACATCTTCGGCGCGCATGATTTCATAAGTCTCGCGGCTTTTCAGCACGCCGTCCTGATGAATGCCGGATTCATGCGCGAAGGCATTGGCTCCGACGATCGCTTTGTTCGGCTGCACAGGGAAACCGGTTATCGTCGAGATCAAACGCGAACAAGTCATGATTTCTGTCGTATCGAGCGTCGTGTCGCACGGAAAAACATCTTGGCGCGTTCTTACCGCCATCACGACCTCTTCCAACGCGGCGTTGCCGGCACGCTCGCCGAGTCCGTTGATCGTGCATTCGACCTGGCGTGCGCCGTTCATCACCGCGGCTAAAGAATTAGCAACAGCTAAGCCCAAATCGTTGTGACAATGCACCGAGAAAATCGCTTTATCGGAATTCGGTATCCGTTGAATCAAGTTACCGATTGTCGCGCCGAATTGATGAGGAACACTGTAACCGACCGTATCGGGTATGTTCAGCGTCGTCGCACCGGCATCGATGACCGCCTCCAATATCCGGCACAAAAAATCTTCTTCGGAGCGCCCCGCATCCTCGGGCGAAAATTCGACGTTATCGGTATATTGCAGTGCGCGTTTCACAGCTTTAACGGCCAACTCGATCACTTGTTCCGGCTGCATCTGCAATTTCATTTGCATATGAATCGGCGAGGTTGCAATAAAGGTATGAATGCGCGAGCTTTCAGCGGCTTTCAGAGCCATACCCGCTTTATCGATGTCTTTTTCCAATGCCCGCGCTAAACCGCAAACGGTGCTGTTTTTGACCGCTTTCGCAACCGCTTCGACCGCTTCGAAATCGCCCGGACTCGCGGCAGGAAACCCTGCTTCGATTACATCGACCTTCATTCTTTCCAGCGCTTTTGCAATTCGGACTTTTTCATCGCGCGTCATCGACGCCCCCGGACTCTGCTCGCCATCACGCAAAGTCGTATCAAAAATAATTAATTTGTCTTTCATGAGAACTCCGTTCATCAAGAAATTTGATGTTAAGAAAACTGAATTAGTAAGGATTATGTATTACGGGGGAGGAGAATAAAGTATGTGCCCGCTAGGGCAGCAGCAGAAAAAGAAGAGTCGGTTTGAACGGCGCCGAAAAAGCAGCACCGAAAACGGTGCTTGTCGAATTGCTGGCGGTAATAGAGAAGTGAAATTTCATGAGTTGGACTATACGCGATTGTGTTTTTTGCCTCAAGAAATTTGTTAAGGATCGAGCATGAAATAACTTCGACACTTCTGGAAGGGGGGTCGGTGGCTCGATTGACAGGTGTCGGCGGCAGGGCAGATTTTTGCTCCTGCAAAATCTGCATTCATGCCATCCTTGGCAATCAGTCACCGAATCGCCGCAAAGCCTATTACTTGTAGCAGTTATTTTGCGCATATTCCTAAGTCTTTCTATGAAGTCTGCGGCGACGCATGACCAAGGTAAAAACCGGTCCGGAAATCGCATACCCTAAAGACAACAAAAACAACATGGTTTGCGGCTGCGCCATCACAAATGCAACTCCCAACATCACGGCAATCGCGACGACAAACGGCACCTTACCCTTCCAATCTATCCCTTTGAAACTGAAATAACGAAAATTACTAACCATCAGTAAGCCGGTTGCGATCGTCAAAACTAAGGCGGCATATTTTAGCGTATCGATATCGTAATCGTATTCGATCGAAATCCAGATAAAGCCGGCCAATATCGCGGCGGCGGCGGGACTTGGCAAACCTTGGAAATAGCGTTTGTCGTCGGTTTCGACTTGCGCATTGAAACGTGCCAATCTCAATGCGCCGCCGGCCATGTGCACGAATGCCGCAAACAGGCCTAGCTTACCCAAGCTGGAAAAAGCCCAGAGGTACATTACCAAGGCCGGAGCCGCTCCGAACGAGATCATATCGGACAAGCTATCGTATTCGACGCCGAATTTGCTTTGCGTATTCGTCAAACGCGCTACGCGCCCGTCGAGTCCATCCAAAATCATGGCGGCAAAAATCGCCACGGCTGCGGTTTCGTATCGCCCGCCCATTGCCGATGTAATCGCGTAAAAACCGGCAAACAACGCGCCTGTCGTAAACAGATTGGGTAATAAATAAATACCGCGACGGCGGGGCGTGGAAGATTTTTCAAGCGTCATAATTTTTCATCTACTGTTGCAACATTTGCAATAAAACAATGCCGCAGATTATACAATGAGCCGAAAAAGTACTCATGAATTAATAGCGACTTGGAAAACGGACCCGGAGGCGAATCAATCGTGCTACGTAACTGCTAAACGCATACTTTGATGCATATTTCGTTTAGGATTCGGTATAAATAACGTCCCTATTTATCCTTCTCACGCTCTGCGTGGGAACGCCTAAGTACCGCTCCAGCGGTACGAGACGCTAGAGCGTCTCGGTCTTCATTCCCACGTTGAAGCGCTCGTCGTTATACATAAGTCGTAAATACCCCATCTTAGCTAATGCGACTTCGATACCATTTATTGTTACCTAACGTACCCGACTTCGAAATCGCGATCAGAGGATCGCTCCCACAGAGCATCCGGCCCCCTTGTGGGAGCGACGCCTTCGTCGCGACTATCGAAGCCACTGACGTTTAATATCCGCAATCTTATCAAACAACACAGCCGCGTAGGGTACGCTGTGCGTACCATGGTAACCCCGCGATAGTCATATGCCAACCGAACCGCCAGGACACGGCTTTGGTACGCGCAGCGTACCCTACAATTTATGTATAACGGCGAGCGCTGAAGCGTGGGAATGATAGGGGGATGTGAATAATTACTACTATGATGCCTATTTCGTTTATACCCGTTGTAGATCAAAATTCGGTGCCTGGGTGTCCGCCAAAGGACGCCGTGAACCCAGCACCTAAATTCCATAGGTCTTTGGCAATGATTCAAAATCATGGCTTAATTTAGGTGCTGGGTAAATACGTCCATGTAGGCTCTATGCCAGCTCCATGCTGGCAAAGCCTTTGTGAGCGCCATGGATGGCGCGAATGTCGATTTTGCATACGCCACGGATGGCGTGTATTAGGGCAATGCAGGGCAGAAAAATGCTCCTGCATTTTCTGCATTCATTACATCCATGTAACTCAGCAATTGCCGAGGAGCGAAAATCGACCGGACACCCAGGCGCCTCCTCTGACACTGTCGAAATTTGAAGTGCGAAAGGCATAACGTCAAAGTCATTTAAGGGACAAACATTAAATAAGTACGCTACTGGACAAAAGAGCGCGTCAGTTACACGAAAACATGGCCCCGCGAAGTCTAAAAAAATGCGAGTGCGACATTTTTGCCGCTCTCGCATACCTCGCAAACGCTATCCGATTAGTTTTTCGACTTATCGACGATTTTGTTGGCACTAATCCATGGCATCATGCTGCGCAGTTTTTCACCGACGATTTCGATCGGATGCTCGGCATTTAGGCGACGTCTTGCCGTCATTTCCGGATAACCGGTCATGCCTTCCATGATGAATCTTTTCGCGTATTCGCCTTTTTGAATGTTTTCCAACGCCTCGCGCATGGCGTAACGACTTTCTTCGTTGATGACTTTAGGACCGGTCACGTATTCACCGTATTCGGCATTGTTAGAAATCGAATAGTTCATGTTCGCGATACCGCCTTCGTACATCAGGTCGACGATCAATTTCAATTCGTGCAAACACTCGAAGTATGCCATTTCCGGCTCGTATCCGGCTTCAACCAGTGTCTCGAACCCGGCTTTGACTAACTCAACCGCACCACCGCACAATACGGCTTGCTCGCCGAACAAATCGGTTTCGGTTTCATCACGGAACGTCGTTTCGATGATGCCGGAACGACCGCCGCCGATGGCCGAAGCGTAAGACAAACAAATACTCTTTGCGGTACCGGAGGCATCCTGTTGAATCGCGATTAAATCGGGAATACCGCCGCCGCGGACGAATTCGGAACGCACAGTATGGCCTGGAGCTTTCGGAGCGATCATAATCACATCGAGGTCGGCACGCGGGACGATTTGGTTATACAAAATCGAAAAGCCGTGCGCGAACGCCAATGCTGCGCCTTGTTTCAAATTCGGTTCGATTTCCGCTTTGTATAATTGCGCTTGGAATTCATCCGGCGTCAGGATCATCACGACATCGGCGCTCGACACTGCTTCAGGAACCGGTTTAACCGTCAAGCCTGAAGCTTCGGCCTTGGCTACCGAGGGAGAACCCGCGCGCAGACCTACGACGACATCGACACCCGAGTCTTTTAAATTGTTGGCATGCGCATGACCTTGAGAACCATAGCCGATGATCGCTACTTTTTTACTTTTGATGATTGAAAGATCGGCGTCTTTATCGTAATAAACTTGCATGTATTTTCTCGTTTTGTTTTATGAATAATGTTTGCTTTGAATTCTAGAGATGCAGTCCTTTTTCGCCCCGGCATATTCCGGTAGCGCCCGATCGGACTACTTCGATGATAGCCGTTTCATCGATGGACTTGACGAAGGCATCCAGCTTATCCGATGTTCCGGTCATTTCGATCACGAAAGTCATCGGTGTTACATCGATTATTCGGCCGCGAAAAATATCGGCGATACGTTTGATTTCGGCGCGCGAAGCTTCGCTGGTTTTGACTTTGACCATCATCAATTCGCGTTCGATATGCGCCGATTCCGCCAAATCGATTAGCTTTACGACATCGACCAACTTATTGAGCTGCTTTGTGATTTGCTCGATGATATCATCATTGCCTCGCGTAACCAGAGTCATGCGCGACAGACTCGAGTCTTCGGTCGGCGCAACGGTCAACGATTCGATGTTGTAGCCGCGCGCCGAAAAAAGCCCGGCGACTCTCGATAATGCACCGGCTTCGTTTTCAATTAAAATTGAGATTATATGCCTCATTATGCCAACTCCCTGTCCGTCGGTGTACCTGGGGCAACCCGCAATTTCATATCGTGATGTCCCTTACCGGACTCTATCATTGGATACACGTTTTCTGTACGGTCGGTAATGATGTCCATAAATACGGTTCTATCTTTCATCGCGAACGCCTCTTCCAGAGCGGAACGCAAATCGGCCTTGTTCTCGACAAGCATGCCTACATGACCGTAAGCCTCGGCCAGTTTGACGAAGTCGGGCAAGGTATCCATATACGAATTCGAATAGCGGCTTTCATAGGAGAACTCCTGCCATTGCCGCACCATACCCATGTAGCGATTATTCAAATTAATGATCTTGACCGGCGTTTTATACTGCAGCGCAGTCGACAGCTCTTGTATGCACATTTGAATACTGGCTTCACCGGTCACGCAAGCGACATCCGCTTCCGGAAACGCCAATTTAACGCCGATCGCAGCCGGTAATCCGAAGCCCATCGTACCCAATCCGCCCGAATTGATCCAGCGACGAGGCTTATCGAAATGATAGTACTGGGCTGCATACATTTGGTGCTGACCGACATCCGAAGTAATGTAAGCATCGCCTTTCGTTACTTCGTAAAGCTGCTCGATAACATATTGCGGCTTGATCAACGGACTTTCACGGTCATATTCCAAGCATTGCACCGAACGCCATTTGTCGATTTGCTCCCACCATGCCGCCAAGGCTTTTTTGGATGGCTGCTTTTTGCTCTCTTTGATCTGCTCGATCATTTGCGTCAGAACGGGTTTGACTTGTCCAACGATCGGTATATCGACTTTGACGGTTTTCGATATCGATGCCGGATCTACGTCGATATGAATAATTTTGGCGTAAGGACAAAATTCAGCCAATTTGCCGGTGACCCGGTCATCGAAACGTGCGCCGACGGCAAGAATCACATCGCTTTCATGCATGCCCATATTCGCCTCATAGGTGCCATGCATACCCAACATCCCGATGAATTGCTTATCGGTGGCAGGATAGGCACCTAAGCCCATTAACGTATTGGTAATCGGGTAACCCAGCGTTCGAGTCAATTCGATCAATTCCCGACTTGCTTCGCCGAGGATCACTCCGCCACCCGAATAAATCATCGGACGCTGAGCGGACAAGAGCAGCTCGACAGCTTTCTTGATCTGGCCTTTATGCCCTTCGATAGCCGGGTTGTAAGAACGCATAATGACTTTACGCGGATACTTATAAGGCACTTTGATATTAGGGTCGGTAATGTCTTTCGGCACATCGACGACAACAGGACCGGGACGCCCGGTCGATGCGACATAAAAGGCTTTTTTTATGGTTTCGGCTAGCTTAGTGACGTCTTTGACCAAAAAATTGTGCTTGACGCACGGACGACTAATTCCCACCATGTCGACTTCTTGAAACGCATCGCTACCGATGACCGGCGACGGCACCTGCCCTGAAATTACCACCATTGGAATCGAATCCATGTAAGCGGTCGCAATACCGGTTACCGCGTTTGTAGCCCCCGGACCGGAAGTCACTAAAACGACGCCTGCTTTTCCGGTCGCTCGCGCGTAGGCATCAGCGGCATGAGTGGCGCCTTGTTCATGGCGCACCAGAATATGCTTAACGTCGTCTTGTTGAAAAATAGCGTCGTAGATATGCAGCACTGCTCCGCCGGGATAGCCGAATATATACTCCACTCCTTCGTCTTTGAGACTTTGAACCAAAATTTGTGCGCCGTTTAGCTCCACACTATTACCCTCTGCATTAACTATCAGGTGATCAATAAAACCCATTCGTGACTGAATCGCTTGGTTTTATTTTAAAAAAAGGTTAGATAAACTACTGGTTTTGCACTTGTTCGTCAAGACAAATCAAGACTTTGATGACATGAGCAGCATCGCTAAACATGACATAATCAATGGGTTATAAAGCGCGTAATTCATGGATCGAATTCAACAGCACATAACCCATAACATTGAGTACCTACCGGTATTGCTCACACCCCGCTCCACCAGCACTACCGAAACCGACTTACTATACCCGTAGATCAAAATTCGGCACCGGGGTGTCCCGCCAAAGGACCCAGCCCCTAAATTAGTAAGACTATTAACCATGACCGATGGGCTATGGAATTTAGGGGCTGGGTGAATACATCCCTGTAGGCTCTATGCCAGCTCCATGCTGGCAAAGCCTTTGCGAGCGCCATGGATGGCGTGAATGTCGATTTTGCAGGAGCAAAAATCGACCTAGCACCCCGGTGCCTTCTCAGGCACTGCCGAAATTTGAAGTGTGAAAGGTATAAAACTCTCTGTCCAATTTAAATAAAGCCAATGAACGCCGCCGAAAAATTACGTCTGTTACTCGCCCGCCCCGGAATTATCGTGATGCCGGGCTGTCATGATGCATTATCTGCAAAACTATGCGAAAAAGCCGGCTTCAGCACGGCTTTTATGAGCGGTTTTGCGGTTTCGGCCGACCGCCTCGGCCTGCCGGATACGGGCCTGATTACTTATGCCGAATTGCTCGATCAGGGGCGTAATATTTGCAATGCCGTGTCGATTCCTATCTGGGGCGACGGCGATACCGGTTTCGGAAACGCGCTCAACATCAAGAGAACCGTACAAGGTTATGCTCAAGCCGGTTTTGCCTGCATCATGCTGGAAGATCAAATCGCTCCCAAACGCTGCGGACATACCCGAGGTAAATCGGTTGTCGGGCGCGACGAAGCCGCGATGCGGATACAAGCGGCCGTCGACGCCCGTAACGAAGGCGCCGATATATTGATCATGGCACGAACCGACGCCCGAGCCACTCATGACTTGGACGAAGCGATCCTGCGCGCAAATCTGTTTCACGAAATCGGTGCCGACATCAATTTTCTGGAAGCACCGGAAAGCGAACAAGAAATGCTCCGTTATTGTACCGAAGTACCGGGATATAAAGTCGCTAATTTGATCGAAAGCGGCAAAACACCGTTACTGCCCCACGAGCAACTCGAAGCGATGGGCTATAAAATTGCCGTTTATCCATTGACGCTGCTCAATGCTTCAATTGTCGCGATGCAAAACGCGCTACATGGACTCAAAACCGGCCAAAACACACCGAAAACACTGAGCTTCAAGGAATTGACCGAAATCGTCGGTTTCGAGGACTACTACCGTGAAGAAAAGCGTTATCGCTTTTAGCCTGCCTGAAATTCGATCTGATAACCTGAAAATTTTCGAACATTGATGACGCCGGTATCGAATAACAAATATTGACCTTTTATCCCTTCCAAAACCCCTCCGACCTCGGCTTGCTTATCGAAATTAAAAGATTTTACTTTAGCCGGATAACGCTGGACAGGATAAACGATATCGACCGACTCGGCATTCGGTAGATATTCGATCGCACTATCGCCAAAGCGCACGGTAATATCAGCCAACTCTTCCCGACACAATGCCAAAAGCTCATCGCGCTTAGCGCATAAATCAGCCGGCGTTGTATTGTTTTTGAGCATTTGCTGCCAACTGGTTTTATCGCTGACATATCGTCCAATTGCGACTTCGACCAATCCTGACACATAGCGCGAGGCCACTTTCATAATTGGCAATGCCTGTATAGCGCCTTGATCGATCCACCGTGTCGGAATCTGCGTTTGCCGTGTAATTCCGACTTTAATACCGGAAGCATTGGCCAAATAAACATAATGCGGCTGAAAACAAAATGTTTCACCCCACTCCGGTTCGCGGCAGGTACCTTGATGATAGTGACATTTTTCCGGCTTTAAAATACACATATCGCATTGCGCGAGCGACGCGAAACAAGGATAACAATAACCTTGGCTAAAACTTTTTTTGGTGTCCCGCCCGCAATGAACGCAAGCAATCTTACCGGTAAAGCGCATCGTTACCGAGCGACCGATAAACTGATTCAGATCTATGCCATCCTCGCCTAAAGCTAATCGATAATTAACCGACTCGCCTAACTCCGCTTGCATTTTCGTTAAAAAACCTAACACTAATTATTCCCCCGACATTTGAGTCGCTTCAAATAGAGCTGATAACTTCGCGCGGAGCGGGTTATTTAACCCGCTCAAAACGTTTCGATTTGCTTTAGCCTCGCTCAACACATTTATACCCATCGCACTTCAAATTTCGGCATTGACGCATGGAGGCGCCGGGGTGTTCGGCAAAGGCTTTGACAGCATGGAGCCGGCATAGAGCCTACAGGGATGTATTCACCCAGCCCCTAAATTCCATAGCCCATCGGTCATGGTTAATAGTCTTACTAATTTAGGGGCTGGGTCCTTTGACGGACACCCCGGCGCCGAAATTTGACCAGCAAAGGGTATAAAACCTCGCCCTTCTCAATCCAAAAACGTCGATATATCTTTTTTTGGAGAACGCAAATAACCATCGGTATTATTCTCAACCCAGCGTTCGTCGCCATTTTGCAGTCGCTCTTTTTTCCAGAACGGCGCTTTATTTTTTAGCGCCTCCATGATCTGACGACCCGCGTCGAAAGCATCGCCCCGATGCGAAGCCCAAACCGCGACCAACACAATCGGTTCATTCGGTTTAATCTCGCCAACTCGATGCACGACTAAGGCATCCAGCAAATGCCAATCGCATATCGCTTGCTTTACGATATCATCCAATTGCTTTTCGGTCATGCCCGGATAGTGCTCTAAAACCATACCGGTTACCGAATCGCCCTCGTTAAAATCCCGCATCGTCCCAACGAACACGTTAGTCGCTCCAAACTTACCCGTCCAATGCTTCGCCGAATCTTGGTACACTACAACCTCATGCCACGGATCGAATAAATCGGCACTAATTTTGATCATATCGTCTCAGCCTCCCGTAACCGGCGGAAAAAAAGCCACTTCATCGCCGTTTTGAACCGAATGCTCAATACCGACATATTCCATGTTTACCGCGGCCAATATATTGTCCGGCATCGACCGGTTAGCATTGGCCATCGCCCAAATTTCCGCTACCGTCACTTTACCGCTCACATCAACCAGATCACCGGAGCGGCCGACACTGTCCTTCAAACTGGCAAAATAACGAACTTTAACTGACATAATCATTCACGCTACACTGAAAAGATAAGATAATGAAGGCACATAACCATTTAATCATCTCATTTAAACTCTATGACCCAATTGACCCATTTTAACCAATCCGGCGAAGCCCACATGGTCGATGTCGGCAATAAGGATATAACCGAAAGAGTCGCTATCGCCGAAGGCTATATTGAAATGAACCCGACGACACTAACACTCATCGAGCAAGGGACACATAAAAAAGGCGATGTACTAGGCATTGCCAGGATCGCGGGCATCATGGCCAGCAAAAAGACTGCCGACCTTGTACCATTATGCCATCCGTTGCCTATTTCGCACGTCGAAGTCAACCTTGAAATCGAAAATGACACCAGTCGAGTGTATTGCCGAACCACCGTTAAAACCCGAGGACAAACCGGGGTCGAAATGGAAGCATTGACCGCTACCCAAGTCTCGTTACTGACTGTTTACGACATGTGCAAGGCGGTGGACCGGGGCATGACCATTCAAGGCGTACGGCTACTCAAAAAATCCGGCGGCAAGTCAGGCGATTGGCTACGCCCTTGATAATACAGCCCAACCCTACAGTCGCCATCTCATTTTTAAATGTCTTATTTTAGTGAAGCGTTAGCCGCCGCGTTCCGGCTCATTATACAATTCGATCGCGACATATTTTTTATCGTTTGGACTTCGCTAAAAATTGCCTTTGTCGCCACAATCTCCGCAGGGATTGGGGCAATCGTACTAGGAATATTGGCGACGGTTAGCGACTTTCACGGGAAACGCATTCTACAACATCTGCTAAACACCTTATCGGCAATGCCTACCGTTATGATAGGTTTGATATTGTATGGACTGCTGAATCGCCGCGGACCATTCGGCGAATACGAGCTACTTTATACTCAAACAGCCGTGATTATAGGCGAGGCTTGTTTGATTTTTCCGATCATCATGAACATGACCATGGTTGGCGTTCAATCGGCCGACCGGCGTTTAGTAAATACATTAAAAATGCTCGGCGCCAGCCCTATCGATCAAATATTCCCGATTATCAGCGAGCTTCGTTTTATTTTATTGACCGCCATCATTACCGGCTTTGGCCGAGCCATTGGCGAGGTTGGCGCCGCAATGATGCTCGGTGGGAATATTCAGGGCTCTACCCGCACAATCACGACTGCAATCGCATTAGAAACAGGCAAGGGCGATTTCGAAATGGGATTAGCTCTTGGAATACTGCTGCTGTCGATCGCTTTTCTCATTAATCTTGCATTGCAAATGCTGCCCGCCAAACCCGGCATATAAAAAAAAACCCCAACCACTGTAACTGCGATTGGGGCCTATAAATCTTGCTAGTCAAATTTCGGTAATGCCGAATTTTGATCTACGATGGATTTTATAGATACTGCCGCAATTAAGCCGTGTAATTTGCCGACGCAAAATCCCAATTGACAAGAGCCCAAAACGCCTCCAAGTATGCAGGACGTGCATTTCGGTAATCAATGTAGTAAGCATGCTCCCATACATCGCAAGTCAATAAAGGCGTCTGACCTTCAGTCAATGGGCAGCCTGCATTACTGGTACTCACCAAGGCCAAGGATCCGTCTTTATTTTTTACCAACCATGCCCATCCCGATCCGAAGGTGGTAACCGCACATTTGGTAAAAGCCGCTTTAAATTCGTCAAACGAACCAAAAGTTCTGTTGATCGCATTCGCCAGATCGCCGGTCGGTTCGCCGCCGCCATTCGGGCTCAAGCTATTCCAATAAAAAGTGTGATTCCAGATTTGCGCCGCATTATTGAAAATACCGCCAGACGATTTAACCACAATTTCCTCGAGAGGCAATCCGTCAAATTCGGTACCGGGAACCAAATTATTGAGGTTTGTTACATAGGTTTGATGATGCTTTCCATAATGAAACTCTAAGGTTTCCTCCGAAATATGAGGCGCCAGTGCATCTTTTGCATAAGGTAATGCAGGAAGTTCGTAAGCCATGTATTTCTCCTAAATTTTGAATAAAAAAACAACCGACAACATGCCGGGCAGAAAAAGAAACCAAGTAATTTAATAAAGAATTATACTTTATCACTCGCAGCCGATTAAATAAAGCCCCCCACGAGCCGACATGCATATTTAAGGAGCATGCATTTCTAAACATTCGGCATCGACTGATGAAAACATCGGCGCCCGCGAAATCTTGAGCGGCCACCGCCCAGCACAGAAATCTAACTACCAAAAGTATGGTACCAAAATAGATTTTTATTGCATAACGATTCGATCATAACAGCAATTCCCAATTTGAAGATCAATAAAGTATGCGGGGCGAGCTTGGTGATGCAGTACGTCCTTTGACGGACACCTCGGCGCCGAATTTTGACCTACGATGGATATATTTTGCCATTACCGGCCAACCACAATAGCCGCAACACGCTATAATAAACGCATTTTCGTATAACATTCGCAATTATTCAGCATAAGTCATGTATGAGAAGGTGTCAGGCATTGATTTATAAGGCTGTCTGCAACAGGACGTTGCAGCCAGAGCTTACAGGGATGTATTCACGCGTCCTTAGAAATCAATGCCTGACACCAACCTACCGCATGCGCTGAATAGTTACTAACATTCTTCACTATTATGGCAATCGAGATAGAACACAAATTTTTATTACTTAATGACCACTGGCGAAATTTTGTCACCAAATCCACAAAGTATAAGCAAGGTTATTTAGCTTCGGAAAAGAACACTTCAATTCGCGTAAGAATCAGTGATAATGAAGCATGGCTTAACATCAAAAGCGCCACAATAGGCAATTTTCGCCATGAATACGAATACGAAATTCCTTATCAAGATGCTGAGGAAATAATCAGCAATCTCTGCAGAAAACCACTAATTGAAAAAACCCGTCACTTGATACCGATAGGCCCGCATATCTGGGAAATCGATGAGTTCGAAGGGGAAAACCAAGGACTCATCGTCGCTGAGATTGAATTACAGGATACCGATCAATCCTTCAATAAACCGGAATGGATAGGGCAAGAAGTCACGCATGATTTGCGTTATTACAACAACAACTTATCATTAAACCCATTTTCAAAATGGACTTAATGTAATTTAAAAGCATAAATATCATTGTAATAGAGGTTTTTTTGCCCTATTATTTAAGGCATGAAAAGATTTATTTTTGTTGTTTTTTTGCTACTTCCTTACCCAGGCTTCGCTAATGAGCTTGACCGTGTCGTTCACGCAATAGAAGCAGAATGGGCCTCAATTTACTTTTCCGCAGAAATTCGCGACAAAGAAAACGCTTACACCCGCCTACTGAATAAAACCACAGAATTCGCCAAGCAAACCCACGACAGCCCAGAATTAATGTTTTGGCAAGCTACCATCATTGCCTCTAGAGCTGAACATCAAAACCCCATCGAAGCCTTGGCCGCCATTCATAAAGCACAGGATTTACTGATAAAAACCATAAACATTAAACCCGACACGCTGGATGGATCCGCACTCATTACATTAGGCTCACTCTATTATCAAGCACCCGGCTGGCCAATTGCCTTCGGAGACGATAAAAAAGCCGAGCAATACCTAAAAAAAGGACTACAAATCAACCCTCAGGGAATAGAAAGCAACTTTTACTATGGGCAATATCTCTTGAATAAAGACCAGCCGGAAGAAGCAATTGAGTATTTCAAAACAGCATTAAACGGACCGGTACGCCAAGAACAAGAATTTGCCGACTCATCTCTTAAAGAAAAAATAAAACAAATAATCATCAAGACAGCCAACATCGAATCGAAATCGCAAAAAAAACAGATTGCATCTTTATAGACTACTTCGAAACGGTACCCCAAACTCCATTGCTGCAAATTCGTATTTTACCTTTCGCACTTCAAATTTCGGCAGTGCCAGAGAAGGCGCCAGGGCGTCCGGTCGATTTTCGCTCCTCGGCAATTGCTGAGTTACATGGATGCAATGAATGCAGAAAATGCAGGAGCATTTTTCTGCCCTGCATTGCCCTAATACACACCATCCATTGTGCTCACAAAGGCTTTGCCAGCATAGAGCCTACATGGATGTATTTACCCAGCACCTAAATTATCCATAGCCCATTGGCCATGGATAATTTAGGCGCTGGATTTATGACGCTCCCCTCGACAGGCATACCACACGCCCTTAGATCGGAGAAACAGCTCAAACTGAGAATTGCGGCATACTTAGCTTTTTTAAGCACAAGATCAGCGATATTTTGTAGAATGTATTTATCATCTCAAGAGATTCATTCAGAACTTGCTTTCTGATATGATTAGTCCATTTTAAATACGCAATTTTAATTAACATCAATTGGTAACCAATATGACCTTTGTAGTCACCGAGAACTGTATTAAATGTAAATATACCGACTGCGTTGACGTTTGCCCCGTCGACTGCTTCCATGAAGGCCCCAACTTTCTCGTTATCGACCCCGACGAATGCATTGATTGCACGCTGTGTGAACCCGAATGCCCCGCGGAAGCCATTTTTGCCGAAGACGAACTACCGGAAGGGCAAGAGATGTTTATCGAAATTAATGCCGATCTCGCAAAGAAATGGCCCGTAATCAGTGAAGTCAAGCCCCCCCTGCCTGAAGCCGACGAGTGGAACGGCAAACCGGATAAAACAAAACTATTGGAAAAATGACCCACTAAAATTTCGCGATAAACAACGTCCTGCAACCATGAGCTTTGCAGAGGGTTTGGCAGGACGCCATGAACCCAGCACCTAAATTCCATAGGCAATTGGCTATGATTAAAAATGACTATGTTCGCGTTAATAGTTGATACTTTTGAACTTAAAGCCAACATGAAACCCCAGAACACAAACTCTGAATAACTTTCTTTTTTCAATATCACGCCAATGGTTGAAAGGAGGGTACGGTTGCTCGATTGACAGGTGCCGCGGCGGCAGGGATAGCCGCCGTCAAGCCTACATGGAGGTATTTACGGCGTCCTGTCAGGCGAGTAATCGTATACCCTCTTCCACGCTCAGTGTATTGGAAAGCAATCATTGACTATTTCCTAATGGGTTTATTTAGTAGGAAAAAGAACCGTTTCAATTGCTAACGCGAACATAGCTTTAAAAATAATGGCTTATTTAGGTGCTGGGTGAATTTAGGTTTTGCAGGAGCAGAAATCTATCCTGCCGCAGACACCCCACCACCGACATCTCTTTTAAATGCCGAAACTTGAACTGTAAAAGGCATATCACATAACCATAAAACACAAGACATAAAAAAAGCCGGTTTAAAACCGGCTTTTTTTATGTCTTGATAAGTGTCAGGAAAATTTACTCAGCATTATCGCTAGCTATCGGACGATCAACCAACTCTACATAAGCCATAGGAGCGGAGTCGCCGGGTCTAAAACCACATTTCATAATGCGTAAATACCCACCTTGACGATCTTTATAACGAGGACCCAATTCATTAAACAATTTAGTCACTATCGAACGGTCGCGCAACTTAGCGAAGGCCAATCTTCTTTTTGCGACCGAATCTTCTTTGGATAAAGTGATTAACGGCTCCGCATAACTTCTTAACTCTTTAGCCTTAGGCAAAGTAGTTTTAATAAGCTCATGCTTAATTAGCGAACCAACCATATTGCTGAATAGCGCCTTACGGTGGCTGCTATTCATATTAAACTTTCTTCCAGACTTACGATGTCTCATTGTAATTACGACCTAAAGTTATAATTTTAAAAACTGCTTTGATTTTGATCAATCAGATTATCAGGAGGCCAATTTTCTAGGCGCATACCTAGAGATAATCCTTTTAAAGCCAGCACATCTTTGATTTCCGTGAGGGACTTTTTACCTAAATTTGGGGTTTTAAGCAACTCAACTTCAGTTCTTTGAATCAAGTCACCTATATAAAAAATGTTTTCCGCTTTTAAACAGTTTGCTGATCTAACAGTTAATTCTAAATCATCAACAGGTCTCAACAAAACAGGATCGATATCCGGACCTTCTTGAGGCGCTTCTTTTTCATCGACAGGAGGAGCAACCTTTTCAAAATCCACGAAAACGGATAATTGATCATGCAATATGGTTGCCGCTAGCTTTATAGTCTCTTCCGGATCAACCGTACCATTTGTCTCTAGCTCAACGATTAACTTATCGAGATTCGTTCTCTGCTCTACGCGAGTACTCTCGACTTGATAAGCAACTTTTATAATCGGACTATACGAAGCATCAACTTGCAGACTACCAATGATAGGATTATCGGTTTGCTGTTTTCGCGCACTAACCGGCTCATACCCTCGACCTCTTCTGACGCGAATCTTCATATTGAATTGCTTATCCTGGGTCAAATTTGCAATAACCAAGTCAGGATTAACAATTTCTACATCGTGAGGTAACTGAATATCTGCAGCAGTAACAACACCGACACCGCTCTTGGAAAGAGTCAATACGACATCATCTTTCGAGTGCAAAAGGACTGCTAACTTTTTCAAGTTTAAGATGATATCAATAACATCTTCTTGAACGCCCTCAATCGCGGTATATTCGTGCAGCACACCTTCAATTTCTATATCTGTAACTGCGCAACCGGGAATCGAAGACAATAACACCCGTCTCAAAGCGTTACCAAGCGAATGTCCGAATCCACGCTCAAGAGGCTCTATTACAATCCTTGAATGATTAGCGGATTTGCTTACCACCTCAACAAGACGAGGTCTTAATAAGCCGGAAATACTATTCTGCATTTATATCCCTTAGTTTAAGGTTTATTATTTCGAGTACAACTCAACAACAAGCTGCTCATTAATATCAGAACCCAATTCGACGCGATCAGGTAAAGACTTAAAGGTACCAGCCATGTCCTTACTATTAACATCAACCCAATTTGGGAATCCGTATTGCTCAGTGACAGTTAATGCATCGATAATTCTTTGTTGTTTTTTTGCCTTTTCCCTGATGCCGATCACATCACCAGGCTGAACCTGATAGGAAGGAATATTAACTAACGAGTCGTTGACCATAATCGATTTGTGACTAACCAACTGACGAGCTTCTGCTCTGGTAGCGGCAAATCCCATCCGATATACTACGTTATCGAGTCTCGACTCGAGAAGATTTAGTAGATTTTCGCCTGTTGCACCTTTCTTTAAATCGGCAATTTTATAATAATTTCTAAATTGCTTTTCTAGTACGCCGTAAATCCTTCTAATTCTTTGCTTAGCACGCAACTGCAATGCATAATCAGAACTTCTTGTACGCTTAGTACCGTGTTGTCCAGGCCGCTGGTCAAGCTTACACTTACCATCTAACGACTTGCCTCTACTTTTTAAAAAAAGATCGGTCCCTTCTCTACGGCTTAACTTACACGTAGGGCCAAGATATCTTGCCATAACAAACTACTCCAGAACTTAAACGCGGCGTTTTTTAGGTGGACGGCAACCGTTATGAGGGATTGGCGTCACATCAATGATATTGCTGATTTTAAAACCCAAGTTACTCAATGAACGAACGGCAGATTCTCTACCAGGACCAGGCCCCTTAACCATTACATCTAGGTTTTTCATTCCGTATTCTAATGCGACCGAACCAGCTCTTTCGGCAGCAACCTGAGCAGCAAAAGGAGTGCTTTTTCTTGAACCCCTAAAACCTGAACCACCGGACGTCGCCCAAGAGAGCGCATTACCTTTTCTATCAGTAATTGTAACGATGGTATTATTGAAGGAGGCATGCACATGTGCAATGCCATCCGCTATTTCTTTTTTTATGCGTTTACGCGCACGATTTGGACTTGCCATTTATGAACCTCTTATCGAAATATCTTTACTTTCTAATAGGCTTGCGAGGGCCCTTACGGGTTCTTGCATTCGTCCGTGTTCTCTGCCCTCTTAAAGGCAGGCCTCGACGATGTCGGATACCACGATAACAACCTAGATCCATCAATCGCTTGATGTTCATTGAAACTTCACGTCGCAAGTCGCCTTCGACGGTCATTTTTGAAATAACTTCACGAACAGAATCAAGCTGCTCTTCTGTTAATTCTTTAATTTTTCTTGACGGTGCTATACCCACTTTCTCGCAAATCTGATTTGCTGTTTTGCGTCCAACACCATAAATCGCTGTCAATGCAATTTCTGCATGCTTATGATCTGGTACGTTAATCCCGGCAATACGTGCCATTTAGATACTCCCCTGAGCAATGACTCTAAAGTTAAGCGCCGAATAATAACATTTAATGATTTATGGCGCAATAGAAAATTATCCTTGACGTTGTTTATGGCGCCCATCTTCACAGATCACCCTAACAACACCATTTCTTTTTATGACTTTGCATTTTCTGCATATTTTTTTAACTGACGCACGAACTTTCACAATGCACTCCGTAATACTTAAACTACTTAATTATTTTTTAAGATGCGCTTTCTTCATCAAGCCTTCGTATTGCTGTGACATCATGTGAGTCTGCATCTGAGAAATAAAATCCATCACGACAACAACGATAATCAACAACGAGGTCCCGCCAAAATAAAATGGCACATTCCAGTAAACGATTAGAAACTCAGGCAATAAGCAAACGCCTGTGATGTAAAAAGCACCAATCAATGTAAGACGCGTCATCACTTTATCTATATAGGCACTGGTCTGCTGTCCAGGTCTAATGCCAGGCAAGAACGCACCTGATTTTTTTAAATTATCCGCAGTCTCTTTCGAATTAAAAACCAAAGCGGTATAGAAAAAACAGAAAAAGATGATGGCTGCCGCATAAAACATGACGTATACCGGCTGGCCAGGCGACAACATAGTCGCAATATCTTTAAGCCAACCAAAGCCTTCGGCATTTCCGAACCAACCTGCTACCGTAGCCGGAAACAGAATAATACTTGAGGCAAAAATGGGAGGTATAACACCCGCCATGTTAAGCTTCAACGGAAGAAAACTACTTTGCCCGGCATACATCCTTCTACCTTGCTGTCTTTTAGGATAATTAATAATAATCCTTCGTTGACCTCTTTCAACAAAGACAACTAGCGCAGTAACAGCGATCGTTAGCAAGAATAGCAAAATAATGAACGCACTGTTCATTTCGCCTGTTCTAGCAAGCTCTAAAGTACCGCCGACAGCCGAGGGAAGTCCTGAAACGATACCGGCAAAAATAATTAACGAAATACCGTTGCCGATTCCTCTTTCAGTAACTTGCTCGCCCAACCACATCAAAAATATGGTTCCCGTTACTAGCGTTATCGTCGTGATGAGAACAAAACTCATGCCTGGCGCAATCACAACAGATAATCCACCGGCCGTTTGATTTTGCAAAGCTATTGAAATACCAACAGCCTGAAAAGTCGCCAGAACTACGGTCCCGTAACGTGTATATTGAGATATTTTACGCCTTCCGGACTCGCCTTCTTTTTTCATCTGCTCCATCGTTGGAATGACTACAGTCATCAACTGCATGATGATCGAAGCAGAAATGTAAGGCATGATACCAAGAGCAAATAAGCTTAAACGCATTAATGCCCCACCCGAAAACATGTTAAACATATCGAGAATGGAACCGCTTTGCTGTTCAAACATAAGGGCTAAAGCTTTTGGGTCGATACCAGGAACAGGGATATGAGCCCCTACTCGATAGACGAAAAACGCCCCCAGCACGAATAGCAATCTAGACCTTAATTCTGAATAGCCACCTGCTTTTTCAGCCATTTGTGCTCTTGTTGTATTCACTTAGACCTCTACTTTGCCGCCAGCCGCTTCAATAGATGCTTTTGCGCCTGCAGTCACTTTTATACCTTTCAACGTCACAGCTTTTGTAATTTCACCCGATTGGATTACTTTAGCGGTTTTAGTGAAAACAGGAACAACACCCGTCTCGATCAATACTTGCAAATCGATGGTTTCCGTAGGCAAGTTAGCCAATTCACTCAAGCGAACTTCTGCTGTCAAATGCTTGCATCTTGACGTAAAACCAACTTTCGGTAATCGCCTTTGAAGGGGCATTTGTCCACCTTCGAACCCAACCTTGTGAAATCCACCGCTTCTTGCTTTTTGGCCTTTATGACCTCTTCCACAGGTTTTTCCAAGAGTAGATCCAATACCGCGACCGACACGCTTAGCTTTTTTTCTTGATCCTTCAGCAGGACTTATTGAATTCAAGTACATTACAATTCCTCTACCCTTAGCATGTAGGAAACTTTATTAATCATCCCACGATTTTCAGGGGTATCGGAAACCGATACCGTATGATTAATACGACGCAAACCTAAACCTTTTAAGCATGCCTGATGGCTTGCTAATCGGCCGTGTTTACTTTTTGTCATTGTTAATTGTAATTTTTTATCTGACATAACAACTATCCAATTATCTGCTCAACCGACAGGCCGCGCTTGGCTGCGATGTCTTTTGGCTCATGCATTTCAGTTAACCCGGCAATCGTAGCTCTAACAACGTTAATTGGGTTGTTAGTTCCAATGCATTTGGCCAGTACATTATGAACACCGACCACTTCGAATACCGCACGCATTGCTCCGCCGGCAATAATACCGGTACCATCCGACGCTGGTTGCATATAGACTTTTGCCGCCCCGGTGGACGCCGTAACTGCGTATTGCAAAGTGTCGCCTTTTAGAGCAACTTTACGCATGTTTTTTCTAGCCTGTTCTAACGACTTTTGGATTGCAACGGGAACTTCTCTGGCTTTACTTACGCCATAACCCACACGACCCTCACCGTCGCCGACGACCGTTAAAGCAGCAAAGCCGAAAACTCGACCGCCTTTCACAACTTTTGCTACACGACGTACCGATACTAATTTTTCTTGTAAACCGTCTGTACTTGCTTGAGATGGTGCTGTAGCCATAATCAATCTCCTAAAATTTTAAACCGGCTTCACGCGCGGCATCAGCAAGCGCTTTAACACGCCCATGATATTTAAAACCTGAGCGGTCGAAAGCCACTTCAGTGATTCCAGCCGCAATGGCTTTTTGGGCTACAAACTTTCCAACTTCGGCAGCCGCCTCAACGTTTCCTGTATTTTTTACGGCTGACTTGACCTCAGCCTGAACAGTCGAAGAACTTGCAAGCGTATGCGTCCCATCGGAACTAATGACCTGCGCATAAATGTGTTGAGCGGTTTTGTGTATGGTTAAACGGTTCGCTCCGGAATTCTTAATTTTACTGCGCAGCTTCAGAGCGCGCTTTAAGCGTGATGCTTTCTTTTCCATTACTTTACCTTACTTCTTCTTGGCTTCTTTTCTGACCACATTCTCATCAGCATATCTGACACCCTTGCCTTTATAAGGCTCTGGCGGGCGATATCCTCTAATTTCTGCAGCGACCTGACCGACTTTTTGCTTATCAAAACCTTTGACAATAATTTCGGTTTGACTGGGGGTTTCGATCGTTATACCCGCCGGCACTTCATAATCAACCGGATGGGAAAAGCCAAGAGATAAGCCTAAAGTATTGCCTTTAGCTTGAGCTCTATAACCGACACCGACTAATGCCAGTTTCTTTTCAAAACCTTGAGACACACCAATTATCATATTATTAATAACGGCACGAGTAGTTCCGGCTTGTGAATTGGCAATTTTATCCGCCTTATCCCACTTAATTTCAATTTGGCTATTATCGATGGCCAGACCTACTTTTTCGTGTAACAAGGCCGACAATTGTCCTTTACTACCTTTTACAGTAACTTCGTTGCCTTCGAGTTTGATATCAATTCCGCTTGGTAGAGTGATAGGTACTTTTGCAATTCTTGACATGACTTGGCTCCCTAATTAACAAACAGTACAAACAACTTCACCGCCATGCCCTATCGCACGTGCCGCTCTGTCAGTCATGACACCTTTCGATGTCGAAACGATAGCTATGCCCAGACCTCCCAATACCTTTGGAAGCTCTTCCTTCGACTTATAAATTCTAAGCCCCGGCCTGCTGATTCTTTTTACTTTTTCGATGACAGGTCGGCCTTGATAGTATTTTAATACTATGGTCATTTCACTATGACTACCTTTCGTCTCAACACTATAGTCGGTGATGTAACCTTCATCTTTTAAAACTTTTACAATGGCTACCTTCAATTTAGAAGAAGGCAGTTTTACGCTAATTTTTCCCGCAGATTGACCATTTCTAATTCTGGTCAACATATCTGCTATTGGGTCTGTCATACTCATTTCAATTCTCCAAACAGATCTTACCAACTCGCCTTAACTAAACCAGGCACATCACCACGCATGGTCGATTCTCTTAATTTATTTCGAGATAAACCGAATTTGCGATAATAGCCATGAGGACGCCCAGTGATATTACACCGGTTGCGCAAACGAGAAGCGCTGGAATCCCTTGGTAGCTTTTGTAATTGAAAATGAGCAGCTTCTTTTTCTTCAAAAGTAGCGCCGGGATTGCGAATGATTTCTTTTAACTCTTTTCGCTTGGTTTCATATTTCTTTACTAATTTGTTACGCTTTACTTCACGCGCAATCATTGATTTTTTAGCCATTAGTCGATCGCCTTTTAGTTTTTGAATGGAAAGTTAAATAGCTTCAACAAAGCCAAACCTTCTTCATTGGTTTTTGCTGTTGTCGTAATGGTAATATCCATTCCGCGAATAGCATCAATTTTGTCATAATCAATTTCAGGAAATATGATTTGCTCTTTGACGCCCATCGAATAATTACCACGCCCATCAAAACTCTTAGGACTCATCCCCCTGAAATCCCTAATGCGAGGAATGGAAATATTAATCAAGCGATCCAAAAATTCGTACATTCTATCACTACGCAGGGTGACTTTACAGCCAATTGGCATGTCATCGCGTATTTTGAACCCGGCTATCGATTTTCTTGCCAAGGTGACAATCGCTTTTTGACCGGCGATTTTTTCCATATCACCGAGAGCGGATTGTAATATTTTCTTATCCGCAACCGCACCGCCAACACCCATATTCAGTGTGATTTTAGTAATCCGGGGTGCCTGCATAATGGATTTGTAGCCGAATTTTTTCATTAATTCCGGCAGGATCTTTTCTTTGTATTCAGCTTCTAGTCTAGCCATGTCTAAATAATCCTCTATTAGATATCAACAACTTCATTAGTTGATTTAAAAAACCTGACTTTTCTTCCATCTTCTAGAAACTTAAAGCCGATTCGATCCGCTTTTAGGGTTTGTGGATTGTAAATACCGATATTAGAAAGGTGGATAGGCATATCTTTATCAACGATACCGCCAGATACTCCGGCACGAGGGTTGCCTTTTTGGTGCTTTTTGACACGGTTGATCCCTTCTACGAGTACCTTGTCATCCTTAAACACTTTAGTTACTTTACCGCGCTTACCTTTATCTCTTCCGGTCAATACAATGACTTCGTCGCCTTGTTTTATTTTTTGCATGATTTAATCCTTTTTTATAGAACTTCAGGAGCCAGAGAAATAATTTTCATGAATTTATCTCCCCTTAATTCGCGAGTTACAGGACCAAATATGCGTGTACCGAGAGGTTGCAATTGGTTATTAAGAATGACGGCGGCATTTCCGTCGAAACGGATAACCGAACCATCAGGACGACGAACTCCTTTACGAGTTCTTACAACCAAGGCGTTGTAAACTTCGCCTTTTTTTACTCTACCACGCGGTATTGCGTCTTTAACACTGACTTTGATAATGTCGCCAATGCCAGCATAACGCCTATGTGAACCGCCTAGCACTTTGATACACATGACCTTTTTTGCACCGCTATTATCGGCAACGTCAAGGTTAGTTTGCATCTGAATCATGATTAATTCCCAATTGTCTCGATATTAAATTCTTTGTGCTTATTTATTGTTGCTTTCAACAACTTCAACTAGCCTGAAGGTTTTGTTTTTGGACATTGGCCTACAAGATGTAATGGACACAACATCGCCTTCATTGCATTGATTTTGCTCATCATGAGCCATTAATTTTGTCGATCGCTTGATATATTTGCCGTACACGGGGTGTTTGACAAAGCGCTCGACCAAGACGGTAATGCTTTTGTCCATTTTATTACTAATGACACGACCGCTTAAGGTTCTTAATTTTTCAGTTTTTTCGCTCATGACTTACGCTCTCCCCAATTCATTCAATACAGTATGGATACGGGCAATATCACGCCTGACTTGCTTGACCTGAGCGGTCTTTGTCAACTGACCGGTGCCTTTTTGCATTCTGAGATTGAATTGCTCTCTCGAGAGCTCGAGTAACATATCGGCTAATTCTTGTTTCGATTTTTGTCGTAATTCGGTGGCTTTCATCACATTATCGTCCGAGCTATGAATGTTGTCTTAATCGGCAGTTTGGCAGATGCTAATGCAAACGCTTCTCTTGCAAGCTCTTCGGGCACACCTTGGATTTCATAAAGCATGGTGCCCGGCTTAATCTGAGCAACCCAGTATTCTACACTACCTTTACCTTTTCCCATCCTAACTTCTAGAGGTTTTTTAGTAATAGGCTTGTCTGGAAATACTCTGATCCATATTTTACCACCACGCTTTACATGACGAGTGATCGCTCTACGTGCAGCTTCGATCTGACGGGCTGTAATCCTTCCTCTTGTTGTGGCTTTTAATCCGAATTCACCGAAACTTACCGATGAGCCACGAACAGCTATACCGTTATTTCTATTCTTATGCTGCTTACGAAATTTTGTTCTTTTGGGTTGAAGCATGACTTTATCCGTTCAACTATTTTTTAGATTCTGTAACATCGGATACACCTTGTGCATCCATATCAAATACTTCACCTTTGAAAATCCAGACTTTTATGCCAATGATTCCATAAGTGGTATTTGCCTCGGCCGTACCATAATCGATGTCGGCTCTAAGTGTGTGCAAAGGGACACGGCCTTCTCTATACCATTCGGTACGGGCAATTTCAGCACCGTTTAAACGGCCGGCAACATTAATTTTGATGCCTTCCGCGCCCAAACGCATAGTGTTGGTAACCGCACGCTTCATAGCCCTACGGTACATGATTCTTTTTTCAAGTTGCTGGGCAATGCTTTCTGCTACCAGATAAGCATCTAATTCAGGCTTTCTGATTTCTTCGACATTCATCTGAACTGGAATGCCCATCATCGCCGAAACTTCTTGTCTCAATTTATCGATGTCTTCGCCTTTTTTGCCAATCACAATCCCTGGTCTTGCAGTATGAACGGTGATATGAGCATTACTTGCCGGACGATTAATCTGAATGCGACTAACCGAAGCGTGAGCAAGCTTTTTTTTGATAAAGTCTCTAACTTTAAGATCTTGATGCAGAAAAACCGGGTAATCCTGAGAGTTTGCGTACCATCTAGAAGTCCAGTCTTTAACAATTCCAAGGCGAATACCCGTTGGATGTACTTTTTGTCCCATTTTTACCTCTACTCGTATTCTGCTACTTTGATTGTTATGTGACAGGTTCTTTTCAATATTTTATTGGCTCGACCTTTCGCTCGCGGTTTAAAACGTTTCATGGTCGGCCCTTCGTTGACATAAACCGTCGTAACTTTCAATTCGTCAACATCGGCGCTTTCGTTATGCTCCGCATTGGCAATCGCCGACTCTAAAAGCTTTTTGATGACCCCTGCCGCACTTTTTGTACTAAATGACAAAATGGCCAGCGCTTTCTCGACCGGAAGACCGCGAATTTGATCACCTACCAACCTGGCTTTTTGTGCCGACATAGGTGCATTGCTTAATTTTGCTGATATTTCCATCCTACACCTTACCTTGACTTCTTATCGGCCACATGCCCTTTATAGGTGCGTGTCGGCGCAAATTCACCGAGTTTATGCCCTATCATATTCTCAGAAACAAGAACAGGGACGTGTTGACGTCCATTGTGGACAGCAATAGTTAAACCCAACATATCGGGAATAATCATTGATCTTCTTGACCATGTTTTAATCGGTTTCCTATTATTGGCTTTTACCGCATCCTCTACTTTTTTCAGAAGATGATGATCTATAAAAGGACCTTTTTTAATTGATCGTGGCACGCTATTTCCTCTCTATTTCTGCTTACGGCGTCTGACAATCATATTGTCTGTGCGTTTATTTTTACGTGTTTTATAACCTTTGGTCGGCATACCCCATGGCGAAACAGGATGTCTGCCGCCTGACGTACGCCCTTCACCACCACCATGCGGATGATCTACAGGATTCATTGCCACACCGCGAACGGTTGGCCTTACTCCGCGCCAGCGCTTTGCTCCGGCCTTGCCCAATGATGTTAAGTTGTGCTCAGAGTTGGATACTTCTCCAACTACAGCCTTACAATCGGCCATGATTTTGCGCATTTCACCCGATCTTAACCGGATGGTTACGTAAGCGCCTTCTCTAGCGACTAACTGGCAAGATGCGCCAGCGCTTCTTGCTAATTGAGCACCTTTACCGGGCTTTAATTCAACGCAATGAATAGTAGTACCCAATGGAATATTTCTAAGCGGCATACAATTACCCGGTTTCACCGTAGTGGTTTCAGCGGATAAAATTTCTTGCCCTTGGGTTATGCCTTTAGGGGCGATAATATATCGACGCTCACCGTCTTTAAAGAGAATCAAAGCAATATTGGCGGTTCTGTTGGGATCATATTCGATACGCTCAACAACAGCCGGAATATCTATTTTATTTCTTTTAAAATCAATGATCCGGTAGTGATGCTTATGACCCCCACCGACATGACGTGTGGTTATGCGCCCTTGATTATTACGTCCGCCATTTTTGCTGTTTTTATCAAGCAACTGTGCGAATGGCTTGCCTTTATGTAACTCATCGTTTTTGACACGTACAACAAACCTCGATCCAGCCGATGTAGGTTTTGATTTTACAATAGCCATGCTTTCTACCGTTTCCTATTGATCTTTTAAACTTTTAACTATTAAGCTGCCGAGAAATCTATATCGTGGCCTTCTTTGAGCTTGACATAGGCTTTTTTCCAATCGGAACGCTTGCCAAGGGTTTGACCAAACCTTTTTTTCTTACCTTTGACATTCAGCACACGGACCGAATCGACTTTTACTTCGAACATAAGCTCGACGGCTTGCTTTATTTGATTCTTTGTCGCCTGTTTCTGAACGTTAAACACAAACTGTTTATTCGCCTCAGCGGCAATTGTGCTTTTTTCTGAAACAACAGGAGCTCTCAAGACACTTGCCAATTTACTTTTGATTAGCTCGCTCATGCCAATCTCTCCTCTATCATTTTTACCGCCGCAGGCGTCATAATGACTTTTTCCGCTGCAACCAGTGATACCGGGCTCAAATTATCCGCAGAACAAACTTCTAAATACGGAATATTTCTTGAAGCCAAAGCCAGATTAAAGTCGACTTCGTCGGATATGATTAAAACGCGCTTACAATCCAAACCGCTCAGCTTTGCAACCATTTCTTTCGTTTTTGGAGTCGAAGGAATGATTTCACTACTAACAACCAAACGGTCTTGTCTTAGCAACTCGGACAAAATCGACCGCAAACCCGATCGAAACATTTTTTTATTCAGTTTTTGCTCGAATGAACGCGGTCTTGCAGCAAAGGTCACGCCACCTGTTCTCCAGAGTGGGCTGCGCATTGTACCAGATCTTGCCCGCCCCGTCCCTTTTTGACGCCAAGGCTTAATCCCACCACCACTTACATCGGAACGTGTCTTCTGTGCTTTTGTCCCAGAACGAGCGCCTGCCAAGTGCCGAGTCACCAATTGATGAACTAACGTCTCATTAAAAACTTGCCCAAAAACTTCTTCGCCTACCGCAACTGCTGCGGCAGATTCGCTTTCGTTAATTGCAGGAATTTGTATACTCATGATTTATCCTTCTTATTCCGCATTTTCGCAGCCGGGGTAATCACGACATCGCTACCTTTTGCTCCAGGCACAGCCCCTTTGACTAAAATCAAATTTCTCTCGCTATCGACTGCATGAATAGTTAGATTATCGATTGTCGTTTTAGCGGCGCCCATATGACCGGACATTTTTTTCCCTTTAAAAACGCGACCGGGCGTTTGACACATACCGTTAGAACCGGGAGCTCTATGGGACAACGAATTACCGTGCGTCGCATCCTGCGTTCTAAAATTATGCCGCTTGACCGCACCTTGATAACCTTTACCGATGCTTGTTCCGCGAACATCAACCACCTGTCCTTGAGCAAAAATACTTGCCTGTAATTCGGAACCGGCAGAGAGATCGTCACCTTCACCGTCATCCAGCCTGAATTCCCACAGACCTCTTCCTGCGGTTACATTCGCAGCCGCAAAATGACCAGCCATCGCCTTATTCACTCTAGATGATTTTTTTTCACCAGCAGCGACTTGTATCGCGCGATAGCCATCTTTTTCGATGCTTTTAACTTGAGTAACTCGGTTAGACTCTATCTGAAGAACCGTCACGGGCACTGACGACCCATCCTCGCAAAATACTCTGGTCATACCACATTTACGACCAATTAGACCTATTGACATCTGCCAATTCCCCTACATTTAATTCAACTTTATTTGAACGTCCACACCGGCTGCCAGATCTAATTTCATCAAGGCATCGACAGTTTTTTCGGTTGGCTCGACGATGTCGAGCAATCGTTTGTACGTTCTTAATTCATATTGATCGCGCGCGTCTTTATTGACATGCGGAGAGATCAAAATCGTAAACCGCTCTTTCTTAGTAGGCAGCGGGATAGGGCCCTTGACTTGCGCACCCGTTCTTTTCGCTGTTTCTACGATTTCACCTGCGGATTGATCAATTAATTTATGATCAAATGATTTCAGGCGTATTCTAATAGTTTGACTCGTCATATTGTTTACTCGATGATTGATGCAACAACGCCCGCGCCAACGGTACGACCACCTTCACGAACCGCGAATCGCAAGCCTTCTTCCATCGCAATCGGAGCAATTAATTTCACTTCAACATTGACGTTATCGCCCGGCATCACCATTTCCACGCCTTCCGGAAGATCGACCGCTCCAGTCACATCCGTTGTTCTGAAATAAAATTGTGGACGATAGCCATTAAAGAATGGTGTATGACGCCCGCCTTCGTCTTTCGATAATACGTAGATTTCCGCTTTGAAATGCGTATGCGGATTAATGGTACCTTTGTGCGCCAAGACTTGTCCGCGTTCGACTTCGTCTCTTTTGGTGCCTCTTAACAAGACCCCAACGTTATCGCCCGCTTGGCCTTGATCCAATAACTTACGGAACATTTCCACGCCGGTGCAGGTTGTCGTCGTAGTCGGTCTAATTCCGACAATTTCAATCTCTTGCCCAACCTTAATGATTCCACGCTCGACACGTCCGGTAACCACGGTGCCGCGTCCGGAAATCGAGAACACGTCCTCAATCGGCATCAGGAACGGCTGATCAATCGCTCGCTCAGGCTCCGGAATATAGCTATCTAAGGCTTCGACCAGCTTAAGGATCGATGGCACGCCGATATCACTGGTATCGCCCTCCAGCGCTTTTAACGCCGAGCCGATAACTAACGGAGTATCGTCGCCCGGAAATTCGTACATGTCCAATAATTCTCTGACTTCCATTTCCACTAATTCGATTAATTCGGCATCATCCACCATATCGGCTTTATTCAAATAAACCACGATATACGGAACACCTACTTGACGTGCCAACAATATATGCTCACGAGTTTGCGGCATCGGGCCGTCGGCCGCCGAACAGACCAGGATCGCGCCATCCATTTGCGCCGCACCGGTAATCATGTTTTTGACGTAGTCGGCATGACCCGGGCAATCCACATGCGCATAGTGACGGTTTTCCGATTCGTACTCTACGTGAGCCGTTGCGATTGTAATACCACGCTCGCGCTCTTCGGGGGCGTTATCAATTTGATCGTAGGCCTTGTAAACACCTCCACGCGCATCCGCCATCACTTTTGTCAATGCCGCGGTCAATGTGGTTTTACCATGATCGACGTGACCGATGGTTCCTACGTTTACGTGTGGTTTTTTACGTTCGAATTTTTCTTTGGACATGATTCAATACCTTTATTTTTTATTCAATTTATGAAACTTTTTTTATGATTGCTTCTGCAATATTTGCAGGTGCTTCAGCGTATTTTTCAAATTGCATACTGTATGTTGCTCGCCCCTGTGTTGCAGATCGCAAATCAGTCGCATAACCGAACATCTCCGCCAACGGAACTTCACAACTGATAATTTTACCTGCAGGAGTGTCGTCCATACCCTGAATGATTCCACGGCGCCTGTTTATATCACCTACAACATCACCCATGTAATCTTCCGGAGTCACGACTTCTACCTTCATTATCGGCTCCAGAAGGACCGGGTCGGCTTTTTTCGCACCCTCTTTAAAGCACATTGATCCCGCGATTTTAAATGCCATCTCGCTCGAATCAACATCGTGATACGATCCATCAAACAATGATACTTTTACATCAACCACTGGATACCCTGCCAAAACTCCATTTTCCAGTTGCTCCTGCACTCCTTTGTCAACTGCCGGTATGTATTCCCTCGGAACCACGCCACCAACAATTTCATTCACAAATTCATATCCGGAACCAGGTTCTTTCGGCTCGATTCGCAACCATACATGTCCATATTGACCTCGACCGCCGGATTGTCGAATAAATTTACCCTCTTGCTCCACTTGCTTGCGAATCGTTTCTCTATAGGCAACTTGGGGAGCTCCTACGTTAGCATCGACGCTGAATTCCCTTTTCATTCTGTCTACAATTATCTCCAGATGTAATTCACCCATTCCGGAAATAATGGTTTGACCTGACTCCTGATCTGTATGTACACGAAACGATGGATCTTCTTGGGCAAGCTTGCCAAGAGCAACTCCCATTTTTTCTTGATCGGCTTTAGTTTTCGGCTCAACCGCAACCGATATTACCGGCTCAGGAAAATCCATTCTCTCAAGCACAATGACCGATTTCATGTCACATAATGTATCGCCGGTAGTGACATCTTTCAAACCTATTGCCGCCGCTATATCGCCGGCATGCACTTCCTTAACTTCTTCGCGGGAATTGGCATGCATCTGCACCAACCGCCCAATACGTTCTTTCTTCTTTTTTACCGAGTTATAAACAGCATCGCCGGAATTAAGCACACCCGAATAAACCCTAATAAAGGTTAAAGCCCCAACAAACGGATCGGTTGCAATTTTAAAAGCTAAAGCCGCAAAAGGCGCATCATTGTCTGCAGGTCGTTCTTCTTCGGTGACATCATCATCAAGAACACCTTTAATCGGCTTAACTTCTGTAGGTGAAGGCAAATACTCGATTACGGCATCCAACATCGCCTGAACGCCTTTGTTTTTAAAGGCCGATCCGCAAAATGTAGGAACCGCAAGATTATTTAACGTGAGCTGTCGCACCCCTTTTTTGATCTCTTCTTCGGAGAGATCTACACCTTCAAGGTATTTTTCCATTAGCTCATCCGAACTTTCAACTGCCGATTCGATCATGTGATCACGCCATTCTTGGCTGAGCGAAAGCATATGGCCCGGTATTTCACGCTCTTCGAAATTCATTCCTTTAGTCGCTTCGTCCCAATAAATAGCTTTCATTTTTATCAGGTCTACAACGCCTTCGAACGAATCATCAGCACCTATCGGCAATTGCATCGGGATAGGATTGCTTCCTAAACGAGCTTTAATTTGCTGAACCACTCTTAAAAAATTGGCTCCCTGCCTATCCATCTTATTGATGAACGCTAACCTTGGCACATGGTATTTATTTGCCTGCCTCCACACTGTTTCCGATTGCGGCTCAACACCACCCACCGCACAAAATACAGCACAAGCTCCATCTAAAACCCTAAGCGATCGTTCAACCTCGATCGTAAAATCGACATGCCCCGGCGTATCAATAATATTTATTTGATGCTCCGGAAACTGCTTGCTCATTCCACTCCAAAAACAGGTCGTAGCGGCCGAGGTGATAGTAATACCTCTTTCTTGCTCTTGAGCCATCCAATCCATGGTTGCCGCACCGTCATGCACCTCGCCAATTTTGTGCGAAACGCCGGTATAAAACAGTACGCGCTCGGTAGTCGTAGTCTTACCGGCATCAATATGAGCCATGATACCTATATTTCGATAACGACTAAGAGGAGTTTTTCGTGCCACTGCGCATGCCTTCAGTAACTTAAATTACCAACGGTAATGAGAAAACGCCTTGTTTGCCTCAGCCATACGATGAGTTTCCTCACGCTTTTTAGCTGCCGCACCACGGCTTTCGAAGGCATCCAATAACTCACCGGCCAGTTTTGAAGGCATATTTTTTTCGTTTCTTTTACGAGCCGCATCAATCAACCAACGCATCGCCAAAGCTGCACGGCGCGAAGGTCTAACTTCCACAGGAACCTGATAGGTTGCCCCGCCGACACGCCTTGACTTCACCTCAACCCGCGGCTGTACATTCTCCAGAGCTCGAGTCAACACCTCCAACGGCTCGGCATGACCTTTACTTTCGATCACGTCCAGCGCTCCATACACGATCTTTTCGGCAACCGATTTCTTTCCGCTAGTCATGATCATATTCATGAATTTGGTTAGCATAGTGCTACCAAATCTAGGATCAGGAATGACGTCTCTTTTCGCCGCTACTCTTCTTCTTGACATTTAATTCACCAAACTTCGTTAGGCTTTAGGTCTTTTCGTTCCGTACTTCGAACGACCGCACTTTCTGTTTTTGACACCCGAAGTATCAAGACTTCCGCGAACGACATGATATCGAACACCAGGCAAATCCTTTACCCTACCGCCACGAATCAACACAACGGAATGCTCTTGTAGGTTGTGACCCTCACCACCAATATAGCTACTTACCTCTGCACCGTTTGTCAACCGTACCCGTGCGACCTTTCTTAATGCCGAGTTCGGCTTCTTGGGGGTCGTGGTATAGACTCTAGTACATACTCCGCGACGTTGAGGACATGCCTCCAGCGCCGGAACATTGCTTTTTTCTATTCTTTTAGCACGCGGCTTACGAACCAATTGGTTGATCGTGGCCATAAATTTGTTACTCCGATAATTCAGTTTACCCGCCAGTCAATAAAAATAACCGCCGTACATTTTTATGCACAGCGGCCATATAATGCTTATCCTGACAAATAGCGTTAGCTCATTTGAGCAGAGCATCTTAACGCTAATTTTTTACCAGGTCAAGCCGATTTAATTTATTCAGTGTTTAAGGCTTGCTTTAATGCTTCTTCTACATCACCCGCATCGACTGATGAAATATTATCACCCTCGGATGGAACCTCCATTTCTTTGGAGCGTCGCTTCCTTCTTTGCTCATGATAGGCCAATCCTGTACCCGCGGGTATCAATCGCCCAACGATCACATTTTCCTTCAACCCATGCAAACCGTCGCTCAGTCCGCGAACCGCTGCATCCGTCAATACTCGAGTCGTCTCCTGGAAGGAAGCGGCCGAGATAAATGACTCAGTTGCCAATGAAGCTTTAGTGATACCCAACAAAACAGACTCGAAACTTGCCGGTATCTTTCCTTCCGCTTCCATTTTTTCATTGACCTCACGAACATAGGCCCGCTCGACCTGATCTCCTTTCAAGAATTCCGTGTCACCGCCGGCAGTGATTTCAACTTTACGAAGCATTTGCCTAATGATTGCTTCAATATGTTTATCATTGATTTTTACACCCTGTAATCGATAAACGTCTTGAATCTCTTTCACTAGATAGTTAGCAAGATCTTCAATACCACGCAACCTTAAAATATCGTGCGGCGTCAATTCACCTTCAGCAATGGTTTCACCTTTTTCGACATGCTCGCCCTCGAACACGGTAATATGCCGCCATTTCGGCACCAATGTTTCATATTGTTCGCCGCTTGCATCGGTTATGATGACACGCTGCTTACCTTTAGTCTCTTTACCGAAGGATATCGTGCCGGTTGTTTCCGCCAAAATCGCCGGATCCTTGGTTTTTCTTGCTTCAAACAAGTCGGCTACACGAGGTAAACCACCGGTGATGTCGCGCGTTTTACTCGACTCCTGAGGAATCCTCGCCAATACGTCACCAACTTTAACTTCATGACCGTCCTTGATACTGACAATTGCTCCGGTCGGCAGGAAGTACTGCGCGGGAATCTCTGTTCCGGGCAGATAAATGGTCTCTCCGGCGGCATCCATTAGCTTAACCATTGGGCGCAAATCTTTACCGGCACTACCCCTTTGCTTAGGATCGGTAACCACTAAGGAACTTAAGCCCGTAACCTCATCCGCCTGCTTTTGAACCGTTACACCATCCATGAAGTCGAATAAGCTGACTACGCCATCAACCTCGGTAATTACCGGATGCGTATGCGGATCCCAGTTGGCGATAATTTCTCCACCGCTAATTTTACTGCCGTCCTGGACTAACAAAACCGCGCCATATGGAATTTTATAGCGCTCGCGCTCACGGCCATATTCGTCGATGATACCGATTTCGCCGGACCGGGAAACCGCTACCAGATTTCCCTCCCGGTTTGTAACGGTCTTAAGGTTACTTAACTTAACCGTTCCAGCCGATTTAACTTGTACATTACTAATCGCAGCCGATCTCGAAGCTGCACCGCCAATATGGAAAGTACGCATTGTCAACTGCGTCCCCGGCTCACCGATGGACTGCGCAGCAATAACACCGACCGCTTCGCCGCTATTGACTAAATGCCCTCTAGCCAAGTCTCTGCCGTAACACGCAGCACAAACACCATGGCGATTTTCACAAGTGATAACCGAACGCACATAGACGTGATCGACACTGTTTTCTTCAAGCACCGACACCCAGTGCTCATCAAGCAAGGTTCCGTTTTTAACGATAACTTTTTCGCCGGCCGCATCCATCACGTCGCTGATGACTACGCGACCTAATACACGCTCGGCCAATGGTTCGACCACATCACCGCCTTCGATAATCGGCATCATCGAGATACCTTGCGTCGTGCCGCAATCGTCTCCTGTAATAACCAAATCTTGAGCCACATCGACCAAACGCCTTGTCAAATAACCCGAGTTAGCGGTTTTCAGCGCCGTGTCGGCTAGCCCTTTACGTGCGCCGTGAGTCGAAATAAAGTACTGCAGTACGTCCAGACCTTCCCTAAAATTCGCAGTAATCGGCGTTTCGATAATCGAACCATCCGGCTTCGCCATCAAGCCGCGCATGCCGGCCAACTGCCTAATCTGTGCAGCGGAACCCCGAGCACCCGACTCGGCCATCATAAAAATTGAGTTGAACGATTTCTGAGTAACCTTGTTGCCATCGGCATCTTCGATTTCCTCTACGCCCAAACCATCCATCATGACTTTCGCGACCTGATCATTTGCATGAGACCAGATATCAACTACCTTGTTGTATCGCTCGCCGTCAGTCACCAAACCTGACGAGTATTGACTTTGTATTTCGTTAACTTCGGCATTAGCCGTATTGATAATTTCTTCTTTCTTAGCCGGTATCTCCATATCTTCGATACCGAAAGACACACCCGAAAGGGTGGCATAACGAAAACCAAGATACATCAATTGGTCGGCCATAATGACCGTTTCCTTGATACCTAGATGTCGATAGCAATAATTGATCAATCGCGATATATTTTTCTTCGTCATATCGCAATTGACCATCTCGTACGGCATACCTTCAGGAACAATTTCCCAGATCAATGCTCGGCCAACCGTCGTTTCGACACGATAGGTTTTTTGTTCGGCAACCCCTCTATCGGTTTTTATTCTTTCAGTGATTCTTAATTGAATCTTGGCTTGTAAGTCGACACTTTTAAATGCCAAGGCTTTATGAACTTCATCTATTGAAACAAAGATCGAGCCATTACCTTTTGCATTAACTTTTTCTCGGCTAATAAAATAAAGACCCAAAACTACGTCCTGAGACGGGTTGATAATCGGCTCACCGCTTGCCGGCGACAAAATATTATTGGTCGCCATCATCAACGTTCTGGCTTCAAGCTGCGCCTCTATCGATAATGGCACATGCACCGCCATTTGGTCGCCATCAAAATCGGCATTGAAAGCGCTGCAGACCAAAGGATGCAACTGTATCGCTTTACCTTCGATTAAGATTGGCTCGAACGCTTGTATACCCAAGCGATGCAAGGTCGGCGCCCTGTTTAACAACACCGGATGCTCGCGAATGACCTCTTCGAGAATATCCCAAACCTCGGCACCTTCTCGCTCAACCATCTTCTTCGCGGCTTTAATCGTTGTGGCAAGCCCTCTCAATTGCAATTTGCTAAAGATGAACGGCTTGAATAATTCCAAAGCCATTTTTTTAGGTAAACCGCATTGATGCAAGCGTAGCGTCGGTCCGACCACAATAACCGAACGCCCGGAATAGTCGACACGCTTACCTAACAAATTTTGCCTAAATCGGCCTTGCTTACCCTTAATCATATCGGCAAGGGATTTAAGCGGTCTTCTATTAGTACCGGTGATAGCTCTGCCTCGACGGCCATTATCGAGTAATGCGTCGACCGACTCTTGCAGCATTCGCTTTTCGTTACGGACGATAATATCCGGCGCGTTCAAATCCAACAAACGATTGAGCCGGTTATTTCTATTGATGACGCGACGATAAAGATCGTTTAAATCCGACGTGGCAAACCGCCCGCCATCCAGAGGCACCAAAGGTCTCAATTCCGGAGGCAAAACCGGCAATACTTGCATAATCATCCATTCAGGACGATTTTTAGAGCTTAACAGCGATTCGATTACTTTTAAGCGCTTAGAAAACTTTTTAATCTTAGTTTCTGAATTAGTGCCGTTGATCTCTTCGCGCAAACGGTTGATTTCGCCATTAAGATCTATTGCTTTGAGCAAGTCAAAAACGGCTTCGGCACCCATTTTCGCAACGAAATCATCGCCAAATTCCTCGACGGCATCGAGATATTCGTCATCGGTTAGTAACTGCCCTTTATTAAGCGGCGTAACACCCGGATCCAGCACAACGAATGATTCGAAATACAAGACGCGCTCGATTTCACGAAGCGTCATGTCTAGCAGCAGCGCAATCCTCGATGGCAAAGACTTCAAAAACCAAATATGAGCAACCGGACTAGCTAACTCAATATGCCCCATTCTTTCTCGGCGCACTTTTGAAAGCGTGACTTCAACGCCGCATTTTTCACAGATGACGCCTCTGTGTTTCAGTCTTTTATATTTTCCGCATAAACATTCATAATCGCTCACAGGGCCAAAAATTTTGGCGCAAAACAATCCATCTCGTTCCGGCTTAAAAGTTCGATAATTGATCGTTTCAGGCTTTTTAACTTCTCCATAAGACCAAGAACGGATCATGTCAGGAGACGCCAAGCCTATGCGAATTGAATCGAAATCATCGGCGCGGCCTTGGCGCTTTAAAAAGTTCATTAAATCTTTCAAGAGCTTATCCTCTCTAAATGGTTTCCGGCATGAGGCCGGAACGGGCAATCAAATTAAGGTAAATAATCGAACTTAATCGCTTTCTAACTCAATATTGACACCGAGTGAACGTATTTCTTTGATCAAGACGTTGAACGACTCCGGCATACCGGCTTCCATTTTATGGTCGCCATCAACGATATTTTTATACATTTTGGTTCTACCGGTTACATCATCGGATTTCACAGTCAACATTTCCTGCAAGGTATAAGCCGCCCCATAAGCCTCCAAAGCCCAGACTTCCATTTCACCGAATCGTTGTCCGCCGAATTGAGCCTTTCCTCCCAGCGGCTGTTGAGTTACCAGGCTATAAGGACCGGTAGAACGTGCATGCATTTTATCATCTACCAAATGATTCAATTTCAACATGTACATGTAACCAACGGTAACTTCGCGTTCGAACGGTTCGCCGGTCAAACCGTCATAGAGTACGGTTTGACCATGTTCAGGATAATCTGCCAGTCTCAACATGGTTTTAATTTCATCTTCGCTAGCGCCATCGAACACAGGAGTCGCCATCGGTACCCCTTCAACCAAATTATGGGCTAGCTCGAGGATCTCTTTATCGGTCAAGGCATTCAAGTCTTCCTTACGACCGCTGCTATTATAGATTTTTTCTAAAAACCCTCTAATTTCAACGATTTTTGCTTGAGCCTCAAGCATTTTACCAATCTTGATACCCAAACCTTTGGACGCCCAACCCAAATGAGTTTCCAACACCTGACCCACATTCATACGTGACGGAACCCCGAGAGGATTCAATACGATATCGACCGGATTACCATCGGCTGTATAAGGCATGTCTTCGATCGGTCTAATCATGGAAATAACCCCTTTATTTCCATGTCGCCCAGCCATTTTATCGCCCGACTGTATTCTTCTCTTAACCGCGAGGTAGACCTTAACCATTTTTAAGACACCGGGCGGCAAATCATCGCCCATGGTGATCTTTTTGCGCTTGATATCAAACTTGACATCGAAATCCTTTCTCTGTTGCTCGATTTGCTCGATGACTCCTTCCAATTGGACATTGATGTTTTCATCTTCCATTTTGATTTGCAGCCATTGAGAAGGCCTCAATCTATCCAGATATTCTTGATTTACGACAGCGCCTGAAGATAAATTATCCGGCCCGGATAAAGCCTTCTTGCCGACGATTAATCTAGCGACTCGCGCATATATGTCCTTTTCGACAATTTTTAGCTGATCGTCAAGATCTTTTCTATAACGCTTAATTTGCTCTTCTTCTATTTCGAGCGCACGCTTATCCTTCTTAACACCATCTCGCGTGAAGACTTGGACATCGATAACCGTCCCTTCAACACCGTTCGGTACTCTTAATGACGTATCTTTTACGTCGGCAGCTTTCTCACCGAAAATTGCACGCAATAGCTTTTCCTCAGGCGTTAATTGCGTTTCACCTTTAGGAGTTACTTTACCGACCAGAATATCACCGCCTTTGACCTCGGCACCGACATAAACGATCCCGGACTCATCCAATTTCGATAAGGCTTCTTCGCTGACGTTTGGAATGTCCGCGGTAATCTCTTCCGGGTTATATTTAGTATCCCTCGCAACGCAGGTTTTTTCTTCAATATGGATAGTCGTAAAACGATCTTCTTTAACAACCCTTTCGGAAACTAAAATCGAATCCTCGAAGTTGTATCCATTCCAAGGCATGAAAGCAACAAGCATATTTTGACCCAAAGCCAATTCGCCAATATCGGTCGAAGGCCCATCGGCTAATATATCTCCCGCATTGACGATGTCGCCAAGCTTGACCAATGGTTTTTGGTTAATACAGGTATTTTGGTTGGACCGCGTATACTTGGTCAGATTATAAATATCGACCCCCGGCTCACCTGACTCGGTTTCGGCATCATTCACCCTGACCACAACCCTAGCGGCATCAACGGCCTCAATGGTTCCGCCTCGCGTAGCTACGACAGCCACCCCGGAATCCTTTGCTACCGTGCGTTCCATACCCGTTCCCACTAGCGGTTTCTCGGCTCTTAGAGTCGGAACCGCTTGCCGCTGCATATTCGACCCCATTAACGCTCGATTCGCGTCGTCGTGCTCCAAGAATGGGATGATAGACGCCGCAACAGAGACTATTTGTTTAGACGATACGTCCATGTATTGCACGGTATCGGACATGGACAATGTAAATTCGTCTTTATAACGGCATGATACTAGTCCTTCTTTTAGACGACCGTCCGCATCGACCGGCACAGCAGCCTGAGCAATGACAAACTCCCCTTCTTCGATCGCCGAGAGATATTCAACCTGATCGGTTAGTTTTCCATCGACAACTTTTCGATAGGGCGTTTCAAGAAAGCCATATTCGTTGGTGCGCGCATAAACGGCCAATGAGTTGATCAAACCGATATTCGGTCCCTCCGGCGTTTCGATCGGGCAAACGCGTCCGTAATGCGTGGTATGAACATCGCGCACTTCGAAACCGGCACGCTCGCGCGCCAATCCACCCGGACCCAAAGCCGATACCCGGCGCTTGTGCGTAACCTGAGAAAGCGGATTATTTTGATCCATGAACTGCGACAGCTGGCTTGAGCCGAAAAACTCTTTAACCGCCGCAGATACCGGTTTCGCGTTGATAATTTCCTGCGGCATCAGGCCTTCGGAATCGGCTAATGTCAGCCGTTCTTTAACCGCTCGCTCTACCCTGACTAAGCCAACTCGGAATTGGTTCTCGATCATCTCGCCAACCGAACGGACTCTTCGGTTACCCAAATGATCGATATCATCGACATTACCGTTTCCGTTTCGGATATTGATCAACTCCTTTAATACATCAATGATATCTTCCTTGCTGAGCGTGCCCTCTCCGGTTGTTTCTTGACGACCCAGGCGCCGATTGAATTTCATACGCCCGACGGTCGACAAATCGTAACGGTCTTCGGTAAAAAACAGGTTTTGAAACAGGTTTTCCGCTGATTCTTTTGTCGGCGGCTCTCCCGGTCTCATCATACGATAAATTTCAACTAACGCTTCCAGTTGCGTGCTACTCGTGTCCAAACGCATCGCGTTCGAGATATAGGGCCCCCTATCCAGATCGTTGACATAAATCGTGTTTAGTTCTTGTATACCGCTATCTATGATTTTATCGAGCAACTCCTCGGTAAGCTCATCATTGACATTGGCAAGCAGCTCACCTGTCGATTCATCGATCAGATTATGGCTTAATATTTTTCCGTGTAAATAACCTTTAGGGACTTCGATTTGAGTGACGCCCGCTTCTTTTAATTGGCGTATATGTTTTGCCGTTATCCGACGCCCTTCTTCGATAAGAACCTTTCCGTCATGCTTAAAGTCGAAAGCTGCAATTTCGCCTCTCAGACGCTCCGGCACCAAATCGAACAAACAACTATCACCCGTTAAGACAAAGCGATTGGTTTCGAAGAAAATATCCATCATTTCTTCGTTATTATAACCCAGCGCTCTTAACAAGATCGTTGCCGGAATTTTTCTACGTCTATCTATTCTGACATAGACACAATCTTTGTGATCGAATTCGAAATCAAGCCAAGAACCGCGATAAGGGATAACTCTTGCGTTGAATAATAACTTTCCTGATGAATGCGTTTTACCTTTATCGTGATCAAAAAACACGCCTGGAGATCGATGTAACTGAGAAACGATTACCCGCTCGGTTCCATTAATGACGAAAGTTCCGTTATCGGTCATTAACGGCAACTCGCCCATGTAGACTTCCTGCTCCCGGATATCCTTAACGACTTTCGTGCTTCCAGGCGCGTCTTTATCGTAAATGACCAAGCGCACCAACACTCTCAGCGGCGCCGCAAAAGTTGCCCCCCTTTGTTGACACTCCCTGACGTCGAATGTCGGCTCTCCTAACCGGTATTTTACATATTCCAGAACCGCATACCCGGAATGACTTTCTATTGGAAAAACACTGGAAAAAGCAGCATGCAAACCTACATTCAATCGTTTTTCCGGGGACATACCGGATTGTAGAAAACTTGCGTAGGAATTGATTTGCGTCGCTAAAAGATAAGGCACATCGAGTACTTCCGTACCTTTGCCAAAGTTGTTACGAATGCGTTTTTTTTCGGTAAAAGAGTAGGCCATATTGCTTCCATACCTATTTCATCAGGAATTATTTTTTGCCACCTAAAAATAAGCAGCAAAAGGCCGATGACAAAATGTCACCAGCCGTACTAAGAGGCTTAATGCCTTAAATATTGCGTCAAAATCTTTACTTAATTTCGACTGAAGCGCCTGCGTCTTCAAGATCCTTTTTGACCGCTTCGGCTTCATCTTTGCTTACGCCTTCTTTCAAAGTAGTCGGCACTCCTTCAACGGCGTCTTTGGCTTCTTTCAAGCCCAGACCCGTGATTCCGCGGACCGCTTTAATCGCGGCAACTTTGTTGGCTCCGGCTGCAGTCAAAATAACATCGAATTCGGTTTGTTCTTCAGCCGCCGCAGCCGTCGCTGCCGCTGGAGCCGCAGCCATGACAGCCGCCGATACGCCGAATTTTTCTTCCATCGCTGAAATTAAATCAACGATTTCCATAACCGTCATGTTAGAGACCGCTTCCAAGATATCTTCTTGTGAAATTGCCATTATGTATTCCTCTAAAATAGATGTAAAACTGGTTAAAAAAAGGTTATGCCGCTTCTTTAAGGTCTTTAAGTGCAGCCAATGTCCGTGCAAGCTTGCCAACCGGCGCTTTCATGACCGACATCAACATGCTAATCCCTTGATCGCGCGTCGGCAGTTTTGCCAGTCTTTCAAGTTCGTTAGCATCATATGCCTGTCCACCGATAGCCACTATTTTAGTGACGAGCTTGTTATGACTTTTTGCAAACTCATGGATTAATCTCGCCGCACAGCCTGGATCTTCCATCGAAAACGCTAACAATAACGGACCGACTAAGCCCTCTTGCATGCATTCGAATTCTGTCCCGGCTATGGCTCTTTTTGCCAATGAGTTTTTCACAACCCGCAGATAAACACCCGTTTCTCTAGCGGTTTTCCGTAATTCGGTCATTTCCGACACGGTCAAACCACGATATTCCGCCGCGACGGCGGAATGGGCTTTAGCGGCGAATTCGGCAACCTCTTCGACGACAGCTTTCTTGCTATCTAAATTTAGTGCCACAATTTACCTCCGGTACATTTCTGATTTTTTGTCAGAATCAATAAAACGCATCTTTAAGTAGATGCCCCTTACGGTCCCTTTCACCAGCTTTGCGGCTCCAGCTCCCGTCTACGCAGGACGATTAAGTTTTACAACACCTGCGGTCTTTGACGGTTGCCGGTATTTCCGGCAACCCAAAGTTTCTGCCCTTAACCGGCAAGTCCGCTCTGATCGATCCACAGTCCTGGGCCCATGGTCGAAGACAGCGTAATTTTCTTCATATACACGCCTTTTGCAGCACTCGGCTTGGCTTTGCGCAAATCGGCCAATAACGCTTCCAGATTTTGTTGAATGGCTGTCGCGTCAAAATCCACTTTACCGATTGAGCAGTGGATGATCCCCGACTTGTCGGTCCGATAACGTACTTGCCCTGATTTTGCGTTTTTAACGGCGGTTGCGACATCCGGCGTAACCGTTCCGACTTTTGGGTTTGGCATTAAGCCTCTTGGGCCCAAAATTTGCCCAAGCTGACCAACAACTCTCATTGCATCGGGAGAAGCGATCACTACGTCGAAATTCATTTCGCCTTTTTTAACCTGATCGGCTAAATCGTCCATGCCGACGATGTCCGCACCCGCCTCTTTCGCCGCATCTGCATTGGCGCCTTGAGTAAATACAGCAACTCTTACGGACTTACCGGTTCCATTCGGCAATACGGTAGCACCACGAACATTTTGATCGGATTTTCTTGGATCAACGCCTAAGTTGACACTGACATCGATCGATTCGACAAACTTGCTGTTTCCTAGCTCTTTCAACAAACCAACCGCTTCGTCGACCGAGTATTGTTTGCTTCTATCTACTTTCGACTTAATCAGTTTTGCTTTTTTAGTCAGCCTTGCCATTACACGCCCTCCACATTGAGGCCCATACTACGAGCACTTCCGGCTATCGTTTTAACTGCCGCATCCAAGCTTGCCGCATTTAAATCTTCCATTTTTGTTTTGGCGATCTCTTCAAGCTGTTCACGCGTCACTGTGCCAATTTTCACTTTATTCGGCGTACTACTGCCGCTCTTTACACCAACAGCTTTCTTTAACAAAATCGAAGCAGGTGGAGTTTTAGTAATAAAGGTAAAACTACGATCGCTATAAACGGTAATAACAACCGGAATAGGCAAACCTTTTTCTAACTCTTGAGTTTTTGCATTAAAGGCTTTACAAAACTCCATAATATTGACACCATGCTGACCTAATGCAGGTCCAACTGGTGGACTAGGGTTAGCTTCGCCCGCTTTTACTTGCAACTTTATGTATGCATTGATTTTTTTTGCCATTATTTACTCCAAATCGGGTGCAATCGCTTTTCAGCTCCCCTAATAAACAAAAATCCCGGACACAGTCATATCCAGGATTTTAAAAAATTTTTGACGCTTTTTATGATTTTTCAACTTGATTGAAGTCCAGCTCTACCGGTGTCGACCTGCCAAAAATTAAAACCGAAATCCTAAGCTTACTTTTTTCGTAATTAACTTCTTCTATCGTTCCATTGAAATCCTTAAATGGACCGTCGTTTACTCTTACGACTTCACCGACTTCAAATAAAACTTTTGGCCTTGGCTTATTAACCCCTTCTTCGACTCTATTTAAAATAGACATCGCCTCTTTTTCCGTAATGGGCGCCGGCTTGTCGGATGTTCCACCAATAAACCCAAGCACTCTAGGGACATCTCTAACCATATGCCATGTTTCATCAGTCAATTCCATCTGCACGAGAACATAACCCGGAAAAAACTTCCGCTCGCTTTTACGCTGCTGCCCCATACGCATCTCGACAACTTCTTCTGTAGGCACAAGAATTTTGCCGAAATACTGCTCTAGACCTTCCCGTTTTATCCTTTCCTCTAATGCCTCTTTAACTTTATTTTCAAAGTTTGAATAAGCATGAACAACATACCAACGAAGTGCCATTTATTAGCCTCCTTGACCGGTTAATAAACGAACACCCCAGAATAAAAACATATCAAGCAACCAAAGTATCACACCAACGACAAGCACCATTGCAAAGACCAGTAAAGTCGTTCGCATGGTTTCTTGGCGCGTCGGCCAAACCACTTTTCTTACTTCTTGCTTTGACTCCAGAGCAAAAGCCCAAAAACCCTGACCTACTTGAGTAGTCAACATGAGCCCCATTGCAATTAGAACAATTACGACTAATGAGAGAACCCTATATAATAACGAGTATTCGGAAAAGTAGTAAAAGCCCGCAAGACCTGCAATAACAAAAACAATTGAGAAAACTTGCTTAACAACATCACCTACCGATGCTGAGGATTCAACTTGTGTACTCATGATTGTTATTACGATTTATAGTTATTGTATTTTTCTGATGGCAGGCCAGGAGGGAATCGAACCCCCAACCTGCGGTTTTGGAGACCGCTGCTCTGCCAATTGAGCTACTGACCTAATTCAGAAAATATTAAAATTGTTACTGAGTGCTTTCGTTATTCAATAATCGAAGCAACAACGCCCGCGCCAACGGTACGACCACCTTCACGAACCGCGAATCGCAAGCCTTCTTCCATCGCAATCGGAGCAATTAATTTCACTTCAACATTGACGTTATCGCCCGGCATCACCATTTCCACGCCTTCCGGAAGATCGACCGCTCCAGTCACATCCGTTGTTCTGAAATAAAATTGTGGACGATAGCCATTAAAGAATGGTGTATGACGCCCGCCTTCGTCTTTCGATAATACGTAGATTTCCGCTTTGAAATGCGTATGCGGATTAATGGTACCTTTGTGCGCCAAGACTTGTCCGCGTTCGACTTCGTCTCTTTTGGTGCCTCTTAACAAGACCCCAACGTTATCGCCCGCTTGGCCTTGATCCAATAACTTACGGAACATTTCCACGCCGGTGCAGGTTGTCGTCGTAGTCGGTCTAATTCCGACAATTTCAATCTCTTGCCCAACCTTAATGATTCCACGCTCGACACGTCCGGTAACCACGGTGCCGCGTCCGGAAATCGAGAACACGTCCTCAATCGGCATCAGGAACGGCTGATCAATCGCTCGCTCAGGCTCCGGAATATAGCTATCTAAGGCTTCGACCAGCTTAAGGATCGATGGCACGCCGATATCACTGGTATCGCCCTCCAGCGCTTTTAACGCCGAGCCGATAACTAACGGAGTATCGTCGCCCGGAAATTCGTACATGTCCAATAATTCTCTGACTTCCATTTCCACTAATTCGATTAATTCGGCATCATCCACCATATCGGCTTTATTCAAATAAACCACGATATACGGAACACCTACTTGACGTGCCAACAATATATGCTCACGAGTTTGCGGCATCGGGCCGTCGGCCGCCGAACAGACCAGGATCGCGCCATCCATTTGCGCCGCACCGGTAATCATGTTTTTGACGTAGTCGGCATGACCCGGGCAATCCACATGCGCATAGTGACGGTTTTCCGATTCGTACTCTACGTGAGCCGTTGCGATTGTAATACCACGCTCGCGCTCTTCGGGGGCGTTATCAATTTGATCGTAGGCCTTGTAAACACCTCCACGCGCATCCGCCATCACTTTTGTCAATGCCGCGGTCAATGTGGTTTTACCATGATCGACGTGACCGATGGTTCCTACGTTTACGTGTGGTTTTTTACGTTCGAATTTTTCTTTGGACATTTTACTTTCCCGAAAAAGCTTTTATTGTTGCAAATTTATGGAGCCCATAACCGGATTTGAACCGGTGACCTCTTCCTTACCAAGGAAGTGCTCTACCTACTGAGCTATATGGGCAGAAACCACCGATCATCTGGAGCGGGTGATGGGAATCGAACCCACGTGACCAGCTTGGAAGGCTGGAGTTCTACCATTGAACTACACCCGCAATCTTATATACAAACAGGATGGTGGAGGGGGGAGGATTCGAACCTCCGAAGGCAGAGCCGGCAGATTTACAGTCTGATCCCTTTGGCCACTCGGGAACCCCTCCAAAACCAGGAAGCAGGCCATTCTCACAAAACCCGATAGTTTTGTCAACAAGAACAACCTATTTTTTTGCATTTTTGCCATCATTAAAAACCGACAAAAATACAACTTATAAACTTTTTAGTATTATATTTGCCCGCATATTGGCAGCCACGGGCAGAGCATTAATCGATTATTCTTCAGTTTCCGAATCAGTCTCGGTCTTCTCAACCTTTGGCGGCACAATCGTCACCACTGAAACATCCGCATCATGATCGTCGCCGTGCGACAACGCTAAGAACTCAACACCTTTCGGCGCACTTAACTGAGAAACATGCAAAGATTGACCGAGATCCAAGCTAGCGAGATCCACCTCGATATACTCAGGGAGATCTTCCGGCAAACAAGCCACCTCTATGTCGACTAAGCTATGCATAACCACTCCGCCTACTTTAGCGCCAACACATATTTCTTCATTGATAAAATGAAGAGGCACTTGCGCCTTCAGCTTCTCATTTGCTTTTACTCGCAAAAAATCCAAATGCAACACCTTAGCTTTAGCCGGATGTCTTTGCACGGACTTTAGAATTGCTTTTTGCACCTTGCCTGCGACAACCACATCTAAGATATGCGAATAAACAGCTTCATGAGCAAGATGCTTAACAACTTCATTGTGATCCAAAACCAACATTTCAGGACCAGCTTCTCCGCCGTAAATTACCGCCGGAACTTTTCCTTGTCGACGAACCGACTTAGCATAAGCAGTCCCCGGCCTTTCCCGAGCTTCCGCCACAAATTCAAATACGCTTGACATTACATTCTCCAAAGCTGTGCATCTATACACTTCGCTAATTTATCAATCCACATACAACGAGCTAACCGACTCGCCGACAGCGATACGTCTTATCGTTTCCGCCAACATCTCAGCAACGCTGAGCTGCCTAATTTTACCAATGCGGCTTGCTTCTAAGCTTAACGGTATCGTATCGGTTACGACCAATTCATCCAAAACCGAATCCTTCAAATTATCAATTGCTCTTCCGGAAAGAACAGCATGCGTACAGTAAGCCACAACCTTGACCGCACCATGATCTTTCAATGCTTCCGCCGCATGACATAGAGTGCCTGCCGTATCGACCAGATCGTCGACCATAACACAGGTACGACCCTCAACATCGCCGATGATATGCATTATCTCGGAGACATTTGCTTTCGGACGTCTTTTATCTATTATTGCTAGATCAGCATCATCCAGCCGTTTAGCCAGAGCTCTAGCCCTAACAACCCCACCCACATCGGGCGAGACCACTATCAGATCCTTATACTTTTGCCGCCAAACATCGCCTAGCAAAATCGGCGAAGCGTAGACATTATCTACCGGTATATCAAAAAAACCTTGGATTTGATCCGCATGAAGATCAACAGTGAGCACCCGGTCCGCCCCGGCCTCACCTATCATTTTGGCGACCAATTTAGCACTGATAGGAACCCTTGCGGAACGCGAACGCCTATCCTGCCTTGCATAACCATAATACGGCATAACCGCCGTTATTCGAGATGCCGATGCGCGATGAAATGCATCGATCATCACCAGCAGCTCCATTAAATTCTCATTAGTAGGAGAACAAGTCGGCTGAATGACAAACACATCCTTGCCTCTTATGTTTTCCTCAACCTCAACAGCAATCTCTCCATCACTGAATCGACCAACCGCAGCCATACCGAGGCGCATACTAAGCTTTTTAACAATACCTTCCGACAACGCCCGATTTGCATTACCAGAAAACACCATTAAAGAGGCGTCACTCATTCAGGTACTCCTAGATTGAATTAATTCGCTATTTAGGTAATGGCTGGGCCGCCAGGATTCGAACCTGGGTATGCGGGGATCAAAACCCCGTGCCTTACCGCTTGGCGACGGCCCAATTACTTAGATATACTTACCAGTCTTAAGCACCATTCAGACTTGAGTACAACGGAGACCTGTTTATTCCCTTACACAGATAAGATTGCCACTTTTTGCTAAGCGGCAAATACGCTTTTTTAGCTGCCAACTCTGTATCAAACTGAGCAAAAACGCATGCTCCTGTACCTGTCAACCTTGCTTCGGAAAATATCGACAATTCTCTCAAAGCCCTATCAACAGACGGGTAAAGCTTCCGAACAACGCCTAAACAATCGTTTTGGTGCTGCCCTGCAATAAAGTCGGCTATTTTGATTGATTTACTATCCCTTGTCAAATCTTTTGATGAAAAAATTTCCTTGGTATCGACATGACAATCCGGCTTCAGCACTACGATCCATTTTTCCGGCACCTCAATCTTCTGAAACACCTCGCCAACGCCTTCCGCCCAGGCACTATGACCGAAAACAAAAATCGGCACGTCCGCGCCCAGCCGCAAGCCTAACTGCATCAGCCGCTCACGGGAAAGCCCTAACCGCCACAAATTATTAAGCGCTACCAATGTCGTTGCCGCATCGGAACTCCCCCCACCTAAACCGCCTCCCATAGGCAAGTGTTTTTCAATCTCGATGACAACCCCACCCTCATAACCGGTTTCTTCTTTTAGCAACTGAGCAGCCCTAAAAGTTAAATCATCAGCCTCAGGAACCCCGGGGAGCGGATTACGCAAAGAAATCACCGAATCATTTACTGGGCGAAACACCAACCAATCGCACAAATCAATGAATTGGAATACTGTTTGTAGCAAGTGATACCCATCTTCCCTTTGCCCCACTATTCTCAACATTAAATTCAATTTTGCCGGCGCTGGCCATCTCTTATACACCTCACTCATGCGTATTCCATTGATCTATGATTAGCTTTAATTTCACTTCCGGATTAGAAACATCGATTTTATAGGGTAACAGCCCTCGATCAGTTTTTTGCATCTTTCTATATCGTATCGTCCAGTTGTCCTGGATAAAACCATTACCAATATTTTCGAACGACTCATTGGGATCGGTCAAGCCTACAACCCAGTAGCGCAATGATCTTAATGGCACATAAAAACCTAATTGCTCGGTTATAAACTCATCGGACCAATCATAATATCTAACCGCACCACCGCCTCGATCGACGTCGACATAATCATCGGCAATATGAATATCCACTGCCCCTTGACCGAATGGCCCCGAAACTCGAATCATCTCTTCGCTATCCGCACGCCGCCATTCTATTGCGGCAGTCCACGAATCATGTTGAGCCGTTAACGATACACGCCCATCCAGACTCCATTCCCGCAATTGATAAAACTCACCTCGACCAAGCTCCGAATAAGCCGCCAAATCTTTAATCGGCGAAGTCGAACATCCCGTTAAAACCGATAGAACCAATACCGACCATCCATAGCGAGATTTTGTGTATTGTTTTCTCATTCAGCATCAAGAATGCGCTGCTGAAAATCCAAAAGATATTCATCGTCCGGCGATATTTTTATCGTCTGTTCGAATAATTTCTTCGCTTCATCCCTACGACCCAAGACCCACAAGACCTCCGCCAAATGCGCCGCAATTTCGTTTTCTTGCTGCTTGGAATAAGCCTTCTGCAAATATTCTAAAGCCTTTTCATAATTCCCCAGCTTAAATTGCAGCCATCCATAGCTATCAATAATGACCGCCTCATCCGGCTGCAATTCCAGAGCCTTTTCAAGATACACCAGCGCCTCTTCGTAACGGTCGGTTCTATCCGCCAAGGTATAGCCCAATGCGTTCAAAGCACTCACATCATCGGGATACTGAGCCAGTATCCTTCTTAAATCTTGCTCCAGTACGTCGAGGCGATCAATACGTTCCGAGACCAAAGCCCGAGTATATAACAATTCTTTTTGATCGGGCATTTCTTCAATTGCCTTGCTCAACAAATCGAATGCCTTGATATATTGCTTTTGTTCGTTATAAAACTCCGCCTCTAACAACAGCGCTCGCATCTTTTCATCGGACGAACGCGCGCGAAGCCGACTTAATCGCTCAGATGCCTCTTCAAATTGCTTATCCTTAATCAGCAGCGATATTCCCGCAGCCGCGGCATCGAAACGCAAGCTTCCCCTCGAGACCCTATCGAACCAAACCAGCGCCTCGCTATTTCTGCCATCCCGAACCGCAATTCTGCCTAGGTAAAAGCTTGCCTGATCACTCCATTCGGGATAAGGAGTTAAGCTCTTAAACAAAGACTCTGCTTTATCGTCTCGCTCCATCTGTAAATTAACCAACGCCAAAGAAAAACGCGATTCAAAATCCTCCGGCTCCTGATCAATGATTTCAAGATACAACTTGCCGGCTTCTTCATACTCGCCCAACTTAACTAAGACTTGAGCCAACAACTTCTTAACCTTCAAGCTATCCTGATTTTGCTCTGATAAATCCGCGAGATAAACCCTTGCATTATCTAAATCTCCTGAGAAAGCCGCAATCTGCGCCCTAAACAACAAAGCCTTTTCCCAATCCGGTCGCAATTCAATGGCCTGATCAATTTTTCGTTGCGCCAAAACATTACTGTTTAACTGCATTGCCAACATGGCTTGAATAAAATAAACAGCGGCTTCTTCCGGTCTTTGCTCGGCAAGATCTTCCAATACGTCATATACGAAAGCGGTATTGCCTTTTTGACCCAATGCTCTAATTAACTCAACAACCGCATCCTCAAAACCTTCCGAATCCATGTCCAACAAAAAGAGAGCGTGCTCGATAGCCGAAGGCTTTACTTCCTTTCTTAAGGCCGATAGCAAGGCAATTTTTCTAGCCGTTAAATTATCCGGCTCTTGTTGCAACCAAAGCGCAACAGCCTCATCGCCTCGCTCGCTATCTTTAATGTAAAGAGCAATCTTCGCAGCACGCTCGGCCAATCTAACATCATTAACCCGTTTTGCGGCCTCGAGATACCCTTCCAGAGCAACATCGTACTGCCCTCTTTGACCGGCAATTTCAGCGGCCAGCAACATGTACATGATATCCGGTTCAATTGCTGTTATAGGCTCCGCTGATTCGACACCTTGCTCGTCATGAGAGCTTTGTGAATACTCGTCAAGCTCATCCATGGCTCGCCCTCTTTCCTGAGAGGAACCGCAACCACTAAGAAAAACAAGGGCTATCACGGCAATTAACTTATAATTCGACACACTCACATCCTTCATATTTTGCAATACAGTTTTGCAATAGATTAGCAGAAAAACATTTCAGTTCGGATAGTTGTTTTAATGCATTTGAATAAAACTTAATTATTTAATTAAAATATTAAAAAATTTGACTAAAAAAATAATTTTGGCAAACAATGGCGCGCCATTAAAAACTAACTTAGGATTTGACCATAAATAACATCTCTATTTCTTATGACAGGATCTTCAGGAGCCTGGGTCGAGCAGGTTTTTGCTCTCGCAACATGTGCTTTCACCCAGCACCTAAGCCCCATAGGCCATTTGGCTTATGGCCAACTATCTTGGATAATTAAGGCGCTAGGACTATCAAGCGAGCCACCGAACCTATTAAAAACACATAGACCTGAAGCTGCTTGTCACGAAATTCTTATGACGAACCTTAAATCCGCTAAGTTCAATCGGTAATTTCACACACGCAAATCGATACAGCAACTTTAGACGATTTCTATAGCCTAATGGCCTGACTTACCAAGCTAAAAAACCACATTCGCTCCGAACTCTAAATTTAAAACGATGACACTTCTTGCCGTAGGGATAAATTACAACACCGCCCCCGTTTCTATCCGAGAACGGCTAGCTTACCCTGCCGAAATATTGGATTCCTCGCTCAAAGACCTATGGCATTTAAAGGATATATCCGAAGCCGCTATTCTATCGACCTGCAACCGAACGGAATTTTATTGCGAATCATCCAACGAAAATAAACACATTTTAATCGAACATATGTTAATCGATTGGATCACTCAAACTCGTAACATCAAGCCTAACGATTTAACCCCCTATCTTTACACCTACAACGATAACCAGTTAATTCGGCATATGTTTCGAGTTGCATGCGGCTTGGACTCCATGGTCCTCGGCGAACCGCAAATATTAGGTCAAATGAAAGCCGCTTATCAAGCCGCTAATGAAGCGGGCACCTTGGGCAAATATTTAGGTAAGCTCTTTCAGCACACTTTCGCAGCGGCAAAAAAAGTCAGAACCGATACCGCCATCGGATCGAGTCCGGTTTCAGTAGCCTTCGCCGCCGTGCAACTGGCACAACAAATCTTCGACAAATTAAGCGAACAAACCGCGATTCTAATCGGTGCGGGCGAAACCATCGAATTGACGGCACGGCATTTGGTCCAACATGGCATCGGACGCATCATCATCGCCAATCGAACCTATGATAAAGCGCACGCCTTAGCGACGCGCTTTAACGGTTATGCCATTGCGTTATCGGAATTACCGATGCACTTGGCCGAAGCCGATATCGTCGTTTCATCGACAGCAAGCTCACTGCCGATTTTAGGGAAGGGCCGAGTAGAAAGTGCCATCAAAAAGCGCAAACACAAGCCGATGTTCATGGTCGACTTGGCAGTTCCGCGCGACATAGAATCGGAAGTCGAACAACTGAACGACGTCTACCTCTATACGGTCGACGACCTCAAAAACACGATCGACCAAAACATGGATAACCGGCGCAAAGCCGCCGAACAAGCGGAAGAAATCATCGATACTCAGGTCGAACATTTTCTTTCCTGGTTGCGTTCGCAAGGTGCGTTAACCACGATCAAAGACTACCGCATTCAGGCGGAGCAAATTCGCGACGACGCGTTACGCAAAACATTAAATCAATTACAAAGCGGCATTTCCGCCGAGGAAGCGCTGCAGAGACTCGCTCATACCTTAACTAACAAGCTCATCCATACGCCCAGCGCGCAAATTCGGGAAGCCGGCGCCAACGAAAGACACGACTTAATAGCGGCGGCCCGCGAAATTTTCAAATTGAACAACACACAATGAAGCCATCCATAGAACACAAATTAGCCAACTTAAGCGAACGTTTCGATGAAATCACCGCCTTATTGGCCGAACCCGAAGTACAAGCCAATCAGAATAAATTCCGCTCATTGAGCCAAGAATACGCGCAAATCAACCCGATTGTCACATGCTATAAACGCTATCTCGATACCGCCGAAAACCTAGCCGGGGCGCAAGAAATGGCCAAAGACCCGGACCTGGATCTGCGCGAAATGGCCCGCGAGGAAATACTCGCCGCCGAAAAACAACAAGAGGTCATCGAGCAAGAACTGCAGATTTTATTATTGCCGAGAGACCCTAACGACAACAGAAACATTTTCCTGGAAATCCGCGCCGGGACCGGCGGCGATGAAGCCGCGATATTTTCAGGCGATCTCGCGCGCATGTATCAGCGCTATGCCGAGAAAAAAGGCTGGAAGACCGAGATTATCAATGAAAACGAAGGCGAACATGGCGGCTATAAGGAAATTATCCTGCGCGTAACCGGCCAAGATGTCTATTCGCAACTCAAATTCGAATCAGGAGCGCATCGAGTACAACGTGTCCCGGAAACCGAGTCCCAGGGGCGCATCCATACTTCCGCTTGCACCGTTGCAGTCATGCCCGAAGTCGAGGAAGTCGATGCTATCGACATTAATCCTGCAGACCTTCGTATCGATACGTATCGCTCATCCGGCGCGGGCGGTCAACATGTCAACAAAACGGACTCGGCAATCCGCATCACTCATCTTCCGAGCGGTATCGTCGTCGAATGTCAGGACGAACGTTCACAACACAAAAACCGTGCCCGAGCGATGTCGTTATTGCAATCGCGCCTATTATCGGCCGAACAGGAAAAACATCAAGCCGAGCAACAGGCGAACCGCAAACTTCAAGTCGGCAGCGGCGACCGCTCCGAGCGGATTCGCACCTACAATTACCCGCAGGGGCGCATGACCGACCACCGAATCAATCTGACGCTGTATAAACTTGACGAGATCATGGAAGGCGGACTCAATCATGTCATCGAGCCGTTAATTAACGAGCATCAAGCTGAACTATTGACACAACTGGGCGAAAATTAAACCGATGCCCACCGCTCAATCGGCATTGGCACACGCAGCCCAAAGTTTGAGTTTCGTTTCCGAATCGCCCTTGCTCGACGCCGAAATTCTGCTCTGCCTCGCGCTCGATAAAGACCGCTCTCATCTGCGCGCATGGCCGAATAAAAAATTATTACCCGAACAAAACAGCCATTTCGAAGCACTGCTGCAAAAACGGCTTTCCGGCATGCCGATCGCATACATCACCGGCAACCGCGAATTCTGGTCGCGTGATTTCGAAGTTAACCGCGACGTGCTGATTCCAAGGCCCGACACCGAACTACTAATCGAACTGGCCTTGCAACGGATACCGGAACGACAACCTTACCGCCTGATCGATTTAGGCACCGGTTCCGGCATCATCGCCATTACCTTAGCCGCAGAGCGCCCCGATAGCGAAGTCATTGCCACCGATTTCAGCACTAACGCGCTGACTATCGCCCGCCGAAATGCCCAGCGTCACATTGTACGGAACATCCAATTTTTGCAAAGCGATTGGTTTGAGGCGGTAAACGACTCGGCGTTGTTCAATCTTGTCGTCAGCAATCCACCCTATATCGCGGATAATGACCCGCACTTAACCGAAGGCGATGTCAGATTCGAACCCATGTGCGCGTTGATTGCGGACAATCATGGCTTGAGTGATATCGAGCGCATCGCAAACGCCGCCAGGCGACATTTGCTCCCTCAAGGTCATTTATTGGTCGAACATGGTTACGATCAACAAGATCAAGTCCAGGCTATCTTCAGCCAATTGAATTACCGAAATATCGTCACTTATCTCGATCTTTCAGGTCAGCCTCGAGTCACTTATGGACAATGGCGTCCATAGCGATTTAATTTAAAACCTCCACATGCCGACAGCGAATCACGATGCAAATTTCAGAAATTCACATTCCCAGAAAAATCACCAATCAACTGCTGCATCTCGCGCAATTGTCACCCGAAACCGAGGTTTGCGGACTGATCGGCAGCCTGAACGGTATTCCGAACCATTGCTACCCTGTCGATAACAGCGCCGATCACCCTGAAAACCGGTTTTTATTGGACCCTAAACAGCAAATCGCTGCGATGGGACAAATGCGCAAAAACGGTGAGGAATTGTTCGCGATTTATCACTCTCACCCGACAGCGCCGGCATTTCCTTCAAAAATCGATTTGGAAATGGCAAGCTATCCTGAAGCACTCAATTTAATCATTTCGCTGAACACGAAAGGCGTACTGGAAATGCGAGGCTTCCGGATCGCCGAACAAAAAGCAACGGAAGTCCCGTTGATTTTGGGCTAACACTTGGTTTTGACGCAAAAGAATCGTTCCTCAGTCATCGCTACCAAGGCGTACGCCTTCATAAATATCGCCGATATCGACAACACAATCGATCGATGCAAAAAAGAAGGCCTGGCCTTGCTGAAACAGTTGCAAATCCCATTGCTCAACGCGCCGGTAGCATTCGACACGCTGCGTATCCTGAGCGATCAACACATACTCGTCGAGACTGGTTAATTTCCGGTAGTGATGAAATTTCTCTGCGCGATCGTAACGCTCGGTTGCGTCGGAGAGTATTTCGACGATCAATTTCGGCTGAGTATTAAATTGCTCATGAGTATCGTCAGCCGAACAGGTAACATGCAGATCGGGATAGAAAAAATTATCGTCCGTTTCGGTTTGCACCCGGACCTTCATTTCGTCTGAATGGACTCGGCAAAGCGAACCTCGCAGATGTGCATGCACATGAGCGATCAGGTTCATTGCGATCGTATCATTCGCACGCTTAGGAGTCACTGCCATTAAGTTAAGGACTTTTCCGTTCGCCCTGAGCTTGTCGAAGGGTGAACGGAAAAGTCCGAGTCGATAAATTAAGCCGTCCATGGTTCGACAGGCTCACCACGAACGGCTTAACTTAATGGCATTGACGCTTAGGAGTTGGTAGTAAATAACTTCCCTATTTTATGGAGGGTTCGGTTGCTCGATTGGCAGGTGTCGGCGGCAGGGAAAGCCGCCGTCAAGCCTACATGGACGTATTCACGGCGTCCTGTCAAGCGAGTTACCGAACTCTCAACAAAGCGCATAATTCCAGGACGTTATCTATCACGAAATCCTTAACGCCGACCATCGCATAAACTTCACCTCCGACATACTCATGCTTGACGTCACTGAGTAATTCGCTTTGCAAATAATCCTCGACGCTGATTTTCGGCTTTTCTGTAAATACCATATAAACCGCGCCTATTTCGTTGGATGGGCCGGAATTCCGCCCATCCATAGACCTTACCTTTTCAACTTAGTTTTCAAAATCTTATTGACCTCGGCCGGATTCGCCTTACCCTGCATTTCCTTCATGACTTGGCCGACAAAAAAGCCGAAGACTTTATCCTTACCGCCGAGGTATTGTTCGACTTGCCCTGGATTGTCGGCGATGATTTTATCGATGATCGCCTCGATCGCGCCGGTATCGGTAATTTGCTTTAAGCCTTGGCTTTCGATGATTTGATCGGCCGTTTCTTGGCCTTGCCACATCGCCTCGAAGACTTGTTTTGCGATTTTGCCCGAAATCGTGTCATCGGCGATACGTTTCAACAAGCCCGCCAAACGCTCGGCATCGACAGGACATTGACCGACTTCCAACCCGGCCTTGTTCAGAGCGCCGAGCACGTCGCCGGTTACCCAATTTGTACATATCTTCGCTTCGCCGCCGGACGCTTCGACCAATGCTTCGTAATAATCGGCCAATTGCCTCGACGAAGTCAGCGTAGCCGCACTCTCATCGTCCTGACCGTATTGCTCGATAAAACGCCGTTTCTTCGCATCGGGCAATTCCGGTAAAGTGGCGCGCACTTCGTCTTTGAAGGCTTCGGTAATCTCGACCGGCAATAAATCGGGGTCGGGAAAATAACGATAGTCGTTCGCCTCTTCTTTGCCTCGCATCGAGCGGGTTTCATCTTTGTTTGCATCGTAAAGCCGCGTTTCCTGAACGACCCTGCCGCCGCTTTCGATCAGATCGATCTGGCGTTCGATTTCGTGATTAATCGCTTTTTCAACGAAGCGGAACGAGTTGATGTTTTTGATCTCGGCGCGCGTGCCGAATTCCGCTTGGCCTCTCGGACGCACCGAAACGTTTGCATCGCAACGGAACGAGCCTTCTTGCATGTTGCCGTCGCAGATTTCCAGATAGCGCACCAGTTCGTGCAGCTTGCGCATATAGGCGACCGCTTCTTTCGCCGAACGCAGGTCGGGTTCCGAAACGATTTCCAGCAATGGCGTGCCGGCACGATTCAAATCGATGCCGGTTAGGCCGTGAAAATCCTCATGCAAGGATTTACCAGCATCTTCCTCCAAATGCGCGCGCGTCACGCCGATGCGTTTCGTTACGCCATCGAGGTCGATATCCAGGTGCCCATTGCCGACGATCGGCAACTCGAACTGACTGATCTGATAACCTTTCGGCAGGTCCGGATAAAAATAATTTTTGCGCGCGAAGACCGAGTAAGGCGCGATTTCCGCCTCGATCGCGAGACCGAATTTGACGGCCATGCGCACGGCCTCTTGATTCAACACCGGTAACACGCCGGGCAAGCCTAAATCGACCGCGCAAGCCTGTGTGTTCGGTTCGGCGCCGTAGGCTATCGATGCGCCTGAAAAAATTTTGGATTTTGTCGCGAGTTGTGCATGAATTTCCAACCCGATGACGACTTCCCATTGTGAATTCATTGCTAGTTCCTTATTGATTTATTCGGCAAAAACTTCGGCCAAATCGATTTTTAGTTCGGGCAAAAGATAGGGCTGCGCCGTTTCGTCGCCTGCATAGAGAGCGTGGAGCCGATAGGCTTCGCCATCCCGGTCCAACACGAATTGCTGCACGGCGCGTTCATACGGAAACACCAACCAGTATTCACCGACGCCGCTTTCCTGATACAGATCGTATTTGAAGCGAAGTTCCTTCTTATTATTACCCGGAGAAAGCACTTCGATGATCCAGTCGGGCGCGCCGTCGCAGCCTTGCTCGGTTAATTTGTTTTTATCGCAAATCACGCACAAATCGGGCTGTACAACACTGAAAACTTCGCGGTCGCTCAATTTCGATTTGCGGCGATCGTAAAGCTTGACGTCGAACGGGGCCGAAAAGACTTCGCAGCGTTTATCTGCCATATAATTAACGATCGGCTTGAAAAGATTGCGAGAAATCCGCTGATGCTTGACATTCGGCGACGGCGACATCGTAAAGATCTTGCCCTTGATCAACTCGACCGTTTGATCCAAACGCCACGTCAAATAATCGGCGTAGCTGTAACTCCCGTTCATATCCAATTGCGACAATTCGGTAACCTTGGCCATATCCAACCTCTTATTCGAACCCTTTCGGCACCTGTTTGTGCCAGTCAGTATTCATCTGATAACGATGGGCTACATTCAACAACCGGTCCTCGGCAAAATAATTCCCGATGATTTGCAAACCGACCGGTTTATTGTCAACGAAACCGGCCGGAATCGACATGGCCGGAAGACCTGCCAGATTGACCGCGATTGTATAAATATCGGACAAATACATTTGAATCGGGTCACCGGTTTTTTCGCCGAGACCGAACGCCACCGTCGGCGATACAGGGCCCATCAGCACATCAACCTCGGCCAATGCGCTTTTGAAATCATCAGTGATCAAACGCCTGACTTTTTGAGCTTTTAAATAATAGGCATCGTAATAACCGGCCGACAAGGCATAGGTTCCGATCAAGATACGGCGCTTAACTTCCTTGCCGAATGCTTCGCCGCGCGAGCGCGTATACAAATCGGCCAAATCGGCCGGATTGTCGCAACGGTAGCCGAAACGAACGCCGTCGAAACGAGATAAATTTGCCGAACATTCAGCTGGCGCGATCACATAATAAGCCGGAATCGCATGTTTCAGATTCGGCATCGAGACTTCTTTAACCTCGGCACCCAATTTGCGATATTCATTGACGGCTGTTTCGATGACTGCTGCGATTTCGCCGCCCAACCCTTCGCCGAAAAATTCTTTCGGCAGACCGATTTTCAAACCGCTTAACGGCTGATTCAGTCCGGCCGAATAATCAGGGACTGGCATATCGACGCTAGTCGAATCCTTCTCGTCGAAACCGGCCATCGCTTGCAACATGATAGCCGCATCCTCGGCAGTACGCGTCATCGGACCGCCTTGATCGAGGCTTGAGGCATAGGCAATCATGCCATATCGGGAAACGCGCCCGTAAGTCGGCTTCAATCCGGTAATACCGCAGAAAGCCGCCGGTTGACGTATCGAACCGCCGGTATCCGAACCTGTCGCGCCTGCCGTGAGTCCTGCGGCAACCGCCGCGGCCGACCCGCCCGAAGAACCGCCCGGAACGCACGAAACATTCCAAGGGTTTTGTACCGAACCATAAAAACTGGTTTCGTTCGACGAGCCCATTGCAAATTCGTCCATATTCGATTTACCGAGCATCACTGCGCCGGCTGCATTGAGTTTTTCGACGACAGTTGCATTGTACGGCGAGATGAAATTATCGAGCATCTTCGAACCGCAAGACGTTTTAACGCCATCGGTGCAGAAGATATCTTTTTGCGCCACCGGTATTCCGGTTAATAAATCGGCCGTTCCTGCCGCTAACCGTTTATCCGCGGCTTCTGCTTGGGCAAGCGCCTGCTCGGTCGTCACGGTAACGTATGCATTGAGAGCCGAGAACTGCCGAATCCGCTCTAAATAGTCTTGCGTCAACTCCACGCTGGAAAATTCGCCGGAACGCAAGCCTCTAGCTAGTTCGGCGATGGTTTTATTATTCATAGCCTTTCCCCATCCTTCATTCGATCACCTTAGGGACTAAATACAATCCCGCTTCGACTTGAGGCGCAATCGCTTGAAATTTTTCTCTCATATTCGTTTCGGTTACCCGATCCGGTCTCAACCTCTGGCCTTGCTCCATCGGATGCGCCATGGGAGCAACTCCCTCGGTATTTAATTGGCTCATTTGCGTAACCAAATCGAGTATCCCCGATAAATCATGCGCATAAGTGTCGACATCTTGAGTATCGACGCCCAACCTTGCTAAATGCGCGATTTTATTTACATCGTCAGTCGTTAAAGACATTTTACAACTCCATTAATCATCAATCCGAAAACATGACTATTCGCAACTCAAAATCCGAGCGTTTCATAATTTTTTGGGTAACTATTCAGCATGAGCTTGCTATTTGGTGCCGAGCATTGATTGCTAAGAATTCGGTCATAAATAACTTCCACATTTTTAATGCGAAGTAAGCAAGTTCGGTTGCTCGATTGACAGGTGTCGGCGGCAGGGCAGATTTTTGCTCCTGCAAAATCTGCATTCACACCATCCATGGCGTTTGCAGATTTTTGCTCCAGCAAAATCTGCATTCATGCATCCCTGGCAATCAGTCACCGCCGTCAAGCCTACACGGACGTATTACCCAGCACCTAAATTATCTATACTCATCGTAGATCAAAATTCGGCACCGGGGTGTCCGTCAAAGGACGCCGTGAATACATCCCTGTAGGCTCTATGCCAGCTCCATGCTGGCAAAGCCTTTGCCGCACACCCCGGCACCTCCTCAGGCACTGCCGAAATTTGAAGTACGAAAGGTATATGTAATCAATCATGGCCAATAGGCTATGGAATTTAGGTGCTGGGTTTACGACGTCCTGTAAACGAGTTACCGAACCTGCTACAAAACTCATAGTTCCAGGAAGTTATTTTTCACGAAATCCTAAAGACGCGTGACTGCAACGTCCTGTGCACGTTGCCTTATAAATCAATGCTCGACTTATCGCCTCCCCTTGCAGGGGAAAGCCTTTAATTACAGTGCGGCGACAGGCAAAAAATGAAACGGAATTTTAAATTGCGTTAAGTATAATACTTTATATCTTGCTCAATTACCCGCTTGATTGATAAAGTAATACAATTTATTCGCTCAGGATACAGGTTAATAAATGTTCAAACGAATACGCGGCCTTTTTTCCAACGATCTCTCGATAGATTTAGGAACCGCCAACACTTTGATTTACGTTCCGGGAAAAGGAATCGTATTAAACGAGCCCTCGGTTGTGGCCATCAAGGAAGACAAAATTCGCGGAGCTAAAACCATCGCGGCGGTAGGTATGGAAGCCAAAATGATGTTAGGCCGAACCCCCGGCAACATCACTGCGATTCGTCCTTTAAAAGATGGCGTGATTGCCGATTTCGCAGTTACTGAACGCATGCTGCGGTATTTCATCGAAAAGGTTCACGAAAATAAACTTCTACGTCCTAGCCCTCGTATCCTGATTTGCGTCCCATGCGGCTCCACCCAAGTGGAACGGCGAGCGATTCGAGAATCCGCCTCGATGGCCGGCGCCCGTGAAGTTTATTTGATCGAGGAGCCCATGTCGGCTGCAGTCGGAGCGGGACTCCCCGTCGATGAAGCCCAAGGCTCGATGGTCCTCGATATAGGCGGGGGCACATCGGAAGTCGCGGTCATCTCATTGAACGGTATTGTCTATTCGGCATCGGTGCGAATCGGAGGCGATCGTTTCGATGAGGCGATCATCAATTATGTCCGCCGTAATTACGGCACATTGATCGGCGAAGCCACCGCCGAACGAATCAAACATGAAATTGGCGCCGCTTACCCAGGCAGCGAAGTCAAAGAAATCGAAGTTAAAGGGCGCAATCTCGCCGAAGGCGTACCTCGCAGCTTTTCATTAAACAGTAATGAAATTTTGGAAGCACTTCAAGACCCTTTGTCCGGCATCGTCGGTTCTGTTAAAGTCGCACTGGAACAAACTCCTCCGGAACTCGGCGCCGATGTCGCGAATCGAGGTATCGTTCTGACCGGCGGCGGCGCATTGCTCAAAGATATCGATCGTTTGATCGCAGAAGAAACCGGACTACCGGTTTATATCGCCGACGACCCTCTAACCTGCGTGGCTCGAGGCGGTGGCATCGTTTTGGAAATGCTGGATAAAAAAGGCCCTAGCGCATTTTCGCTAGAATAACTTCAACCGTAAAACAATACTCGCCACGCCGATTGACTCGGCAGAATCGAAGCTTTGAATAGCTTAGAATTTGGTCGTAAATAACTTCCCTATTTTTGGAGGGTTCGGTAACTCGCTTGGCCTACCAATCGAGCTACCGAACCCTCAACAAAGCTCATAGTTACTGGACGTTATTATCACGAAGCCCTTACTAAAACAATTTCCACGGATAGAGTGTCGATTCGAATGATACGCAATCGAACTATCCAAATAATATTCTGTCCGCTATGGGATATACATCGCGCGGTCATGCATGTAGCTAGCTTTTATGGCAATACTATCGAACAAAAGAGCTCGCCAAAAACCCGCAAACATGGCCGCGCGAATTATCTTTTCCTGTACGGTTCATTTTCGAGGTAATCGTTATTAATCCTTTATTTGCCACCGGCCCTTCGATTAATACGCGACTGCTGGTGGCGGTAGTGGCTTCAATCGCGCTTCTGGTCGCTGAACGCAAAAGCTCGCAACTGGACAAACTTCGCAGCGTACTATCAATGATTACCTATCCGATTCAATCGATTACGGACTGGCCTCTACATCACTCAAAAGAAACGGTAGAATCGATAAAATCACTTTATAGTTTAAAAGAAGAAAATGAACAGCTACGCCAAGAACAATTGATTTACAAATCCCAATTGCTTAAATATGAAGCCCTGGAGAAGGAAAATATCCGGCTAAGGGCATTACTGGAAAAATCCTTTAAACTGGGCGAACAGGTACTGGTGGCCGAGTTATTATCCGTCAACCTAGCGCCTTTCGAACATGTCGTCGTCGTCGATAAAGGAACGCGGTTCGGCGTACATGCTCAACAAGCGGTTTTGGATGCATATGGCGTGGTCGGCCAAGTATACCGTGCGCTTCCGCTTAACTCCGAGATCATGTTAATTACCGATCCCGGCCATGCAATTCCAGTACAGATCAATCGCAACGGCTTACGTACGATCGCAGTCGGCAGCGGGCGAATCAATAGGCTAATATTGCCTTATTTAGCGAATAACGCCGACATCAAGGAAGGCGACCTACTGATTAGTTCAGGCCTAGGCGGTATTTTTCCGCAAGGCTATCCTGTTGCTGTCGTCGAAAAAATAATCCCCCAGCCTAACAAACCTTTTGCCGAAATATACGCAACCCCTAAGGCGCAATTAAATCGAAGCCGGGAATTGTTAATCGTATGGAAAAGCGAAGCGCCTATCCCGCTGGAAACTCAAGAAACAGAACAAGCGGATGAAAATCATGCCGAAGAATAATACTTTCGGCTACGGCCGCTATCTTCTCTCGATCATATTTGCCATGAGCCTGAATATTGCCGCCTGGCCTCAACCTATGGCGCCATTCAATCCCAATTGGATATTACTCGTAGTTATTTACTGGGTACTGGCAGCACCCGAACGAGTCGGCATATTTAGCGCTTGGACCATCGGCTTACTGACTGACGTATTAACCGGTAGAATGCTAGGCTTGAATGCGCTCATCAACTCGCTAGTTGCCTTCCTGTGTTTGAGGTTACACAAGCGACTCAGACAATACCCGATTCTGCAACAAGGCCTATTTATCTTTTTTTGCCTTCTCGTATCTCAATTTTTGATTTTCTGGATCACTGATAGCCAAACTATCGCACGCGCTTCGTACACTTTTTGGTTACCCGTACTAACCGGCACCCTTTTCTGGCCTTTAGTCTTTTTTTCTTTGCGTGCAATACGGCTCTACCGACGCATTCGTTGAGTCGTTCGTCTCATGCCTCGCACCTACACCATAAAAAACCCGGCGGAGGAAAACCGCATTTTTACGGGACGCGCCATTGTCGCGATGATCTTCATTCTACTGCTGTCGATCGGCTTAATCGTCCGTTTGGTTTACTTGCAGATCGTCGGTCACGAACATTACGCGACCCTAGCAAAAAACAATCACATTAAAATATCGCCGCTGCCACCGACCCGCGGCATCATCTTCGACCGAAAAGGTAGGGTGTTGGCAGATAATGTTCCAACATACAGCCTTGAATTGATCCCCGAACAAATCAAAAATCTCGACAATACGCTCGCACGATTACAAGAATTACTGGACATTCCCGAAGATAAAATCGAGCAGTACCAAAAATTGCGCAAACGCGAAAAACGCTTTACCAGCACACCGCTATTATTGCGCATGTCCGAGGAAGAAATCGCCAAGTTTGCTGCAGTTAGACCTTATTTTCCCGGTGTCGATATTCATGCTCGTTTGGTCAGGCACTACCCCTACGACATTCTAACTTCACATGTCATCGGTTATGTTGGCCGCATCAATGAAAATGAATTAAAAACGCTCCCGGTCTCCGAATATCGCGGCACTCACCATGTCGGGAAAGTTGGGATCGAATTAGCTTATGAAACCGAACTACACGGCAAAGCCGGCTATGCCGAAATAGAAACCAACGCGCAATCTCGAGCGATCAGTACTTTAAAAACAGTCGATCCGACTGCGGGATCGAACCTACACCTAACCCTCGATATCGATCTACAAAAGATCGCTTATGATGCACTCGATATTTATAACGGGGCGGTCGTGGCGATCGAGATAAAAACCGGCGGCGTCTTGGTATTTACCAGTCGCCCCGGCTTCGACCCGAATCCGTTCGTCTACGGCATCGACAGTAAATCTTATAAAGAACTGCAAACCTCGGATGCCCAACCGATGTTTAATCGAGCGCTGAGAGGTCAATACCCGCCCGGCTCAACAATCAAGCCTTTTATGGCCTTGGCAGGGCTTGAATATCAAGTGACCCACCCAGGCCAAAAGACTTATTGCCCCGGTTATTTTCAACTTCCCAATGTCAAACATAAATACCGAGATTGGAAAAGAGGAGGCCATGGTACGGTGGATCTTAATCTCGCAATCGTGCAGTCTTGCGATGTTTACTTTTACAGCCTGGCTTTATCGCTCGGCATCGACAACATCCACCGTTTTTTCACGAAGTTCGGCTTCGGAGAAAAATCCGGCATCGACCTAGTCGGCGAACTATCAGGCCTACAACCCTCTAAACAATGGAAGCGCAAAGCCCGTAATCAATCCTGGTATCCCGGCGAAACGGTTATTACCGGCATCGGCCAAGGTTATACTCAGGTCACGCCGCTGCAATTAGCTCGAGCTACTGCTACGCTGGCTAATAAAGGCAAGGTCGTCCATCCGCACTTAGTAGGCTCGTTTACCGAGAATGGTACTCTGAAACCCGCCGAAGCCAAACCGGAAACCACTCTCGCGCTAAATCCTAGAAATATCGACGCGGTCGTCTCTGCCATGATCAATGTCGTACATAGCGCTAGGGGGACGGCCAGAATCATCAGCCGGGGCATCGATTATCAAATTGCCGGCAAAACCGGCACGGCCCAGGTCTTTACCGTCAAACAAGAAAAGCGCTATAACGAAAACGAAATCGCTTTTAAACTACGCGATCATGCTTTATTCATGGCATTCGCGCCGGCTCACGACCCACAAATCGCAGTTGCCGTCATTGCCGAGAACGGCGGTCATGGCGGCTCGGTTGCGGCACCGATAGCCGGAAAAATCATTCGTCAATATTTACAGGAACCCAGCGATGAAGACCGAAACGCGCAGTGAACAATTCGTGCCGCACTCGCTCCTCGGCAATCTATTGAGAAAACTGCATATCGACATTCCCTTGCTGATATGTTTACTGCTAGTTCTTAGCCTAAGCTTTCTAATTTTGTATAGCGCTAGCGGACAAGATACCAACATCTTGATCCGTCAGGCCACCCGCATGCTGATTGCCTTTGTCCTGATGATCGTACTTGCGCATATTAATCCTTATCAATTCAAACGCTATTCGACGATTCTATACGGAATCGGCGTAACCTTGCTGGTTGCCGTACTAATCATTGGACAAATCGGTAAAGGCGCACAGCGTTGGCTCGACTTAGGCTTCTTTCGCTTTCAGCCCTCGGAAATGCTTAAGATTACCGCACCGATGATGATTGCCTGGTATTTATCGGAAAACACTTTGCCCCCGAAGTGGAAACAAATGGGTATCGCAGGCTTGTTGCTCCTGCTGCCGACGCTATTGATTGCAAAGCAACCCGATCTCGGCACCTCGATATTGGTGTTCAGCTCGGGAGCCGCGGTCATTTTTTTTGCCGGACTATCATGGCGATTCATCATCAGCATCAGCATCAGCATTGCCTCGCTGACTCCTATTATTTGGCATTTTATGCGCGATTATCAACGCGCCCGGGTTTTGACCTTTCTCGACCCGGAAGCCGACCCGCTCGGACGCGGCTATCATATCATCCAATCGAAAATAGCCATCGGCTCCGGCGGCATCTTCGGCAAGGGCTGGCAAGGCAGTACCCAGGCCCAACTCGATTTTCTGCCGGAAAGCTCAACCGACTTCATTTTCGCAGTATTTGCCGAAGAATTCGGTCTCTCCGGTTGCCTTGTGTTAATCGCGCTCTACATTGTCATTATCAGTCGTTGCCTGTATATTTCAATACAAGCGCAAGACAGTTATAGCCGCTTATTGGCGGGAAGCCTCAGCTTTACCTTTTTTGTCTACGTCTTTGTTAACATAGGCATGGTCATCGGCATCCTTCCGGTTGTCGGTGTTCCGTTACCGCTGATCAGCTACGGCGGCACCTCAATGGTTACCTTGCTGGCCGGATTCGGTATCTTGATGTCCATACACACCCATAAAAAATTCTTACCGACCTAACGATGACCCTACATCCATTAACAATTTTATTCCTCGGCAGCACACTAATGCTGGGCGCCGGCAACAGCTATTCAGCCGAAACCGCCGCGGCCGTATCGAAGACTAGCGGCCTACCCGCAAACATGTCGGCATTCATTCGCACAATGTCGGACAAACACAACTTCAGCAAAAACGAGCTCTATCGCTTGTTTCAATCGGTCGAATTACAGCCGCGCATCATCGAAGCGATCACACGGCCAGCCGAGGCGATGCCCTGGTATAAATACCGAAAAATATTCATGACCGAGGCGCGAATCGAAGGCGGCGTAAAATTTCTAAAAGATAACGCTGCCGCCTTATCCGCCACTGAGCAAAAATACGGCATTCCGCCGGAAATCATTGTCGCGATCATCGGCGTCGAGACCTCCTACGGCGCCAACAAGGGGAGCTATCGCGTGATCGATGCATTGTCGACTCTCGCATTCAATTACCCGAAACGCAGCCCGTTTTTCACCAGCGAACTCGAAAACTTTTTGCTATTGTGCCGCGAAGAAAAAATCGATCCGCTGCAGCCGACCGGTTCCTATGCCGGCGCAATGGGCATTCCGCAATTCATGCCCAGTAGTTTCAGAGCTTATGCGGCTGATTTTGAAGAAGACCAAAAACGGGACATTTGGAATAACCCGGCGGACGCGATAGCCAGTGTCGGTAATTATTTTTTCAAACATCACTGGCAACGAGACCAACCGGTGGCATTTCGGGCGAGCGCACAAGGAAACGCTTACCGGCAAGCACTGCAGGGCGATATCAAGCCTGACCGCACTATCTCGCAGTTAAAAGCGCTGCAAGTCAAACCTCAACAAACGCTCACTGCGGATATAAAGGCTAAATTACTGACCTTTGAACTCGAACAAGGACAGGAGCTTTGGCTAGGATTGGATAACTTCTATGTTATCACTCGCTATAATCACAGTCCGCTTTACGCAATGGCGGTTTATCAGCTCAGCCGTGCGATTGCCGAGCACCCGGAAACGCCAAAGATAAGCGCCAGCTTACCGGACGCCCCAGTCGCAGCCCCTTCCCTCCCTGAAAGCGGTCCACAAGCCCCCATCTATATCCAACTGGGTGCTTTTGGTAATGAAGCCAATGCTCAAGCTTTACGTAAAAAAATCGCCGAACACAGCCTCCTGCCGCTACCCAAAATTAAACCCGTTACTCAAAACGGAACGACGCTTCACAAAGTGCAAATCGGCCCGTTAAAATCCGCCGAAGACGCCGAGCGATTAAACGCCAAACTGAATGAAATCGGCATCGATCAAACACGGTATATCGTCGAAAGCATCGGAAATTAACTAATCACTGTTACAATATGAGCTTCTGTTTTTGCATGCCCACACCGCGAATAATGACCTCCTCAAAAGTTTACCTCAGCCTGATTGTTTATCTATTTTTTAGCTTATTGCAAACGGCAAACGCGGCTTCCGATCCGATCATGATTCCTTCGCCGCCGGGTGTCGCCGCAAGTAGTTATATTTTGCTCGATGCCGATAGCGGCAAAGTGCTGGGCGAAAACAATGCCGACGTCAAGCTCCCCCCCGCCAGTCTGACCAAAATCATGGCCGTTTATGTCGTCTTCACCGAATTGAGTAAAGGCCACCTGAGCCTTAGCGAAAATGTCACGGTCAGTCAAAAGGCCTGGCGCACCCCAGGCTCGCGCATGTTTATCGAAGTCAACAAACAAGTCACGGTCCAAGAGTTACTCAAAGGTATCATTATCCAATCGGGGAATGACGCGAGCGTCGCACTAGCTGAACATGTCGCCGGAGACGAAGCCACTTTCGCCGAAATGATGAACCAACAAGCCGCCATACTCGGCATGAAAAACAGCCATTTCGTCAATAGCATGGGACTGCCCGACGACGACCATTACACGACCGCGCAAGACTTGGCTATTCTAACTCGCGCAATGATTCGTGAATTCCCTGACTACTATGCGTGGTTTTCGGAAAAAGAATATACCTACAATAAAATTACCCAACGCAATCGCAACAAGCTTCTTTGGCGCGACCCAAGCGTCGACGGCGTCAAAACGGGCCATACCGAAGCGGCCGGTTACTGCTTAGTCGCATCGGCGGTTCGCGATGGCATGCGCCTGATCTCTGTAGTCATGGGAACGAAAAGCGAACGCGCCCGCGCCAATGAAAACCAGTCTTTGCTCAATTACGGTTACCGCTTCTACGAAACCCATCGACTTTACAAAGGCAATGAAGCCTTGACCGAAACCCGCATCTGGAAAGGTGCGGATAAAAACTTGTCTTTAGGCCTAGCCGAAGATCTTTATGTCACGATCCCACGCCGCCATTACGAAGACTTGAAGGCTGTCATTAATTTTGAACAAAAAATCATCGCACCGGTCAACCAAGGCGACAATTTAGGCACCGTTAGTGTGACACTGGCCGGCGAACCATTAATGGAAAAGAATCTAATCGCACTAACTACCGTAGAAAAAGGCAACTTAGTGCGCAAACTTTACGACACTGTTCTCATGTTGGTGAAATAAAAAAATGAGCGATAACCCGACAGTTTATTTAAACGGCCAGTATCTTCCGCTCGATCAAGCCAAAATCTCAGTGCTCGACCGCGGCTTTTTATTCGGCGACGGCATTTACGAAGTCATTCCGGCTTATGCCGGGCGCTTATTCCGCCTGCCGGAACACATCGACCGTCTCGAAGCCAGCCTGAAAAGCATTCGCCTAAATAGCCCTCACAGCCGCGAGCAATGGGCCGGTATTTTAGAGCCGCTACTCGAACCGGGACAGGATCAATACATTTATCTGCAAATCACGCGCGGCGTAGCGCCGAAACGTGACCATGCATTCCCCGAGCATATCGAACCAACCGTGTTCGCCATGTGCTCGCCTATCGTGCCCTTAAGCGGCCGCGATAGTGGCGTCAAAGCCATCACGCTCGACGACACCCGCTGGGCATTATGTCATATCAAAGCGATTACCTTACTAGCCAACATTTTGCTTAGACAAAATGCGGTCGATCAAGGTTGTACCGAGGCGATATTAGTCAAAGACGGCTACGTGACAGAAGGGGCGGCCAGCAATATTTTCGCAGTCCTCGATGGCATTCTGGTGACGCCGCCGAAAGGCGAAGAAATTTTGCCCGGCATCACCCGCGATGTCATTCTGGAACTCGCGAGGACCAATGACATTCCCTATAGTGAAGATATTATTTCGCTCGAAGCCCTGAAAACCGCCGACGAAATCTGGCTTACCAGCTCGACCCGCGAAATTATTCCGGTCGTCGAACTCGACTCGGAACCGGTCTCGGACGGTAAACCGGGACCGGTTTGGCAAAAAATGCATCAACTTTATCAAGAGTTCAAGAAAGCCCAATCATGAGCGAACAAGAAGATATACTGAAATTCCCCTGCCGCTTTCCAATTAAAGCGATGGGCATGAACAGCATTGAATTAGATATTCATGTCGTCGAAATCATTCGGCGCCATGTCAACGACCTTCACGAAGGCGCAGTCACATCGCGCCCCAGTAAAGGCGGAAAGTACACTTCAGTAACCGTCACTATCACCGCGACCAGCAAACAACAACTGGATGCGATTTATCAGGATTTAACCGACTCGCCGCTCGTGTTGATGGCTTTATAGTGCTAAACGAATCACGTTTTCCAATGAAGACTTTCCATGAAGTATCATTGACGGCAGTGATAATGAAGAATATCGGCGATAATTCCTATCCCTATAATCAGCGCTCCATTGCATAAGATAACACGATGACACTGGCGATCCGCAACCTCGGTCTGCAACCCTACGAAGGGGTTTGGCGCGACATGCAAACGTTCACGCAGCAACGCGCCCCCCATACTCCGGACGAACTGTGGATCGTAGAACACCCACCGGTTTATACGCTCGGTTTGAACGGCAAACGCGAACACCTCTTGCAAGCCAGCGATATTCCCGTCGTACAAACCGATCGAGGCGGCCAGATCACCTACCACGGCCCGGGACAACTGGTACTGTATACATTGCTGGACATCAAGCGCTTGAGCCTGGGTATCCGAGCACTGGTCACGACGCTCGAGCAAGCAATTATAGAAACGCTGGCCCAATACGGCATCCAAGCATCGTCGCAAGCCGATAAACCCGGCGTTTATGTCGCGGACAAAAAAATCGGCTCCATCGGACTACGGGTAAAAAAAAACTGCAGCTATCACGGACTTAGCTTGAATAACCGCATGGACTTAAGACCGTTCGACCGAATTAACACTTGCGGCTACGCCGGCATGCAAGTCACGCAGTTAGCCGACTTCGGCATCGAAATCGAAACTAGCGAACTGGCCGTGCCGGTCGCTCACGCCATCACTCAGGCAATATCACGATGACTTTACAAGCCCCTTCACGAAACACGCCGGAGTCGCATCAACGCAACTCCGTCAAACTCTCTCGAATCCCGGTCAAAGTCGAACCGGCTGCAGAACCGCTTCGCAAGCCTGATTGGATACGCATTAAAGTCTCGGCGAACGAAGAAATCAACCGCATCAAAAAACTATTGCGCGAAAACAATCTGCACACGGTCTGCGAAGAAGCCGCTTGCCCTAACCTCGGCGAATGTTTCAGCCACGGCACCGCGACCTTCATGATCATGGGCGATCTCTGCACTCGTCGCTGCCCTTTCTGCGACGTTGCGCACGGAAAACCAAAACCCCTCGATCAAAACGAACCGCTACATTTGGCGCAGACAATCAAGGCAATGAAGCTGAAGTATGTCGTGATTACCTCAGTCGACCGCGATGATTTGCGAGACGGCGGCGCCGGACACTTCGCCGATTGTATCGCCGCAATCCGTAGCGAATCGCCGCACACCAAAATCGAAACTTTAGTACCCGATTTCCGAGGCAGACTCGACAAGGCCGTCGACATACTGAGCCGAGAGCCTTGCGATGTGTTCAATCACAACCTGGAAACAGTTCCGAGACTGTACCGAGAAGCGAGACCGGGCGCCGATTACCAAGGCTCGCTCGATCTACTCAAACGTTATCACGAAGTCCGCCCGGAAACGCCGACCAAGTCCGGCATAATGCTGGGCCTCGGTGAGACGCACGACGAAGTCGTCGAAGTCATGAAAGACTTGATCGCTCACGGCTGTTCAATGTTGACACTGGGCCAATACCTACCGCCCAGCAAGGATCACCTACCGGTCAAGCGCTATTGGACGCCCGAGGAATTCGACGAACTGGCCGAAACGGCTTACGCACTCGGCTTCAAGCAAGTCGCCAGCGCGCCGCTGGTCCGCTCGTCCTATCACGCCGATCTGCAAGCCAAAGCGGTGGTATCGACAGATTAAAAATAAAATCCATCGACCGAAAGCTGTCGATGGATTTCACTCTGTTCAGCCAATCCTGCGCTAAGGCAAAAAAACCGTTCGTTGGAAACTAACCGAATCTTAACCAATCCATTCACTTTTTACGATTCACTATTCACCAAAATATGGACATCACACAACGCATCGCCGAAGAATTAGCCGTCAACCCGAAACAAGTCAACGCCGCTATTGCATTATTGGACGAAGGCGCGACCGTGCCTTTCATCTCACGTTACCGCAAGGAGGTCACCGGCGGCCTTGACGACACGCAACTGCGTAACCTGGAAGAACGCCTGATTTATTTGCGCGAGTTGAACGACCGGCGCGAAACCATTCTCGAAAGCATTAAATCGCAAGGCAAACTGACGCCCGATTTGGAAAAAGCTATCCTCGATGCCGACACCAAAACGCTGCTCGAAGATCTCTATCTGCCGTACAAACCGAAACGCCGCACCAAAGCCCAGATTGCGCGCGAAGCCGGCCTCGAACCCTTGGCCGATGCGATACTGGACGACCGCAGCCTCATCCCGAATGAAGTCGCGCTTAGCTATATCGATCAAGATAAAGGCGTTCCCGATACCGCCGCCGCACTGGACGGCGCGCGCCAAATCATCATGGAACGCATTTCCGAAGATGCCGAACTGCTCTCCGAATTGCGCGAACGCATCTGGCAAAAAGGCATCATTCACTCGGCCGTCGTCGCCGGTAAAGAACAGGAAGCCGCTAAATTCAAGGACTACTTCGATTATCAGGAAGCGATCAACAAGATTCCATCGCACCGCGCGCTCGCCTTATTTCGAGGCCGCAACGAAGACTTGCTCAGCATCAGCCTGAAACCAGCCCTGGAAGACAAGGACGAACACCTACTGTGCGAACAATTCGTCGCGAAACGCTTAAATATCACCGACACATCCAAACCGGCCGATGCCTGGCTCGCAGAGACTGCACGCTTCGCTTGGAAAATCAAATTATTCACACGCATCGACTTGGACTTGAAACTGCGTCTTCGCGAAGCCGCTGAACTTGAAGCGATCAGGGTATTCGCAAACAACTTGCGGGATTTGTTACTCGCCGCACCGGCCGGCCCGAAGGCCACGATGGGCCTCGATCCGGGCATCCGAACCGGCGTCAAGGTCGCGATCGTCGACCCAACCGGAAAGTTGCTTGCAACCGAAACAACCTATCCACTTCAACCGCGCAATCAATGGGATCAGTCTATCGACACATTAGCCCGACTGATCGCACAACATCGAGTCGATTTGGTTAGCATCGGCAACGGCACCGGCTCGCGCGAGACCGATCAACTGGTCGGCGATCTGATCAAGCGCCATCCGGAACTGAAAGTCACCAAACTGACTGTTTCAGAAGCCGGCGCATCGGTTTATTCGGCATCGGAACTGGCCGCAAAGGAATTCCCCAATCTCGACGTCTCGCTCAGAGGCGCGGTCTCGATTGCGCGACGCCTGCAAGACCCGCTCGCCGAACTAGTCAAGATCGATCCGAAATCGATCGGCGTCGGCCAATATCAGCACGATGTCAATCAAGCGCAACTGGCGCGCATGCTCGACACCGTCGTCGAGGACTGCGTCAACGCGGTCGGCGTCGACGTCAATACCGCATCGGTCGCATTGCTCAAGCAGGTATCCGGCTTATCGGCCAGCGTGAGCGAAAACATCGTCGCGTTCCGCGATCAAAACGGGCCGTTCAAAAATCGCAAGCAATTGAAAAAAGTTCCACGCCTCGGCGACAAAGCCTTCGAACAGGCGGCCGGCTTCTTACGCGTAATGAACGGCGACAATCCGCTCGACGCTTCCGCCGTGCATCCCGAAGCCTATCCTGTCGTCGAAACGATCATTGGCGACACCGGCAAATCGGTTCGCGACTTGATTGGCCAAAGTGCCTATCTACGTTCACTGAACCCGGCCAACTACACCGATGAAACCTTCGGCCTGCCGACCGTAACCGATATTTTGCAAGAACTCGAAAAACCGGGACGCGACCCGCGCCCCGAATTCAAAAGCGTGCAATACAAAGAAGGTGTCGAAAAAATCACCGATCTGAAACCCGGAATGATGCTCGAGGGTGTCGTGACTAATGTCGCGAACTTCGGCGCTTTTGTCGATATAGGCGTACACCAGGACGGTCTGGTGCATATTTCGCATTTGGCCGATGTATTCGTCAAAGACCCTCGCGATGTGGTCAAAACAGGCGACATGGTCAAGGTTAAAGTATTAGAAATCGATGTGCCCAGACAACGCATTTCGCTAACCATGAAAAAGGAAGAATCCAACACGGAAATAAAGCCGGCACCTTCACCCCGCAAACCTGCCAAACAACCCCGGCAAGCACCGAGGCCTCAGGGCGCGATGGCCGACGCATTAGCCAAAGCGTTGAAAAAATAAACTTTAAATCCTCTGCTATACTGAAGCGAAAAATTAAATCAACCGGCAGGATTTGCTATGACATCATCTAATCGCACCATGATCCCAGTGCTACTGGTCAGTTTTTTGACTGCCTTCGCGCCCGAGTCTCAGGCTCAAAACACCCATCCCCGCGTTTGCGGCAGCTATGGCGAAATAGTCGGCCATAAAGCGCTTAATGCTTTCGGTAATCTGGGCGGCTCAATACTTGAATTACCGAAGAATGTCATCAACACATCGAATCAAAGCAACGTCTTTTACGGCTTCACCGGAGGCCTTTTTAAAGGCATCGTCAACATGGCAGGCCGGATAGGCGTCGGCATCGCCGACTTGGTAACGATTCCGCTTCCGACCAAACCCATCGCTTATCCTCTCTATGTTTGGGATGATTTCGACATCGATACGACCTACGGCGAAGCTTACCGTCTCTATCAGTGCACACCGAAACCGAAACCCATCGTCCAAGCCCCGGAACCAGAGCCCGTCTTTGAGCCCGAACCGGCGCTATACACTCCGCAGCCAGTTGAAGCACCGGAAGTCTATCAAGACACCACACGAAAAATAGATCAGTTATTCAAAGAGGAAATGCATAAATAATGAAAACAGGTGGAACCGAGCATAAAGCATAATCCTAAATTCGGTAGTTTAACCATGAAGCTCCTGAAGAACTTAAGGATATTATACTTTTCGCACTTCAAATTTCGGCAGTGCCTGAGGAGGCGCAGGGTGTGCGGCAAAGGCTTTACCCACATGAAGGAAAATTTTTAGAGGGTTATCGTTAACCACAAAACCTGTGGATAACTTTGTGCATATCTTGAAGACTGAGACGATAAAGTCGCATGTTTATTACAACTTTGTTAAATTGGCCAATTTTTATACAGAATGCGGTCAAATTATGATATCAATGACTTACATGCGTAATTGAAGACGTATCAGTATTTAAAATCCGCCTTACCGGCCAAATTAAAGCCAAGATAGAACAATGTGCATACTCCCTTTTGATGATTGAAAAACCGTCGAAGAATAAAAGGCATGGAGCGTCTCTATCGAGGGCCGCCGTCCACCCAGCACCTAAATTATCCCGGATAGTTAACATAGCCAATGGACTATGGAATTTAGGTGCTGGGTAAACCCCTCCATGGGGGGCTTGACGGCAGCGCTCGAACGCCAGGGATGGCGTGTATTAGGGCAATGCAGGGCAGAAAAATGCTCCTGCATTTTCTGCATTCATTACATCCATGTAACTCAGCAATTGCCGAGGAGCAAAAATCTGCCCTGCTGCCGACATCCTAGCTAGCCACACCCCATACCTTCATAAAGTTAACCATTTTTGAGTATAAAGGGAGTAAAAGCCCATGCCTAATAGGCCCATTGAAGACTAGAACACCTCAAAGAATAACAAAGGCCACACCTAACTCGAGGTACTAAGCGAAAGCACTATATAGCTGTCCATGGCTCGCATCGATTGCAATTGGCTCCAGTTCGAATCGCGCGGCGGGTCTCGGAAAGCAAGAGCCACGAAAAAAGAAAATCCCCCCCTTTCATCTTTCATCTTTCACCTTTCACCTTTCACCTTTCACCTTTCACCTTTCACCAAATACTCGACAACAACCTCCCAAACCGGCTTTCCCGAAGACGGCTCGCCGACACCGGCCCAACCGGCAACTTTGTAAGTTTTATCGGCATCAAGCGACTTTCCGTCCGGAATTCTAAGCCCGGAGATACGACGGCCGATTTCCGCGTTCGGATCGCAATTGAAACGAAGGCCGCCGACGCGCACCATGTCGCCGCCTTGACGATAATACGGATCTTTGTTGAATAGATTATCCGCAACATCTTCGAGAGTCGCTTTGATTTCTCGTCCTAATAGGGAGCGCATATAAGTTTCTGGATAAGTGATCGCCGTATGATTCATCACGTCCTCCAGCGTAATTGTTTGCCCCGGCAGTAACGTATTGCCCCAGCGGAACCCCGGCGACATGGCGATCTCGGCACCACTAACTTCAAGCAAGGCATCGAGAATTAATTGATCGAAGGTACCGTGAAAACGGTCGCGCCGATACAAGAGTCGGTCGGCGGTCGCTAATGGATGAGTCAATTGATCGACATAAGGTTTTCTAACGGTTTCAATCAATTGTTGCATCTTAGGATCGGGCGGTAATAGATTCGAGAATACCGGCAATAAACGATAATTCAAGCCTTTCAGTCGACCTTTACCAACCTCCAAATCCAACACCGCCAAAAACTTGCCATGGCTGCCGGCATTGCTCACCCAAGTCTTGCCGCCCGAATTATCGATCAAGATTGGTTTGGGCAAGGCATCGTGCGTATGCCCGCCTAAAATAATATCCAGCCCACTGACTCTCGACGCCAATTTCAAATCGACATCGAGGCCGTTATGAGACAGCAGTACGATGACATCGGCAGCTTTATCGGTTTTGATCCGGTCGATAACTCCTTGCAAATTGTATTCTTGAATGCCGAACTGCCAATCCGGGATGAAGCGTCTGGGGTTGGCTATCGGCGTGTATGGAAACGCCTGTCCGATGACGGCAATTCGCGCGTGTTGCAAGGTTTTAATGACATAGGGTTTGAACACAGTCGGGTTATCGTCATCACTGTCGAATCGGGACGCATCGGTCAACGCAATATTTTGCGCGGCGAACTCGCCGTTAAACTGTTTGAGATTTTCCAATACACGCTTACTGCCGTAAGTAAATTCCCAGTGTCCGGTCATTACGTCGACGCCCAAGAGATTACAGGCCGCCACCATATCTAGCCCTTGCGTCCACAATGCCGTAGCCGAACCTTGCCAACTGTCGCCGCCGTCGAGCAATAAGGTGTTGCCTGGACCGCTTTCTCCCCGAAGCCGCTCGATCAATGTCGCCAAGTGCGCGAAACCGCCCATTTTTCCGTAAATTTCGGCCAATTCGGTAAAGTGTAAATGCGTGAAGGCATGTGCTTCAGGGCTGCCGGATTTTAGCCGGTAATAATCGAGCAATGCCTGCCCGCTTAAAGGAACCGCGCGCCCATGACTTTCGCCGGCGGTGAGAATATTCGAAGGCTCCCGATAATAAACAGGAAGCAATTGCGCATGGCAATCGGTAAAATGCAGCAATCTGACATTGCCGAAGGACTGTGCCGAATATAGGCCTTCGATGTCGAAATCGTCGAATCGCCTTTGTGTCGAACAATTCGAGGATAACAGCGTTATCGTAAGCGCTTGTAAAAACTCACGGCGACTTAAATTCATCGTTTGGATTTTCTCCGATGGATGGACATACGACAAATACGTTTTATATTCAATAGTTAGTGTGAAAGCTCGTAAATTTGGACTCTTTATCTGATTTTTCGATATACAAAGCTCAGCAATGAAAATGCCGATTCCGAAGAGGGTGCGGTTGCTCGACCGTCAGGCGTCGGCGGCAGGGCAGATTTTTGCTCCTGCAAAATCCGCATTCACGCCACCCATGGCAATCAGACTCCGCCGTCGAGCCTACAAGGACGTATTGACCCAGCACCTAAATTCCATAGTCCATTGGCTATGGTTAACTATCTTGAAAAATTTAGGTGCTGGGTTCACGGCGCCCTGTCGGGCGAGTGACCGCACCCTCCGACACGCTTCGCACTTTCATTTGCCGGGGCGATGGATAGGCCTTCATGAACGTTATTGTAAAGAATGAACATGCCGGAAACCGTTTTCAATCACAATTTAAGCGCTTTTTTCAAAGGGTTTTACGGCGACTTACTCGCGCCGGCCGCCGGTATTGCAATGGCGCTGGCTTTCGCCCCTTTCGATCATGCCTATCTGGCCTTCGTCGCCTTGGCTTTTATATTTGCGTCTTGGGAGGTATTAACTCCCGCCCGTGCCGCCTTCCGGGGATTCTTGTTTGGCTTGGGCTTATTCGGCTTCGGCGTTTCATGGGTATTCGTCAGCGTTCGAGTCTATGGCGGAGCCGATTTGTTGAGTTCCGTATTGATCACGCTGTTATTTGTATCGGTCTGGTCCCTCTTCCCAGCACTGACCGGATACTTGACGAGCGCGATCGTTCGTCGCTCAGACCACGCTATCAATAGCTTGATTCCGTCCGGCATCTGGATTTTAGTGGAATATATCCGAGGCAATTGGTTTCTTAACGGCTTTCCGTGGCTGCAAATTGCCTACTCGCAACTCGCTACCCCTTTTTCGGGCTATATTCCTATCATCGGTGTGTACGGCACCGGTTTTTTGATGGCTCTGAGCGCTGGCCTCGCGCTGCAATGCCATCACGGTAAGCGGCACATCGTGACGAATCTAATTCTGATTGCCGTGCTTTTCGCGAGCGGTGCCCTATGCAAAAACATCGCATGGACTCATTCAATCGGAGAGAGCATTCGCGTCAGCTTATTGCAAGGCAATATTCCGCAGGAACAAAAATGGGCGCCGGAAAACCGCGATGCAACGTTACGGAAATACCGCGACTTAACAGAAAAACACTGGGACTCGGACATTATCGTCTGGCCGGAAACATCGATTCCGGCTTATTATTCCGAAGTCGAAGAAAGTTTTATCGAACCGCTAGAGCGCGAAGCCGTCGAACATAACAGCGACATCATCGTCAGCCTGCCTATGAAAGGCGATCAACCGCACATAAAATACAACTCGATATTAGTGCTCGGTATACAGCGGAGCTTTTATCATAAAAACCATTTACTGCCTTTCGGCGAATATTTGCCCTTGCAACCCTTGTCTGGAAAAATTCTCGATTTCTTAAACATGCGTCTCGGACACTTCACACCGGGAGGAGATAATCAAACGTTGCCAATCGCGGCAGGATATCCGTTTGCGGCTTCGATCTGCTATGAAGACGCCATTAGCAGCGAAGCACGGACGAAATTGCCGGATGCCGCTTTTTTAGTGAACGTTACCAACGACGCCTGGTTCGGACAATCGATAGAGCCTTTTCAACACTTGCAAATCGCAAGAATGCGCGCGCTCGAAACGGGCCGTTATCTATTGAGGGCCACTAATACCGGCGTAACAGCCATTGTTTCACCAATGGGCGGCATCGTTAAACAAGCAATACCTTTCGAAACGGCGGCGATCAGCGGCATAATAGAGCCAATGGGCGGGCTGACGCCTTATGCCAAAACCGGAGATACCCCGGCGATCTCGATACTCATTGCTCTGTTATATCTATCGGAGATCAAAATTCGACACCGGGGTGCCCGTCAAAGGACGCCGTGAATACGTCCATGTAGGCTCTATGCCAGCTCCATGCTGGCAAAGCCTTTGCGAGCGCCATGGATGGCGTGAATGTCGATTTTGCAGGAGCAAAAATCGACCTAGCACCCCGGTGCCTCCTTAGGCACTGCCGAAATTTGAAGTGCGAAAGGTATAATAGCAAGCATGTCGATTCAAATAAAATACAACCGCCGCACTCAAAATCGCCAGCGGGATCAATACGAAAGAGGAAGCTATGATGACTGACTGGAGCCGCAACGAATTCGCCTCGTCAATCGACTTATTTAAGATAGATGTCAAGGACTTGCGCGTCGGCATGTATGTCTCGAAACTCGATCGCCCTTGGCTGGAAACGAATTTTTTGTTTCAAGGCTTCGAGCTGAAAAACGAAAACGACATCGAAGCCGTCCAGCAACAATGCGAATATGTCTATATCGATGTCACGAAGCAATCGAAAGCCCCGCAAATCTATGCCAAAAGCACCGCCTACTCCAAAGACTTTCTGGAAAAACACACGCCGCCCGAAAAACGCTCGACATTCGCGAAGGAAATCAAGAATGCCGAATATGTTCATCATAAAACGAGCAATTTAGTCAAAAGCTTCATGGAGGAAGTTCGCCTCGGCAAGACCATCAATGTCGAACTCGCTAAAAAAGCCGTTGCCGAATGCGTCGAAAGCATTATCAATGCTCCCGATGCATTAATGTGGATGACGCAACTGAAAAAACGCGACGAATATACCGCTCAGCACAGCATGAATGTTTGTATTTACTCAATCGCGTTAGGCAGACATATCAATCTACCGATAGCCGAATTGCACCATGTCGGTTTATGCGGAATGATGCACGACATGGGCAAAATGAAAATACCGCTGGAAATTTTAAATAAACCCGGAAAATTTACGCCCGAGGAACTGAAAATCATGCAAAGTCATACGACGCTGGGCTGGAAATTATTGATGGCCTCGCCCGGCATGTATGGCGGCGCCATCGACGTTGCTCACACGCATCATGAAAAGCTGGACGGGACTGGCTATCCGCGACAATTAAAAGCCGAACACATCACGCCTTATGCGCGCATCGTCGCCATTGCCGATATGTACGACGCGATTACTAGCGATAGAATTTATCAAAACGGCCGCGCGCATCTCGAAGCCATCAGTTTATTAACCAAAAATTCCGGTTCGCATCTCGACTCCTCGCTGACGATTAAATTCATCGAATGCCTGGGTATTTACCCGCCTGGAAGTATTGTCGAATTGAACACCGGAGAGGTCGGGATTGTCGTCGAGGTAAACCCGAAAGCCAAGATCCGCCCGAAAATCATCTTGTTATTGGATGAAAATAAACAACCTCGTCCGGAACGTTTGATCGATTTATCGAAGTTGGATCTGGATGCCAGCGGGCATGGCTATACTATTCGAAAAATCGAACGCCCTGACACCTATAATGTCGATGTGATCCAATATTACCAAAAGGGGATACTGAATGCGGCAATCGCCGCTTGATCTTGATTAAGCCTCTCCGATAGAAGACGACGAAAGTATGATAGTCGTTAATGTAGGATGGGTAGAGCGGAGCGAAACCCATCATCCTAAAAAGAGCAGTTGAGAGCCTCAAACTACCGTTCGCCCTGAGCCCGTCGAAGGGTCAACGGTAGTTTGAGGCTTCACCACGACGGTGAAAGTGTTGTAGACCCTTCATGCTTCGACTTTACTCAGCACGAACGGTCTACAACACATGCCAACTGCTCTTTTCAGGATCATGGAACGTCAAGAGAATCATTGCAATAAATCGCGGGGTTAGCGAATGGCTGCGTTATCACTACCATGTACCTGCGCTCAAACAAAGCGATGGGTTTCCGCTTCGCTGCTACCCATCCTACGGCTGTACACACGAATCCCTACCGTTTTTATAGACTTTATTTAAACCCAGAAAAAGCACAGCAATTCTCAGTTTGAGCAGTTTCGCCGATTTTAGGGTGTGGGGTTGCCTGTCGAGGAACGCCGTAAACCCATCCATGGGGGCTTGGCGGCAGCTCAAACGCCAAGGATGGCGTGTATTAGGGCAATGCAGGGCAGAAAAATGCTCCTGCATTTTCTGCATTCATTACATCCATGTAACTCAGCAATTGCCGAGGAGCAAAAATCTGCCCTGCTGCCGACATCCTCGCCAAGCATACCCCCACATCCTTTTTGATCTCCAAATTGGGAATTGCTGTATTTACGGCGTCCTTTGACGGGCACCACCTCGAGGCCGAATGTTCATCTACGATGAAGTTTACCTATGCAAACCCTTTTTGCCCTTCTATAAAGGTGATTCAATATTTTAGGACAGCTGCTGAAGACTTCATGCAATTCATGGTTAAACTGCAGCATTTAGTATAATGGCCTTCCAATACGATAGCGCGGTAGCTATTTATCGCGGAATCCAAAGATCAAACTTTGCCGGTAATTTCGATATGTAGCGCCCGAAACTCATCGGTCAGTTTATGATAAGGGGCATAATAAACCAAAGGCTTGGATTCGCTGTGCGATTCCCTAATTTTTACCGACGGAGAAATTTTAGCATCAAGCACCGGGTGACCTTCCGTAATCAGATCCTCGACCAATTGCCTTGGCAGATTGGCTTGTTTTTGGTATTGATTGACGACGATGCCTTCGATTTCCAACCCTGGGTTATGATCGACCTTGACTTCCGCCAATGCTTGCATCAACGTATACAAAGCCTCGCGGGAAAATGCATCGCAGTCGAAGGGTATCAAGCACTTATGCGCCGCAATCAATGCCGATTGACTATAAAAATTCAAAATCGGCGGAGTATCCATATAAACCGCATCGAATCCCTCCAGCTTTTCCAGGGCTTCTTTCAATTTGAAAATCTTGTATCGGGATTCCAGCCTGGCTTGTAAAGGCTCAAGTTCAGGATGAGAAGGAATCACAAAAAGATTCGGAAAAGGCGTTTCATGAATCACGTCCTCAAGACCCGGATTATTACTGCCGAACAAACCGAGACCTAAACAATCCTTGAAAAACTTGGCAATGGTTTGATCCGAATTAGCGACTTTTCCACCCAGTAGATACTGAGTCGCATTGCCTTGCATATCCAAATCCACGACTAGCGTTTTTTTGCCTTCGACCGCACTGATTGCCGCCAAATTGCAAGAAATGGTGGACTTGCCGACTCCGCCTTTCTGGTTGAAAATGACCCTGCGCATGCTATGCTCCATAAAATCAAATAGTTAGTAACCTGCATTATAAGGTTTGACAGGATAATATCAACACCGAACGAAAGTATCGGCTCCGCAGTCCGGACATTTTGGAATCTCGCTGGTCGTTTTAAACGAAATTTCCTTATTGCATTGATCGCAAACAAACGTGCCGGGGCTGGAAACTTCTCCGCTATGATACGTATTGACTTCGGCAATCGCCCTGAATTTGGCTAATTCGACGCTAGTTTTATCGGCCAAACTCATAAATTCCTCCAGCGCGAAATTTTCGAGTAAATCGATATCGAATTTCAGCCATTCGGACAAATCGTCCTCATCCTTGCTTTCATTACGAGAATGCGCCGCATGCACGACATCGCGCTTGACGTAGTCGGATACTTTATTAATTTCTTCCTGCGTCAAACCGCCGAATTCGCTGGTCTTTTCCTTGGCTTGTTCGAGCGCATGAGCCAAAGAATGTATACCGTCGTCCATCACCTCATAAAGGTGTTCCATCAAATTGTTATAGGCTTTGATTAATTTATTGTCACTCATACGATGAACTCCTTAAAATGAGGCTTTAGATTTAAACAAGTGTACTGTATTCTAATATATTTGACCGGAAAAGATGAGAAGGATGGAAGAAAGTTACAAGCCGTTAGAAATCGAGCAAGCGATTCAACAATCCTGGGAAGACACCAACGCCTTCGCGGCCCTTGAAGATTCGAATCGCGAAAAATATTACTGCCTATCGATGTTCCCCTATCCCAGCGGCAAACTGCACATGGGTCATGTTCGGAATTATACGATAGGCGATGTGATCAGTCGATTTCAGCGCATGCAAGGCAAGAACGTCCTACAACCGATGGGCTGGGATGCTTTCGGTTTACCGGCCGAAAATGCCGCGATGCAGCACGGCGTTCACCCGGCCGACTGGACCTACGAAAACATCGAATACATGCGCGACCAGTTGAAACGTCTCGGTTTCGGTTACGACTGGGACCGAGAAGTGGCGACTTGCGATCCCGATTATTACCGCTGGGAGCAATGGTTCTTTCTGAAACTCTTCGAAAAAGGCCTGGTTTATAAAAAAACCGCACCGGTCAATTGGTGCCCGAACGACTTGACCGTGCTCGCCAACGAACAAGTTATCGACGGCGGCTGCTGGCGCTGCGACACACCGGTCGAACGCAAAGAAATTTCACAGTGGTTCCTAAAAATCACCGCCTATGCCGATGAGTTGCTGCAAGCCTTAGATGCCCTGGACGGCTGGCCGGAACAGGTCAGAACGATGCAAGCCAACTGGATCGGTCGTTCCGAAGGTGTCGAAATGGATTTTGCGGTCCCCGGCGAAAACGAAGCGCTCAGAATTTACACGACCCGCCCCGATACGTTAATGGGTGTAACTTACTTGGCCGTTGCCGCCGAACATCCCTTGGCTCTGAAAGCCGCCGAAAACAATGCCGAAATCGCGCACTTTGTTGAGGAATGCAAAGTCATGGAAACTTCGGAAGCGGCAATGGAAACGATGGAAAAGAAAGGCATCGACTCCGGCATCAAGGCCGTGCATCCGATCAGCGGCGAACAAGTGCCGGTATGGATCGCTAATTTTGTGTTGATGGGTTACGGAACCGGCGCAGTCATGGCGGTGCCGGCGCACGATCAACGCGATTTCGAATTCGCGCATAAATACGGCATTGCGATCAAGCAGGTCATTCATTCGCTCGACGATTCCGACGACAGCTGCGCCGAACAAGCCTTTACCGACAAAGGGATACTGCGCAATTCGGGCGAATTCGACGACTTGACCTCCGAGCAAGCCTTTATCGCGATCGCCGAAAAACTCGAAAAAGAAAACCGCGGCACGCGCAAGACCAATTTCAGACTACGCGACTGGGGCGTTTCGAGACAACGCTATTGGGGCGCGCCGGTTCCGATTATCTATTGCGACGACTGCGGCACGGTACCGGTGCCGGAAGATCAATTACCGGTCACATTACCGCGCGACGTCGTGCTCGACGGTTCTCAATCGCCGTTGGTCGCGCACCCGACCTTTTCGCATGTCGACTGCCCGAAATGCGGCAAACCGGCACGGCGCGAAACCGACACCTTCGACACCTTCATGGAATCGTCATGGTATTTCGCGCGTTTTGCGAGTCCCAAAGCGGACTCAATGGTCGACGAAGCCGCGAAATACTGGCTACCGGTCGATCAATACATCGGCGGCATCGAACACGCGATACTGCATCTCCTATACGCCCGTTTTTTCACTAAATTGATGCGCGACGAAGGTTTGCCGGCCCCTGACGAGCCGTTTAAAAACCTGCTAACGCAAGGCATGGTGCTGAAAGACGGCAGCAAGATGTCGAAATCGAAAGGTAACACGGTCGACCCGCAGGCCCTGATCGACCAATACGGCGCCGACACGGTGCGCTTGTTCATCATGTTTGCATCGCCGCCCGAACAATCGCTCGAATGGTCCGACAGCGGCGTCGAAGGCGCGTTCCGTTTTCTGCGCCGGCTTTGGAAACAAACCCATCAGCATGTTCAAAACGATCTACCGACGCCTGAACTCGACCGCAATGCATTGACCGACGATGAAAAAAACCTTCGCCGGCAACTGCATCAAACCATCGAAAAAGTCACCGACGACTTGGGCAGGCGGCATACCTTCAATACCGCGATCGCGGCGAACATGGAACTTTTAAACGCCATTGCCAAATTTACCGCCGACTCGAACAACGCCAAGGCTATACGGCAAGAAGCGCTCAGCGCGATCGTACTGATGCTGTCGCCTATCGTTCCGCATATCTGTCAGCGGCTTTGGGAACATTTGGGGCAACGCGGAGGTCTTCTAGATACCGAATGGCCCAAAGCCGACCCTAGCGCCCTGCAACTCGACACGCTCGACATTGTCGTTCAGGTCAATGGCAAGCTGCGCAGCAAAATTTCAGTGGCGGCCGGCGCTTCGAAGGAGCAAATTGAAGCCATTGCGCTCGGCGACGATAACGTCAAGCGCTTTATAGAAGACAAACCGGTCAAAAAAGTCATTGTCGTACCGAATAAATTAGTCAATATAGTTGTATGAACCGAGGTCGCGCATGAGATTGAAAGTAGCCCTGCTGATTTTATTGACATTGGCATTAAGCGCCTGCGGATACCGACTACAAGGAACTGTCGACCTCCCCGACAATATCAACAAGGTTTATCTGCAGGGAGCCTCCGGCAGTCTACGCGACCACTTTACCCGAACATTGAGATCATCTCCCGTGCGCATCGTCGAGTCGGCCGGTCAAGCCGAATTGGTGATCAATACGCTGAATGAAAAACTGGATAGGCGCGTATTATCATTAAGCTCCATCGGCAAAGCAAACGAGTTCGAATTAAATTACAAATTGGAATACGAACTTTTGGATAATCAAGGCGCCGTTCTAGCCCGTAACCAGTCGGTCGAAATTATCCGGGAATATTACAACGACCAGGAAGCGGTCATTGCTCAAGCCAACGAGGAAAAAGTGATTATTAACGAAATGTACAAACAAGCTGTACGATCAATTCTCGACCTCGCACGAACCCAACTTCACAAATATTAAACCTTGCGTTTAAAAGCGGAACAACTCGAAGCGACGCTGAATAAAAATTTGGCGCCGGTCTATTTGATTGCAAGCGACGAACCGTTGCAGCTGGGCGAAGCCGCCGATGCCGTCCGGCGCGCCGCCAAAAAAGCCGGATTCGATAATCGCGAAGTATTGACCGTCGACGCTCATTTTGAATGGGCTTCGCTAGGCGAATCCGCCGATTCATTCAGTATATTTGCCGATAAAAAAATTATCGATTTACGGCTACCCTCCGGAAAACCCGGCGCGGAAGGCTCAAAAGCATTGACCGAATATTGCGCACGCCTGCCCGAAGACACATTACTGCTCATCACGTCCGGCAAGCTCGACAGCGCTTCGTTAAAATCCAAATGGGCTCAAGCCGTGGATAAGGCCGGCATCATCATCCAAATATGGCCTCCTTCGGGACAAGACCTCATTAACTGGCTGCAAAATAGAATGGCGAATAAAGGATTATCCGGCGATCGAGAGGGCTTGCGCTTATTAGCCGGCCGGGTTGAAGGCAATTTACTGGCTGCCGCACAAGAAATCGAAAAGCTTTTTGTGCTGTACGGCCCAAAACAACTTAGCCGGCACGATATCGAATCGGCCGTCGCGGATAGTTCACGTTACGATGTTTTTAATCTTTGTGATGTGATGTTGGCAGGAAAAACCGGACGCATACTAAAAATGCTGCAAGGTTTAAAGTCGGAAGGTACTGCGGAACCCCTTGTGTTGTGGGCATTAACCCGGGATATCCGTTTGCTGATCTCAGTCAAAACCGCCCCATATCAAGGCTTTTCTAAAGATCAGGCACTCCGCAACGCTCATGTATGGGAAAATCGAAAAGGACTGGTTCTCGGCGCCGAACAACGCCTTAAACTAACGCAATTGAATAAAGCCCTGCTGATGAGCGCAGAAGCGGACCGGCGCATCAAAGGGTCTTCTAAAGGCAGCGCTTGGGATACGCTGACGCAAATCTGCCTACTGATCGGAGGCGCAGAAGTTATGGCAGAAACAATCTAAACCGAGCACCCTCAAAACGACTATTGTTATCGATTCGCACGATACCGCTTTTCGTCCCCTTGCGATGCAACTCGGCAATCGTTTCCGCAAAAAACAATCCAAGACCGGTATTACCTGGCCCGTTCGCAACCGGATGCGACAAATCCGCAATTAATTCAGCAGGATATCCCTCGCCGTCATCCTCGACCTGGAAACAAACCGAGTCACCGGATTGATAAACCGACAACACAATCGTTTTGCGGCAATAGCGCTGGGCGTTATTAATGATCGATATCAGTACGGTATTAATTAATCCGCTATCGCAATAACAATACAGGTCGTCGGCACATTCGACGATCAAGCCTATGCCGCCCAAAGCCAGCACGCCCCTCTGTTGAGCCACCACATCGTCGAGAATATCTTTGACTTGATACTCATCGATTACCGGACAAAACAGCGACGAATCGATTTTGTACAGTATCAATAATTGCATCAGACTGCTATTCATGCGACTTGCTTCAAACTCCAACTGCCGAAATTGAGGAGTCTCTGCAACACCGTCAAGCTTAGCTAATTGAGCAATTAATTCGCGGGCAGTCGACAACGAGTTTTTGATGTCATGAATCGATGCTGCCAAAATCGTCGAAAAATTATTGATAGGGGATATAGACATTAGACCTTGGATTCGTTCACGGCAGACATTTTTTCCAATTGCATCAACATATTCCCGATTTTATCCGGATTAACGCCATATTTAGCGGCTTTTTTGATCAAGTCCTGAGCCCTTGCAAATTTGTGTTGATTAAATCCCGACTTTTTCAAATCATAAATCAAAATCTTGATCATATTGATCATGATCGTTTTGTTTTCGGGCATAATCTCGGCCGCTTCTTCAAAAACCCGCATCGCTTCCAATAGCTTCCCTCGCTTAAACAAATCCACACCTTTATTATTGATTTCGATCAATGCCTGCTTAATCGGCGCAATCAATGCATCCGCATGATGCTCGCTACCGATACTACCCAACATAGTCTTGACGTTGCCGATAAAATGTTCGTCATCGATATTATTCTTGATCAATTGATCCAGTATCGCATTCGCCGATTCATCGTTTCCTTTTAGATAATGCGCCTTAACGACATCCACGCGCAAGTCATTCGGAATTTTATCGCCCAACTTTTCGCACAACTCCTGTGCGGTCCGATAAGCCTGCTCCGACATTTCTTCATCGCCGATTTGCTGATAGACCTCGGTCTCCAATGCTGCCGCTCGAAGTTCGGCTTCCGGATCATTGACATACTGTTTGCGCATATCTTTCAGCGTATTCAGCGCGGCAGCACTATTATTGGTCTTCGAATAAACTTTGGCCAACCCGGAAAAATCCCCGGAAGACTTGTGAACGGAATTTCTGCCTAAATTGACCGCCGACCGATACGCCTTTTCGGCGATATCCAAATGCCCGGTTTTATCGGCTAAAGCCGCTAGTTTCTTATGCCGCAAAATAGCCTGCGGGGAAATCTTGGTCGCCTTGTCTAACGCGGCTTGGGCAGTTAAATAATCGCCGCTTGCTTCATGAGCCTTGGCCAACCAGTCATAAGCTTCCAACATCATCGGCTGACTGTCGATTAAGTTTTGAAAAACTTCAACGGCCGATTCATAGTCGCCTTGCAAATAAGCGATAACGCCCAAGCCCAGACGCGCCCAATTTAATTCTCGCGTGGCCAACACTTCGCGGTAAATACTTTCCGCTTTTTTAAAATCGCCGGTATTAACAGCCAATTCGGCACGAATTTTCTGCAAATGCAAATGCATTTTCCGATTGTTTTCTTGGAGCTTACTATCGCAATAGTGAATCGCCAGACTATAATTATCGGCCTCGATTGCCTGTTCTATATCGGCAAAGAACTCCTTTTTAGTTTGATTTCGTTCCAGTCGCATCAATAATTGTTGACCGTTAAAAGGCTTAGTCAAATACTCGTCAGGCTTACTCTCCATAGCCCCCAAGACCATACTTTGATTTTGTTCCGCCGTTACCATGATAAAGGTGGCGTTATAAGGTAACAATTTACGAAACCTGGCTTCTTCTAATACTTGCTGTCCGTTCTTTCCCTCGCCTAAATTGTAATCGCACAACACGACATCGAAACGCTCCCTTTTCATTGCGGCAATCGCATTTAGACCATTGGCAGCTTCGACGATATTTCGAACATCGAGCGTATACAACAATTCGCGTATCGCTTTACGCATATTAGCCAGATCTTCGACGATCAGAAATTTTTTGGACTTTAGATTCAGATTCATGAAAGCAATTTTAACCATAGTTTCTAAAGTGTCTAGCTCATGACTTGAAAAAAATCTAAACGCCCCCACATCGAATGCAAATTTCTTTTGAATCGATAAGAGGATAATTAAGCATGACTGTTGAAGCAAAAAAAGAAACCCGAGGCTTTGAAACCGAAGTCAAACACTTGCTACACCTAATGATCCATTCCTTGTACAGCAACAAGGAAATCTTTTTACGCGAACTCATCTCCAACGCCTCCGACGCCGCCGACAAACTGCGTTTTGAAGCCTTATCCAACGACGGAATCTACGAAGGCGACAGCGAATTGAAAATTCGGCTCGAATTCGACAAGGATAAACGCACGATCACCGTCATCGACAACGGCATCGGCATGAGTCGCCAAGAAGTTCAAGAACATATAGGTACAATCGCCAAATCCGGTACCAAACAATTCTTCGAAGCGCTGACCGGCGACCAGGCAAAAGACAGCGAGCTGATCGGCCAATTCGGCGTCGGCTTTTATTCGTCGTTCATCGTCGCAGACAAAGTCACGTTGAAAACCCGCAAGGCCGGTGCATCTCATGAAGAGGGCGTGCTTTGGGAATCCTCCGGCGAAGGCGAATACACGCTGGAATCGATCGACAAACCGCAACGCGGTACAGAAATCGTTCTGCATCTGAAAGAAAGCGAGGACGAATTTCTCGACGACTGGCGCCTGCGTTCTATCGTGCGCAAATATTCCGACCATATTTCATTACCGATCGTAATGGACAAGGAAATTCCGGCCGAAACCGACGACGAAGGCAACGAAACCGCGCCGGCCAGAGTCGAGGAAGAAACGGTCAACAGCGCGTCGGCCTTATGGACCAAAGCCCGCCAGGATATTTCCGACGAAGACTACAACGAATTCTACAAGCATGTCGGACACGACTTTCAAGATCCTCTGGCTCATATCCACAGCAAAGTCGAAGGTACGAACGAATATACGCTCTTGCTCTATATTCCATCGCGTGCGCCTTTCGATTTATGGGACCGCGACGCCAAACATGGCGTGAAACTGTATATCAAAAAAGTCTTCATCACCGATGACGCCGAACAATTGATGCCGCGCTACCTACGCTTCATCCGTGGCGTGATCGACGCGAATTCGCTGCCGCTGAACGTTTCGCGAGAAATCTTGCAGCAAAGCAAGCAAATCAGCACGATCAAATCCGGCGCGGTCAAAAAAATGCTGGGGCTGATCGAAGGCCTGGCTAAAAACGAAGCCGAAAAATACGAAACCTTCTGGTCCAATTTCGGCAATGTCATTAAAGAAGGCATTATCGAAGACTTTAGTAACAAAGACCGCATCGCAAAATTGCTGCGTTTTTCTTCAACCCACACCGACAGCGAAAAACAGGACGTCTCACTCGAAGACTATGTCGGTCGCATGAAAGAAGGGCAAGAAAAAATCTATTTCATCACGGCAGACAGCTTCGCGGCCGCGAAAAACAGCCCGCACCTGGAAATTTTCCGCAAGAAAGGCATCGAAGTGCTGCTACTGTCCGACCGTATCGACGAATGGCTGGTCTCAAGCCTGACCGAATTCGACGACAAGCATATGCAATCGGTCGCGAAAGGCGATCTGGACTTAGGCAAACTGGAAGACGAAGAAGAGAAAAAACAGCAGGAAGAAGTCAACAAAGACTTCGAATCGGTCGTCAATCAAATCAAGGAAGTGCTGAAAGAAAAAGTCAGCGAAGTACGTCTGTCGCACCGCCTGACCGACTCCCCTTCATGCCTGGTCAGCGATGTTTACGGCATGAGCCTGAACATGGAGCGGATCATGAAAGAAGCCGGCCAAAAAATGCCGGGCAGCAAGCCGATCTTCGAGCTGAATCCGACTCACGCGCTGGTCACTCGCCTGAAAGAGGAACAAGACGACCAACGTTTTGCAGACCTGACAAACATCTTGTTCGACCAAGCGATCCTGAGCGAAGGCGGACAGTTGGACGACCCGTCGGCGTTCGTACATAAATTGAACGAACTGCTGCAGGGATTGTTGAAATAAATGAGAAAAAGGCCGGGCAACCGGCCTTTTTTTTGAGCATCTTCACGTTAAGAAGGCTGTAGGGTACGCTGTGCGTACCACGGCAGTATCGGTCGTAGTTTAACTTGCCCCTCATGTGTTGCCTTGTGCCGACATTAGGTACGCGCAGCGTATCCTACGATTTACTTTGGATTTATAAGTGCTTCCGACAGTGGCGGGTGTTTTCGACTATTACCGCATACATAGCTTTTTTGAACCACCGATCAAATCAAATCCGGCGCGCATTGTTCCAGCAAAGTATTTAGTGCCGGCTACCGCCTGGGCTTTTATGCCGTTAAATGCCGGAAATGATGAAGTCCAATGCGGCAATAATTTCAGAGCGATACAGCGAAAGGTCGCAAATTTCTTTACCAAGATATTTTCGATCTATGCCGGCAATTTGCTGGGTGAGCACAATAAAAGATCTGCCATCAATTTTTAATATTGGACATAGCTTTGTAATTGCAGCTTTACCTGCAAGGTTAGTAGGGCAAAGCGGAATGACGACTGTGGTCCGTAACTCGTCAAGTAAGTTGGATTGGATATCCAAAAGGTAAGGGTAGGCTTTCATAGTTGCTTTGTTTGAATTCTCGTAAGCCCTGAACTGAGCCACTAAAAGCCCCTCAAATCGTCGCTAAAGTTTCCATGATTCTCTACCAATTGATTGTACGCTTCGATGGCAATCTTGTTTTCGCACAGCCAAAGTTCTCGTTGCCGAGCGTTTACTAATTCGGTTAGAGCTGTTTCCAAGGTTGCCGACAAATTGATCTTTAGCTCTTTCGCTTTAACAAGTAAATCACTGTTTATACTGACGTTTGTCGGTTTTTTTGGGGCATGGGTGTCAAAGACCGGGGGCATGCGCATATCTCCTCGATAACTAATGCGCATATAATATGCACATTAGTTATGAGACGCAAGACACATAACGAAAGGGAATAAGTTAGGCAACCGACACCGCGATTTTTGTTCGTATTCATTGTTAATATTGAAGACGGACAACTGCATTGCCCGCCTTGCCATGCATCAACCGCCGAACGCCCGTTTAACAAACTCCGGCTGCGCCAATGCCGCGCGGTGGATATCGACATTGTAATATTCGGTCGTAAACGGTTTATTCGCCGAATCCTCCTGCCTGAAACTGCCCAATGACTTCTTGCCGGCGATTGTCGCGCTCCACCAGCCGGACGGATAAATGCATTGCGGGAAAAACAGCGTTTGCAGATGATCGAAACCGGCTGCGCTCATTGCATTGCGCATGGCTTGCATCAGATTCAAATGATAAAGGGCAGACTCGGATTGTTGTATGACCATGCCGTTTTCGGACAGGCAATTCAAACAATCGCGGTAAAACGCTTCGCCGAACAAGCCTTCGGCCGGTCCTACCGGATCGGTGCTGTCGACGATGATGATGTCGACCGAACCGGGCGCGGCATCTTTGACCCATTTTATGCCGTCGATAAATTTCAGCTCGGCGCGGGGATCGCCGTTCGACTCGCACAATTCAGGGAAATAAATTTCGGCTAAACGCGTCACACGTTCATCGATATCGATCTGCACGACCTGCTCGACCCCCGGATGCTTCAAGACTTCTTTCAACGTACCGCAGTCGCCGCCGCCGATGATCCAAACCCGTTTCGGATTCGGGTGCGTAAACAACACCGGGTGGCTCATCATTTCGTGATAGAAAAAGTTATCGCGGGTCGAGACCATCGTACAGCCGTCGATCACCATCAAATTACCGAAATCCTCGGTTTCATAGATTTCGAGGAATTGAAAATCGGACTGCTCTTCGTGTAACTTACGCTTAATTTTTAGCGAAAAAGCCGAGCCGGCACCGGGAGCTTGTTCGGTAAACCATTCAGTCGGGTTCATTGTTGGGTAATCCTGTTGGAAAGGTTTAAAATGGTGCCATTATATTAGAAATCCCTGCAGTGTTGAAAAATTAGTCATTGTTCAGTCCCCTGTACTTATACTTCGCACGGCCACATTTGCGGCTTTCTGACGCGCTCTTTTGTCCGGTAGCTGCGTTACCTACATGGATGTAGGTAAGGGGCGTGAGCAGGAGCGGAAGCTTTGCAAAAACAGTTACATAGCTTGCTATGCGCCTGTTTTCGCGCCTTGCTACCGAACAAAATAGCATTGCCATAAAATCCGCAAACATGGCCGCGCGAAGTATAGAAAAAGTCGGAACTTGGCCTTCCCCTTGAAAAAGTGGACCTGAATATTTACCAAATTTAAGCCCATCCTACATTTCAAACCAAGGACACACGAGTGCAATTCAAGCCTGAACAACCCTGGACCATCGAACAATCGGCGCAAACCTACGGCATCGCCAATTGGGGCGAAGGCTTTTTTTCGATCAACGAAGCCGGACGAATAACCGTTAAACCCTGTCCCGATAAAAATGTCGAGCTGGATTTATACGAAATCGCACAGACCTTAAACGAAAAAAATCTATCGTTACCGGTGTTGGTGCGTTTTACCGACATTCTAAAAAACCGGGTCAAGCAATTGCATTCCGCATTCGACAAGGCACGCGAAACTCACCGATATAACGGTAATTACACGCCGGTCTACCCGATTAAGGTCAACCAGCAGCGTAAAGTCATCGAAGGCATTTTATCCGGTGGCAATGTAGGCCTTGAAGCCGGCAGTAAGCCGGAATTGCTGGCAATCCTGGCTTTGTCGCCCGGACTGATTGTCTGCAACGGCTATAAAGACCGCGCTTATATTCGCCTCGCCTTGATCGGCTTGCGCATGGGCTTGAAGGTGTATATCGTCATAGAGAAACCATCCGAGCTGGAAATGATTCTGCAGGAATCGCAAAAACTGGGCATCAAGCCACTGCTCGGCGTCCGCGTCCGGCTTTCGAGCATCAGCGCCGGAAAATGGCAAAACAGTGGCGGCGAAAAATCCAAATTCGGCTTTCATGCCGGAGAAGTTCTGCAATTAGTCGAGCGCCTCGACAAGGAAGGCCTGCTGGACACGCTGAAACTGATGCATTTCCACATGGGATCGCAAATCGCGAATATTCACGATATCAAAACCGCGCTCAAGGAGGCCGGACAGTTTTATGCCGCATTCCACCAACTCGGAGCAATCATCGATACGGTCGATGCGGGCGGCGGTCTTGGAGTCGATTACGACGGCAGCCGTTCGCGCCGGGATTGCTCGATCAATTACAGCGTCGACGAATATGCGCAAAACATCGTGCGAGGTTTCGCCGAAGCCTGCGCCGAACACGGTTTAACACAACCGAACATCATCACCGAATCCGGCAGAGCATTGACCGCGCATCATGCCGTACTGATCAGCAACGTCACCGATATCGAATCGATCGATACAGAACTCGACGTTCACGATACGCCGATTTCTTCGCATAACATCGCCGAACATTATCACGACGCCCAATACAATCTAGGCGAAGCGCGAAGCGCCTTCGTGCAGGGTAAACTCGGTCTAATCGAACTTGCTGAAGCCGAGCGCGATTACGTCCGGCTATTTCGACAAATTAAAGCCCACCTGAACCCGAACAACCACAGCGAGGCGTTGATTCTGCAAGAACTCAATGAAAAGCTCGCCGATAAAGTATTTTGCAATTTTTCTTTATTTCAATCGTTGCCTGACATTTGGGGCATCGATCAAATATTCCCGATCATGCCGATTCATCGCCTCGACGAACACCCCTCCCGCCGCGCGGTACTGCAGGACTTAACCTGTGATTCGGATGGGCGTATCGATCGCTATGTCGACGGACCGAATATCGAAAATACGATGCCGCTTCACAAAATCGACTTGAACGAACCCTATCTTATCGGCTTTTTCATGGTCGGAGCCTATCAGGAAATTCTCGGCGATATGCATAATCTGTTCGGCGACACGCATTCGATCAATATCGAGCTCGATGCCAACGGTTATCATTTTTCCGACTTACAAGAAGGCGAACATGTCTCCGATTTACTCGACTATGTCCATATCAATCCCGAAGAATTGAAGGAAGCCTATCATAACAAGCTAACGCAAAGCGGTATCGGCGAACTGGAGCGCTACGAATATGAAAAAGAACTCGAAGCGGGGCTTCGGGCTTATACTTATTTGGAAAAATAAAGAACTAGATCATGATTAGTATAGGACTCATCGGACTCGGCGCAATGGGCGCCGGCATGGCGAAAAATCTCGCGAAGGCAGGTTTCTTAGCCGGCGTCTATAACCGCACTGCTTGCAAGGCACAATCGTTGGCCGACGAACTCGGTGTCGTCGCATTCGACACACCGTCCGCACTCGCCGCTACGTGCGATGTTATTTTTATGTGCGTCTCGCGCGACGAAGACGTGCTGGAAATGGTTACTGCCGTCGCGCAGACGGTTAAATCAGGTGCGGTCGTCGTGGATATGTCAACGGTCAGCAGCTCAACTGCACAACAAGCTGCCGCAATACTCGCCGAAAAACAAGCGCAATTTCTCGATGCGCCGGTCTCGGGCGGCGTCGAAGGCGCAAAAAAAGGCACCTTGGCAATGATGGTAGGCGGGAGTAACGAAGCTTTGGAAAAAATCCGGCCTATTCTTGCCGCGATCGCCGCGCGCATTCTGCACATGGGACCGGTCGGCAGCGGGCAGGCCACGAAGGCGGTCAACCAAATCATGGCCGCCGGCATTAACCAAGCCGTGACCGAAGCACTGGCATTCGGCAAAGCGCAAGGCCTGCCGATGAAAAAAGTCATAGAAGTCGTCTCGGGGGGCGCAGCCGGCAATTGGTTTCTCGAACATAGAGGCCCAACAATGATGCAAAATACATTTGCACCGGGCTTCAAATTGGCATTACATCACAAAGATTTGGAAATCTGCCGTAAGATGGCCGAAAACGCCGACATATCTATTCCACTGGCCGAAATGACATTGCTCAATTATGCACAGCTAATGGAACAAGGCTTCGGTGACGAGGACATTTCGGCATTGTACCGCTTGAAAATGCCTCACAAATTAAGCTGAAGCTTAATCAACCCAGCAGACAAGACCGAAGCTCTGCATTCGCCACGGCCGTTAAAAACTTCTTTTCTTTACAGGCAATTTCAGCTAGTTTTGATGGTAGCGGCGAGCAGAATTTTTCATAACCGGCCGGCTCTCGAACGCTTGCCGATTGGGGTAAACAGCCGATAACAATCTGTCAATCAGGTTATGATGGTTTATTACGGAATGCCCTAACTTTTTGAGGACCTTAACATGACGACAATAGCAGACCCCGTCATCGACAGATGGTACAAAGATGTCGAGAATAATTTAACGTTCAAAGTCATTGCGATCGATGAAAGCGACGATTCAATCGAAGTACAATATTTGAACGGAGAGATTGGCGAGTACGATACCGACAGCTGGTATAATTCGACCTTCGACTATATTGAGGAACCCGAGGATTGGAGCGCACCGTTCGAATTGGACGACGAAGATCTCGGTTATAGCGATCCGGACGAACATCGGCGCAACATGGACGACTTAAACTTTGACGATTACATCGATTAACGGAAACACTTCGCATGAAAATGAGTGCACAGGAGTTCCTGGATTGGGAATCCAAAAGCATTACACTAATGGCCATGTCTGGCGCGGGTAAAACCACACTGGCCAATAAGCTACCTAGACAAAAATGGTTTCATTATTCCGGCGATTACCGGATCGGCACCAAATATCTGGATGAACCTATTCTGGACAACATCAAGCGCCGAGCGATGGATGTACCATTTTTGCGAGAGTTACTGCTCTCCGACTCTATCTATATATGCAACAATGTTACCGTCGACAACCTAACTCCAGTATCGAGTTTTCTCGGTAAAATCGGCAACCCCGAGCTAAGCGGATTGTCTTTAAAAGAATTCAAACGCCGCCAAAAACTGCATCATGAAGCAGAAATCGCAGCAATGCTCGACGTTCCCGATTTCATAAATAAATCCGAGGACATCTACGGCTACAAACACTTCATTAACGATGCCGGCGGCAGTTTATGCGAACTGGACAACCAAGCGGTACTGGAAACACTCGCCAAGCATACGCTAATCCTGTATATCAAGATTCCGCCGGATCTCGAAAAAACTATTATCGAGCGCGCCAAAACCGACCCGAAGCCGCTTTATTACCGTGAAGCCTTTTTGGATGAAAAATTGGCCGAATTCATGACCAAACATGACTATTCGGCTCCCGAAAAGATTCCGCCCGACGAATTCGTCACCTGGGTCTTCCCGGAATTATTCAAGTCGCGCTTACCTCGTTATGAAGCGATAGCCCGACAGTACGGCTATACTATCGACGCCAACGATGCCGCACAGGTTAATAACGAAGACGATTTCATTCGGTTGATCGCAGACTCGATCGCCGAGCAACAGGCTTAAATTAGGTTTGAATTAATGCCCTTAGTCGCACACACCGATTTACCGACATTCCAGCGTCTACGTGAAGAAGGCGAAGAAATTCTGAACCCGGAGCGAGCCCGTCACCAAGATATTCGAGAAATGCATATCGGCTTGCTGAATATGATGCCGGATGCCGCGCTGGAAGCCACCGAACGCCAATTTTTCCGGCTGGTCGGCGCGTGCAACCAAATTACGCAGTTTCATGTCCATCCGTTTACCGTCGACGGTTTGCCCCGAGGCCCGGAAGCAAAAGCACACATAGAGCGTTATTACGAATCGTTCGAAACCATCAAGCGCGACGGACTGGATGCCTTGATTGTCAGCGGCGCCAATGTCACGAAACCGAAACTAGACCAGGAAGATTTTTGGCAACCGCTGACCGAAGTGTTCTTGTGGGCCAAACAAAACGTTCCGTCCATTTTATGTTCGTGCTTGGCAACGCACGCCGTCATACAGTTTTGCTACGGCATCGAAAGAACCCGGTTACCCGCTAAACGCTGGGGCGTGTTTCCACACAAAGTCATGGATCGCAAGCATCCCTTAGTCTCGGAAATCAATACCCGCTTCGATGTCCCGCATTCGCGTTTTAACGAAATCTTTCGCGAAGACATCGAACAAAAAGGCTTAAAAGTATTGGTTGCGAGCAAGGAGGCAGGCGTACATCTGGCGGTTAGTCCGGACGGTTTCCGAATCGTATTCTTTCAAGGTCACCCGGAGTACGACGACATCAGCCTGCTGAAAGAATACAAGCGCGAGGTGAATCGTTATTATAACGGCGATATAGAAGACTATCCGCCTTTTCCGGAGCATTATTTCAGCCCTAAAGTCCAGCGCATTTTCTCAGACTACCGCGATCATGTCATAGCGGCGCGACAAGACGATAAACCGATCGAACCTTTTCCGGAAGCCGCCGTCCTCGACTACATCGACAATACTTGGCGAGATACGGCTCGAGCAGTCTTTAACAACTGGCTCGGAAAAATTTATCAGATCACCGATCAGGACCGGCGTATTCCGTTTATGCCGGGCATCGATCCCAGCAACCCATTAGGCTTATGAGCACGCACTCGGACTATTTACAACAAGCGATCGATCTCGCTGCCGAAAACGTCGAATCCGGACAAGGCGGGCCTTACGGCGCATTGATCGTCAAAGAAGGTAAAATTATTGCCGCCAGCGGCAACCAAGTCACCGGCCGACTCGACCCGACGGCTCATGCCGAAGTCATGGCCATTCGCATGGCCTGTCAAACCTTGAACGACTATCAGTTGACAGGCTGTACCTTGTACACCAGCTGCGAACCGTGTCCAATGTGCCTGGGAGCGATCTATTGGGCCCGACTCGACAAGGTTTATTACGCCTGTAGCCGAGAAGACGCGGCAGCGGCCGGATTCGACGACAGCTTCATTTATGATGAAATTCCGCTGCCGCCGGCCGCAAGACGCATCGCCATGCTAAACCTCAAACAAGGCAACGATCTCAAGCCTTTTGAGCTATGGAACGCTAAACCCGATAAGATTCTTTATTAGCCAACTCAACGACCAGCGGACTATTCTCCCGCGTTCTCGACTATAGCCTCGACTTTCTCTTCTTCAACTTTGTCGACACCCTGTTCTGCAGCAGTCTTGCCAACATTTTCGTCGGCTTCGGGCTCGGAGGCCAAAATTTGAGGGCTATCGGCAATCTTAATCAACCACCCGTCCATGCCTTTACAGCCAAGAACGGCATCGGCACTTACGTTGATTCGAGCGAATTTTCCGTTCAATGAAGCCGGCAATTTTGCGCTGACTCTAAAAAAACTGTTTTTATTTTCGACGTCCACCTCTAGAGGAATACCTTTTGCCGTTACTGTAATAGAGTCCGGCGCTATCCAATTAGAAATCGTAAACATCAGCTCGGATTCGGGTGCAACCTCGACTTTGTTTTCCACGTTATAAACCGGCAGATTAAAATCCCTAAACTTAGGTGCCTTACAATGACCCTTTTCCTTCTCTTCATCATAAGCGGAAGCCTCATTGGCCAATAATGCTGCAATCGAAAAGACAGTCAGTTTCAATAATTTCTTTGTCGTCATAACCTTCTCACATTTATAGTTATTTTAATTGGTGTATGCAAAAGCATTATCCTTGCTTAACCTTAAATAGTTTTTAAATTGAATTCAACACTCAAGAATATATCACGACTTTACCGCATGGGAAGCAGTCTAAAACTCAACTCATCGGAACTTAATTGATCAGAACCCAACCCGACAGATCCCATCGGCTCTAAGACTCCACCGGAACCGAGCGCATGCCGAAACACGCTGAAATCACCTTCATAATTGATTCTATAGCGATTAAAGCCGTCTCTAACACTGCGCCAAGCTACCGATTTGACCATCGGCAGCGATTCAATATGACGCGTAACTCGAGTAATATCGTTCATACCGACAATCCCGGCAATATTGAGCATCATCATGCCTCGTTCAAGTATATCCGGCTTAACGCCATAATAATGAGACAAGCGCGTATAAACGCCCCGCATACCGCCCAACAACGCTTCATGCAATGTGTCGCAGGAATTTGACCACTGCTGCACGCCTCCGTCGAAATAAAAAGCCCAATCCGCCTGCCAACAATCGGCTTGTCGGACCACCCTGCCCGCCAGTATCGACACCACATCGTAGCGCCCGGAAATATCCAATAATTGTTCGGGATAAGCGCTCAGTACATCATGCACGGCAATTTGGGCGCGCTCTTCAAGATCAAGCAAAGGAAAAATCAGCGGCAATCCCTGCTGTTTAGCGGCACTGCTGATAGCATGCTCCAAAGACGGCATCAATTCAGGTTTAAAAAAACGCCGCTTGCCGTGCTCGTCGACGACCAACCAAAGCAATGTTTCCGGCCTAATCTCGCTCCAAATCCCCAATCGTCCGGTACTGAGCAAACTCAATAGCCGCGTCTCGTCAAACAAAACCCTCATGACTCGGGCCTGACCGGATGCATCGCTTGCTTTCTCAACCAAAGAATATTGATGCTGCTTGACGTAAAAACGCGCCTGGGCTAAAGCCGTCTTGGCAACGGGGTCATCGAGAACATCGCTGCCGGATAATACCCGTTGCAAGACAATAGTCATCGCCTCCTTAATCGCAGCCTCAATATCTTCGGGCCGCTGGCTTTTCGCAATGACCTCCGTTTCGAACAAGCCTTTGACTTCGGCGGCCCAACCAATCGAACCGCACAAAGAAACGATAACCGCAAGAACCCTAAATAGTGACTTCATATCCCTCACACAAATCCGAAGATGTCTTGTACAATATCGGTCATTAACATTTTTACTTTATAGAGAACATCACATTGAGCGCACAAAATCAAGACAGCTTGAATTATAAGAGTGCCGGCGTGGATATCGAAGCCGGCAATGCACTGGTCGAACGGATCAAACCGATCGCCGCCAGAACCCGCACACCTGGAGTGTTAGCCGGACTCGGCGGTTTCGGATCAATGTTCGAACTCCCTCTCGACCGCTACCGCCAACCGATACTGGTTTCCGGGACCGATGGAGTGGGTACTAAGCTCAAACTGGCTATCGATCTCAGCATCCATAACACGGTCGGCATCGACTTAGTCGCGATGTGCGTCAACGATATCATTGTTCAAGGCGCGGAACCTTTATTCTTTCTCGATTATTTCGCCACCGGCAAACTCGATGTCGACACGGCAGCCGCAGTCGTCGAAGGTATAGGTAAAGGCTGTGAATTGGCCGGAGCCGCGTTGGTCGGCGGCGAAACGGCCGAAATGCCCGGCATGTACGCAGACGGAGAATACGATTTAGCCGGATTCTGTGTCGGCATCGTCGAAAAAAGCAACATCATCGACGGCAGCAAAGTCAAAGCCGGCGATAAACTAATCGGTATTGCATCAAGCGGGCCGCATTCGAACGGCTATTCGCTAGTCCGTAAAATATTAGCGCACGGCAACACGCCGCTATCGGAACCTTTCCAAGGCAAAACGCTCGGTGAAGCGCTGCTGGAACCGACCCGCATCTACGTCAAACCACTGTTAAAACTGCTTGAATCTGTACCGATTCATGCGCTAGCTCACATCACCGGCGGCGGCATCACCGAAAATCTGCCGCGCGTACTACCGGAAGGCACAGCCGCACACATCAAATTAGGATCGTGGAAACGCCCGGAAGTTTTCGACTGGCTGCAACAACAAGGCAAGGTTTCCGACGCCGACATGCTGACCACTTTCAATTGCGGCATCGGCATGATCGTTTGCGTCGCCGAAGAAGACGAAGCGGCAACGCTGCAAATTTTGACGGAAGCCGGCGAATCAGCGTTTTCGATAGGGGCATGCAAATCATCGGAAGGCAAGCCGAAGGTTGAATACTCTTAAACGAAAGCGGCAATGGACTCTCGAACCGAGAGTAGCGCTCGGCATCCAAAGAGATATCGATTTAAAAAGTGAAACAATAGCACGGACGGCGTTGCAAAACCCGTCCGGCGTTATAGGCTCCAGGGCAAACGCATTAAAATAGTTAATATATCAATATGTTATCCTTTTGCTTAGAACGCTTAGTCAATTTGGTTTAACTTATGCCCCCCTCCCTGGACCCCGTTAGGCCGCGCCGAGCACTGGCGATTTTGTCGAGGGATTGGGTTTCGTAGCAGTATCGCGGCTGTCGGTCCGCGAACCGACTACACATAAGCGTCGCGATAGCGACACAAAGCCTTATTTAGGGTTCAAATAAACTAAATTTTATAGTTAACCAGGAAAAAAGGAATATTTTAACTATTTGATTTTCTATAGTGTTTTAATGCGCTTGCCCTGCACGTCGGACCTCCTTTGCCCATCCTTTTGTTAAATTAATTTCTGTTTAGCCCTGCTGGAGAAGTTTAGGCTGAGTAGATGCCATTATTTGTAAATGTATTCTATTGATGGTTGAGACGAGAGGAGGACTAGTGTAATAAAGTGTTAGAGTACACAGCAGCATAATGATAGAAGCAGACCAGCTGTTGTAATTCCATAATTTTAGCGCGGTTCCAAAGGACTTTTTCATCCTGGAATTGGACAGGTCAACACTAAAAACTTCATCCAGTAATAAGTGCACGATGAAGCCTATGCAGACAAACAAGCCACTGAGCCAGGAAAATTCGATTGTTTGCTGGAGCTGAAAATGAGCTATACAGGTGACTAACAATGCAAAAAATATAGCTGCCAAAATAGAATGAAATACACCTCGGTGTACGGTTAATGAATTAAATACAGCAAATAACAAATAGCGCACACTGACAAATGTTGTTAGTACAATTAACAATAAGGAAAGGGGGATGCATTTTTCGCTTAATGCTGATAATAGGTTCGAGGTGTTGAACAGTGATAAATCACAAACTAATTTATCCGGGTTAAATAGTTCTGTTATTTCATGAGAGATTGAAAATATTGATAGCATGGTTAATGCACTAATAATGGCCAATATTAGAAACAGTAATTTGGCTGGTTTTGAACGATCTGAATCAATATCAGGTAACAATCCGCCAATGGTGCCGACTAAAATTAGCCATGGCGCATCCAGTAAATCAATTAATTGGATGTTAACAGCAAGACTTGCAGCACCACTAGAAGCGATAGATGCAACAGATAAATGCGTTTTAAAGTTGGCCACAGTATTGACTTTTCCTTAGGGGGAAGCTAATTAAGTAAAGTATTTTTTGAAAATAATTCTTGAGGTTCGGTTGATTGGGTCAGTTTATTTGTACCCGTCACCCGTGCCTAGCAAAGCCGCAATAATATTTCTTTTGAATTTCTGATGAGCCGGAAAATAAGCGGCTGGCTAATGCATCATTAACCAGTTCAGCCATGGGGCTGTTTTTAATTAAACTATGACTCCCCATAATTTGCACAGCATCCAGGCTGGATTGTAAAAAAGCATCGGCGGCAAATAGTTTGGTTTGTGCACTGGCCAGGGTGATTCGTTTGTTAATATCTTTCCTGATTAGCAAGTTTCTTCAGCTAAAGCCCAAAAACCAGCATATCCCTAGCAGGACGGGGTTTGCAACCCCGTCCTAAACGTTTTGACTTTGGCCGAAGTCAGCCGAATTGTTTAGGGCAAACCGAAACGTTGGGGACGGGTTAAATAACCCGTCCCGCAGAAGTGGCTACGACTGGCCAATGCTCGGACAATTGGCTTCAGAAAGCTGAAGCATCTTGCTAATCAGGATATCTTTTAAGCGTGCACATTCATTTACCCAGAGCCCTGCCATGGACTTGGCGTTGACGGCTAAATTGAATGACCTATTTTAGTTGCCAGTCCATAACCCCGCAAATTCCCGCAAAAATAAAAACGGCTCTATGAGCTTTGTTGAGGGTTCAGCAACTCGCTTGGCAACGCCGTGAACCCAGCACCTAAATCATCCAAGATAATCAATCATAGCCAAAGGCTATGGTACCAAGCTAGATACAATAGCATCGAGGTCAAAAAGGCTAAAATATACTGTTACCCAAGCTCCAGCTTGGGCAAACTGCTCAGGAAGCTCTAGCTTCCCGACAATCAAGGAAGATTGAACGAGCAAGCCAGGGTTGATGAATGTGCGGAGGTTGTGTCGGTCTCAGGAAGATGGAGCTTGGGAAAAAGCGTGATGCGGGTTGACCATTTTTAGCTTGATGCTTATGGGGCTACCCGCCCCCCTCTCAGGACCGGACACAGCAACGGTGTCAGGTCTAGATTCATAGCTTTCTTTTTGACCTTGTCGCTCTAAATAACTGGGCAGAGCAAAATTAAATGCCCAACCCGAGTGCGGCCATTTGGTACTGTATTATACCTTTCGTACTTCAAATTTCGGTAGTGCCTGAGGCGCCGCCGGGGTGTGCGGCAAGGCTTGGCCAGCATGGAGCTGGCATAGAGCCTACAGGGATGTATTTACCCAGCACCTAAATAAGCCATGATTTTGAATCATTGCCAAAGACCTATGGAATTTAAGTGCTGGATTTAGGTGCTGGGTTCATGGCATCCCTTGGCGGACACCCCGGTGCCGAATTTTGATCTACGATGAGTATATTTCCAAGATTTCTAGGCTGCGCCCGATTAGCTTTACGTTATGTATTTGGAGCGTCATGAACCTTCTTGACCTTGATTCCTGCGGTATAAAGAGCTTCGTGCGTATCGGTATGCCTGATACACCCACGCCCTTAATACGGACGCATCGTCAAGCGTCCTCAGCGCTCAATGAACCGAGTCGCGCGGCTAGCGGTGGCGCGACCGTAGCCGTCAGCGAATTCGCCCGACGATCCTTGTCCGGTTATTACGGATGACTCCGTGATCCTTCAAGCCATTATTCCGAGAGCATGGATTCTAAAATCAATGGATCCCGCTGTTCATAGGCTTCATATTCACCACCAATCACTTTAAACAACAGACTATAGGGGACTTTCCATCGCCCGGTTTCACACTGTAACGTAACGGTTTTGGGATTCAAGCGAATCACTTTGCCGTACATTTCCAGGTTCTCACGAGTGTTCATGAAGCCCAATATTTCGCCAATACCGACTTCATGTCGCTGTAAACCCGTGCCCTTGCTGTTATTAATCGCCGTGTCGGCCTGTTCAATATTCAACCAACAATAGGGCAACTTCCATTTTTTACCGTCCGTCAGGTTTTGCACCAATACTTTGGTTTGATTGCATTCCAATAAAATCGCTTTGATGGGCGCGTTTTGGACTGCATCGAAGTATTCAATCTCCTGACCAATGCGTAATTCACGTTTGATGGCCGAAATACGTTTAGGATCATCGAGCATACGCCGGATCGCAACATTCAATCGGTAAAGATCAAACGCCGATGCCGTATCGAGCATTTTGACTACTTCACTGTAGTTAACGGACATATTGCCTCACCTAATTGGATAAATTTTCTCATCGGACTTACAGTCAATACTGGGCATTAGCATAAAGCACCGGATAATGAAAAGCCAACATTGTTTCCCATAGCCGCCGAGATGAACAACAAAAGCCGCACTATACCGGCTCGGGATATCGATAGCTGGCGTGGATAGCGGCTATACTTCGCTCTATCATGTTTGCGGATTTTATGGCAATGCTATTTTGTTCGGTAGCAAGGCGCGAATACAGGCGTTAAGCTATGTAACGATTTTCGCAAAGCTTACGCCCCTTACCTACATCCATGTAGGTAAGGCAGGTGTCGGACAAAAGAGCGCGTCAGCTTACCATCAAATACGACCGCGCGAAGTATAACCGTATGAGATATACCCATCGCAGATCAAAACTCCAGGAAGTTATTTATCGCGAAATCCTAAACCACCTCCCCCAGAATCGTCACCATCGGCGTGAAGTCGAAAATATTGCTAACCAACCTTCGATTCATGAGTTCGATCAAACCTTTTTTACAAATTCCGATTTCAATTTCATCGCGCCGATGCCGTCGATTTTACAATCAATGTCGTGATCGCCTTCGACCAACCGGATATTTTTGACCTTTGTGCCGACCTTAACGACTAGGGACGAGCCTTTTACCTTGAGGTCCTTGATCACCGAAATCGTATCGCCATCCTGCAATACATTACCATTGGCGTCTTTGATTATCCGGTCTTCGTTTCCGCTATTGTCCTCCGAGTCTTGCGACCATTCATGCCCGCACTCCGGACAAATGTACATGCTTCCATCGATATAAGTGTATTCAGAGTTGCACTGCGGACAATTAGGTAATTCGCTCATCTTGGTATTGTATTTGTTCGTTTAATTTGGCTAGCAGACTGTTGAAAAAGAACTCGACACGCTCGTCTTAATCTTCGGGTTGCTTCCTTTTTGATTGAAAAAACGGCTAATAATCAGAAGGTCAGGGTATGTTTACCGACATCCTCGCCAAACATACCTCATACAAAATGATCATGAAGATACTCTCATCACTTCGGGTTATGAAAGTACCCAGGATGGTTAAGGATTAGAAAATACGATCACGAATTAACACAAATCCGTAATCGGGAAATGCTTTACGGCACTATCCTTTAGGCCCTAAAACATCATCGGGATCGCCCTCATAAGGCGTGGCATAACTACATTCCTTTTGCGGACACACTTTTTCGGTACCCCGGCGCTTGGTGGTTTTTAGTGTCAAAATAGGCCAATTACATTCCGGGCAATTTTCTTGAACCGGGGCATTCCATATTGCATAACTGCATTTCGGATACTCTGAACAGGAATAAAAAATCTTGCCGTTTCTGGATTTACGCTTAAGCAAATTGCCTTTTTTGCATTGCGGGCACTCGACGCCGGTATCGACCGGCTTTTCGAGCGGTTCGATGTGTTTGCATTTCGGGTAAGAGCTGCAGCCGATGAATTTACCGTAACGTCCGGTTTTAATTACCAACGGCGACTCACACTTCGGACAAACGCGCCCTTCGACGACTTCCGGCTCGGACGATTTACTGGCGTCTTCGTTCAAATTGCGCGTATAGGAACATTCGGGATAATTGGTGCAACCGATAAAGCGCCCATTCCGTCCTAGCCTAATCGACAGAGGACTGCCGCATTCCGGACACTTTTCATCAATCGCCTCTTGCGTGACATCCTTGCGCTGTACGCTTTCTTCTTTTTCATGAATCAGCGTATTGAAAGGCTCCCAGAAAGAGCGCATCAATGGAATCCAGTCTTTTTCACCTCGAGAAACCGCATCGAGCTCATCTTCGAGGTTCGCGGTGAAATCGTAATCGACGTATTTATTGAAATGCTCGGTCAAAAATTTATTAACGATACGACCCACATCGGTCGGATAAAAACGCTTGCTTTCCAACGTGACGTAATCCCGGTTTTGTAATGTCGAGATAATCGATGCATAAGTCGAAGGCCGGCCGATACCGAATTCTTCGAGCGCCTTGACCAAACTGGCCTCGCTGTAGCGCGGCGGCGGTTCGGTAAAATGCTGGCCGGCGATGATATCATTGAGCGGAACCGGGCGCCCTTCTTCGAGAGACGGTAAAAAATTCTCTTTGTCATCACCTTCGGCAGTGTCGTCCTTGCCTTCCAGGTACACGGCCATGAAGCCAGGATCCGCGATCGTCGAACCGGTTGCCCGAAATACATTACGCTCGCTACCGCAATGCAGATCCACCGCTACGGTGTTAATCGTCGCATGAACCATTTGGCTCGAGATCGTACGTTTCCAAATCAAATCGTAAAGCTTGAATTGTTCGGGACTCAAAAATTTTTGCAGCTCGACCGGAATGCGTCTCGCCGAAGTCGGGCGAATCGCTTCGTGCGCTTCTTGGGCGTTTTTCGATTTAGTCTTGTAATCGCGCGGGCTCTTCGGCACATTTTTAGCGCCGTATTTTTCCGCGATCAATTCGCGAATTTCGGCGATCGCCTCAGCTGCGAGATTGACCGAGTCGGTACGCATATAGGTGATCAAACCAACCGTCTCACCACCGATATCGATGCCTTCGTACAACTGTTGCGCAACCATCATCGTGCGCTTGGTCGTAAAGCCGAGTTTACGCGCGGCTTCTTGTTGTAACGTCGACGTAATGAACGGCGGCGCGGGATTACGTTTACGCTGCTTTTTTTCGACCTTCGCGACCAACAATTTGCCGTCGGCAGCATCGAACAAGGTTTGCTTGACCTGTAGCGCGCGCTCCTCGTTGTCAATCGTGAATTGCTCGACTTTTTCACCTTCGAAATGAGTCAACTTAGCCTTGAAGGCTTGCTCTTCAGCACTCAATTCGGCATCAATCGTCCAATATTCGCGGCTTTTGAATGCTTCGATTTCCAATTCGCGCTCGACGATCAAGCGCAACGCGGGGCTTTGCACACGCCCGGCCGAAAGGCCTCTGCGGATTTTTTTCCACAACAGCGGCGACAGATTAAAGCCTACCAAATAATCCAGGGCGCGACGCGCTTGCTGCGCATTAATTAAATCGATCGACAGCTCGGCCGGGTGCGCAATCGCCTCGGTGACGGCTTTTTTGGTGATCTCATGAAAGACGACGCGATGAACCGGTTTATCCTTGAGCAGTTTTTTATCCTTGAGCAGTTCGTATAAATGCCAAGAAATAGCCTCGCCTTCCCTATCCGGGTCGGTTGCCAGATATAGTGCTTGAGCTTGCTTGATAGCCTTTGTTATCGCTTGAACATGGCGCTGATTCCGTTCGATGATTTCATATTTCATCGCGAAATCATGTTCGGGATCGACCGCGCCTTCTTTCGGGACTAGGTCGCGGACATGACCATAGGAGGCTAGAACATGGAAGTCCTTGCCTAGGTATTTTTCAATGGTTTTAGCTTTTGCAGGCGATTCTACAATAACAAGATTATTACTCATTCAGTTAGGAAAATACGATTAGTGTAAGTAAGCCGGTATGAGATCATAGACAATGTCCTCCATTCTTGAGAATGCGATTTCTTCGTCGGGCTGACTGAGCAACACCATCAGTACGATCCATTTCAATTTTTCCAATGAAATTTCTTCATTTTCCAACGCCATCGCGCGATCGATTACGATTTCGCGGTTGGCATGCGATAAGATGCCGCTGTGTTCAATGAACATCAGAAAATTACGGCATTCCAAATCCAGTTTCTCTTGTTCCTGACTGGAAAAAATCCGAAATGCGGTCGGCACCGTCGGCGTAATTTGCCCTTGCAGGCTAAGCGATTCGAGCCAATCAAAAGCCTTGACCACTTCGACTTGATCGAATCCCGCTTCTTCCAGCTCTGTTTTTATCAACTCGTTATCCGGCAGGATATCAATCTCATCTTCCATATAGTTTTCAAACAGATACATAATTACATCAAAAATATTTTCTTTCATAGCGGGTCTTCTTTAAAAAAGTTTCTATACGGAACCCTTCACTCCGCGAGGAGGTTTCCTTTTTGGAATCGATCCGATTCCTCCGTTTTCGCAGCCGGTTTCGACTAAAAACGGCGGCACTCCTTGTACTGCGCCATTTATTGAACTCGGGTATAACAGCCACCCGAAACGGATTCTACGTACCCTTGAAGCTCCAAAACCAGCAACATCGACGAAATAACTTCGACCGGTAACCCGGTATTTTCCACTAAACTATCAATGGAAGTTGGACTGAACATAATTAGATTCAATAATGTTTGCTGCTCAAGGTCAAGCGTTGTTTGTCTCAATTCCGTAAAAATATCCTCATCCTGTTGATTATACTGATTTAATTCTTCAAGGATATCGCGCGCGGTTTCAACCAGCTTAGCGCCCTCACGAATCAAAGCATTACAACCTCTTGCCAAGGGGTTATGAATCGAGCCCGGAATCGCGAACACTTCGCGGTTCTGCTCCAAAGCCATACGCGCAGTAATCAAAGAACCGCTTTGTTTGGCTGCCTCAACCACCAGTAGTCCGATACACAAACCGCTGATAATTCGGTTACGCCTAGGGAAATGATCGGCTTTCGCCCCGGTTCCGGGAGGAAACTCTGAAATCATTGCACCGTGATTGACAATTTCGGTCGCCAATGATCTATGACGCGCAGGATACACACGATCCAGCCCGGTTCCCGCTACGGCAATCGTGTAACCTTGAGCCTGCAAGGCGCCTTTATGCCCGGCGGCATCGATACCCAAAGCCAATCCGCTGGTGATCACAAAGCCTTCTCTTGCCAAAGCTTTAGCAAATTCGGTGGCGGTTTCGACACCTAAATGGGAAGGATTTCGGCTACCTACGATCGCGATTTGCGGAAGCGCCAAAATATCCGGATTTCCTCTAATAAACAATAGTGGCGGCGGATCGGCGATTTCCTTTAACTGCGTTGGATAACAAGGGTCGGCTAAAGTCACCGCCAAATGCCCAGGTTGCTCCAACCAACGCAAATCCTGCTCTACCGTTGTCCAATCGGGATTGCGTATCGCTTGAACGACCGAATCCTTTAGCCCGAGAGCGGACAATCCACTGCTTGACTCGGAAAACAATTGCTGAGGAGTATGACTGTCGAGCGCTTTAAGAAACGACCGACAGCCGAAACCCGGCGTGCGCAATAAGGCAAGCCAGTATTTGATATCGGAGGAAATTTGAAAATTTTTCAGGGGGTTTGAACTTTATCTAGTACGTGAATCGCTTGGCGCGCTTCCATTACCAACGCATAACTAATCCGATCGAAGGCTCGGAAAACCATCAAGGTTCCGGCCAACACATTGGGTAATTGAATCGTATCGTTCCTTATTTTACTAAAAGGATCTCGAACGGACTTCCCTTTTTTGTAAATATCGAGCACATGCCCGACTTTCAGGCCATCGGACACCCCCTTATCGATCGCAACGACATTATAGCGCCCAATTTGAGTAACGCCATCCAGCACACTAATAATACTACCTTGTATTTCGGTTTCCGGCGACTTAGGAAAGTAATGCAGGGTAAAATCGCCTTCTTGGTGCGGCATAAGCCTGTCGCCCATGCGAATCTCGCTGGTCGAACGCGTAACAAGCAACGTTGCAGGATCGCCGGGCTCTTGTAGCGTCGTATTTGCAACAAACGTAGCTTCATAACCCAAAACTTCTTTGGTTTCGGCACTGACGAAAGTATCGCCTTTCCGATAAATAGTATAGGTCAAGCTTTCCGGCTTTTCGATCGCACGAACATAAACACGATCGCCTGGGGCCGCAACTAGATGTTCGCCTGCGAAATCGATGACATAAGGCGAGTTTTCCAAATCATCCTGCCCAACCACGCGCGGCGAGGCCAGATATTTGGCAATTTTTTCGGAAGGAATTAACTCGATCGCGTCGACGAGATCCATTTCACGAATACGAGGATAGAGCTTAACTTCTCTTGACGAGCCTAAATCGCCGGCGAATCCTGACGGCGACAAACTTAAGCGAGGCTTACCATCGACTTCGGAAAAATAAATGGTATCGTCCGGATAAATCAAATGCGGATTATCGATTTGCGGATTACCTTCCCAAATTAAAGGCCATTGATGAGGTTTTCGCAAAAATCTTCCCGAAATATCCCACAACGTATCGCCCTTAACTACCGTATATTGATCCGGATGAGAAGGATTGACCTCTATTTCCTGCGTCCAACCGGGTATGCTAACTGCTAACGAAACGATCAATACAAAAATTTGTCGAAAAGCCATAGAGAGTTCCTGAGACGAGAGATCCGGTAATATTATGCGGTCTGAATTCAAAGTTTAGATGAATTCATATAAAATTCCAGAATTCTAAAATTGTAATATGATAGTGGAGAAATTGTTGAGCATTCTAACTATACTCGAGTTCCCGGATGAGCGCTTGCGTAAAAAGGCGGCCCCGGTCGAAACGGTCGATGCCGATATCAGGAAACTCGTCGACGATATGTTCGAAACCATGTACGAAGCTCGCGGCGTCGGCTTGGCCGCGACTCAAGTCAACGTTCACAAGCGAGTCATTGTAATTGACGTCAGTGAGGAGAAGAAATCTCCGCTGTGTCTAATCAATCCTGAAATCCTTGCCAAAGACGGCATCGAAGAAACCGAAGAAGGCTGTTTGTCGGTCCCCGGTTTTTTCGAAACAGTCAAACGCGCCGAACACATCAAAGTACGCGCCCTCAATCGCGACGGCGAATCATTTGAATTCGAGGCCGAAGATCTGTTGGCGGTCTGTGTGCAACACGAAATGGATCACTTAGAAGGCAAGTTGTTCGTCGATTATATTTCGCCACTGAAACGCCAAATGATTAAAAAGAAACTGAATAAAATTCATCGATTGGAACAAAAAGCCTCATGAAAATCGTTTTCGCCGGCACCCCTGAATTTGCCGTGCCTACGCTACGCATGCTGATTGATTCAAACCATCAAATTTGCGCGGTGTATACTCAACCCGACCGCCCCGCAGGACGCGGACGGCAATTGAAACCCAGCCCTGTCAAGGAACTGGCAATGCAATCCGGAATTCCGATTTTACAACCGGAATCTTTTAAACCCGATCATCACTTTCAACAACTAGCGGCGTTCGAACCGGATTTGCTGGTCGTGGTCGCCTACGGTATGCTCTTGCCGCAGCAGGTACTGGATTTACCGACATTCGGCTGCATCAACGTACACGCTTCGTTACTACCTCGTTGGCGCGGCGCGGCGCCGATTCAAAGAGCCTTGATCGCCGGCGACGAAAAAACCGGCGTCACAATCATGCGCATGGCACTCAAGTTGGATGCCGGCGACATGCTACATAAAGAAGAATATCGTATTACCCCCAAAGACACGGCGGGAGATCTGCATGACAACCTGGCCAAACTAGGCGCGCTTGGCATGAGCAAGGTATTACCGAATATTGAAGATAATACACTGCGTCCGGAAAAACAGGATGAAAGCCAAGTCACTTATGCCGCAAAACTCGAAAAAAGCGAAGCGAATCTAGACTGGAACGAATCTGCTGAACAATTGGATTTAAAAATCAGAGGCTTCAATCCGTGGCCGGTAGCGCAAACGCGTTATAAAGATCAAGTTTTACGTATTTGGTTAGCCGAACCGCTCAGCGGTCTAACCGATGCGGAACCCGGTACGCTACTCAAAAACGGCAAACACCTTGATGTCGCCACCGGCGACGGATTACTGCGCCTGCTTGAAGTCCAACTGCCCGGCGGCAAACGTATATCCGCCTCCGCCTTTATAAATGCGCACGATGTAACCGCGCAAAGCCTGGGTTAATCCTCTGTGAACTTAAGAAATCTCTCGGCCCGGATTGTGAGCCGGGTATTGAAAGAAGGCCAATCGCTAACCGCAGCCCTCGAACAATCGCTCGGCACGATCGAGTCAGCCAATGACAAGGCTTTCGTTCAAGCGCTATGCTATGGTGTCATTCGTGAATTTTACCGGCTCGACTTTCTGCTCGGACAATTATTGAATAAACCGATCAAAGACGATGAGATCAAGGCCTTAGCCTTGATCGGTCTTTATCAGCTCGAATACATGCGCGTTAAAGCCCATGCCGCGGTTTCCGAAACGGTTTCGGCCGCTCCCCGAAAAAAGCCTTGGGCAAAACCGCTGCTCAACGCCATCATGAGAAACTATCAAAGACGCAGAGATGAATTACAATCGCTGGCCGACAACGACCCGGTAGCGGCAAGCAATCATCCGCAGTGGCTAATCGACACGATCGGCTCAAATTGGCCGGAACAAGCCGGGCACTTATTGGCCGAAAACAATCTCCAGGCACCAATGACACTGCGCGTCAATTCAGCACGCATCGGCCGAACCGAGTACAAAGAACAGCTAGCCGCCGCCCAACTCGGTGCAATCGAGACTTCCGAGTATCCTTCGGCTCTCATCCTTGAGCGACCGGTTCCGGTCGAACAACTGCCTGGGTTTTCCGAAGGCTTGGTTTCGGTACAAGACCTTGCCGCGCAACTTTCGGCCGAATTACTGGACTTAAAACCGAACCAACGGGTACTGGATGTCTGTGCGGCCCCCGGCGGAAAATCGGCACATATTCTGGAAATGCAAGCGAATTTATCCGGGCTCACGGCGATCGACATCGATGCCAATCGCATGCAAAAAGTCCGAGATACTTTACGGCGCTTGAGGCTCGATGCCGAATGCATTGTCGCGGACGCTTCGCAACCTAACGACTGGTGGGACGGCGTTCCGTACGACCGAATCCTACTCGATGCGCCGTGCTCGGCACTTGGAGTAATCCGCCGACATCCGGACATTAAATTACTGCGCAAACCCGGCGATATAGCCCCATTACAACAACTCCAGCAAAAGATCCTCGAAGCCGTATGGCCTTTGTTAGCCCCGGGCGGCTTACTGATTTATGCGACGTGTTCGATTTTGAAGGAAGAGAACGAACTACAAATCCAAAGGTTTTTAAATCATCACCAAGACGCTACGGAATGGCCTATCGATTGCAACTGGGGCATGGCGAGACCCCAAGGCCGACAAATATTGACCGGCAGCCAGGCAATGGACGGATTTTATTATGCGCGTATTCGCAAGCACTAACCGCCTACTATCGATAGGCTTATGGATTGCGCTACTTGCCGGACTAGTGGCTCGACCGGCTTTTCTTCACGCGGACGACTCGAAGATTGAAGTCCGAAGTATCGACTTCGCATTGAGAGACGGCCAATATTACTTATCCGCAGATATTCACTATCAATTGACTCAAACCGCTCGCGAAGCACTGCAAAAAGGCATCCCCTTATACTGGGACGTGCTGATTAAAGTCGTTCGCGAGCGCACTTGGCTTTGGAACAAAACCCTGGTTGATTTCAAAATTCGTTACCGTATCCAATATCACGCCTTATTGAACAACTACCGAGTCACTAATATCACATCCTCAGACAGCACGAGTTATGCATCGCTTTCCGCGGCATTAGCCGGCATGTCGGCGATCCGTAACATTGCCGTACTTAAAGAAGACGATCTCGTTGAGGACGAAAGCTATCAGGTCGGCGTCAAGACTCGTTTCGACCGCGAAGCGCTACCCTTGCCGCTCCGCCCCGCCACATACATCAACCCGCAGTGGTATTTATCAAGCGATTGGTTACAATGGCCCGTGCAAAGATGAGATTCCCCCTTGCCCCGTTAATTGCGGTGTTGTTCGGATTAGTTTTGCTGTCTCTGCAATTAATGAGTTCGGCAACCCAAGAATCCTCGCAACTCAACGAGATGTATTCTTCGTTGCTGATTATCAATGCATTGGGCTCGGTCGTCTTGCTGGGACTGATTGGCGTCAACATCGTCTCGCTTATCCAACAGCTCAAAAAACGAGAGGCAGGGTCTAAGCTAACGATTCGCATGGTCTCGCTGTTCGTGCTTTTGGCGCTGGCCCCGGCCGGCATCGTTTTTTTCTTTTCGATGCAGTTTTTGCATCAGGGTATCGATAGTTGGTTCAATGTCGAAATCGACCGGGCGATGGAAGACTCGCTCGAACTCAGCCAAGCCTCCCTTGACCAACGGATGCGCTGGCATTTACGGCAGACTCAGCAACTCGTCGATCAACTGTACGAAACCAAGTCCGAAACGCAACGCATGGATGACCTGGAAAAAATACGCGCACAAGCCGGCGCAGCAGAAATGACCTTATTTTCCAGGCAAGGTCGCATCATTGCTTCGAGCAGCATCAACCCCGGCGATATTCTCCCGCATCTTCCCGACGAACATGCCTGGCTGGACGTGCGTCGCAACGACCACTATGTGTCGATCGACTCAACCAAGGAAGAACAACTGCGGATACAAGTTATCGTCACTGTCAGCACTCAAGACATTCAATATCTTCAAGCATTGTACCCGGTCCCGCTTAGAATCATGGACCTAGCCGATTCGGTCGAATTCGCATTCGTACGCTATCAGGAAATGAATTTTCTACGGGATTCGTTGAAACTGAGTTTTTCGCTTGCCTTATCGCTGGTATTGCTGATGAGTCTATTAGCGGCCATCTGGGTCGCATTTATCAGCATCAGAAATATCGTCGCGCCGGTCAAGGAGCTAGTCAAAGGCACACAAGCTATTGCAGCGGGCCATTACAACCAACAGCTCCCGGTCCTAACCCAAGACGACCTGGGATTTCTGGTTATCTCGTTCAACGACATGGCCCAACGTATCGCCAAGGCCCGCGACGAAACCCGACTGGCCGGTATCGAAGTTGAGAATCAACGCGCTTATCTGGAAACAATTCTAGCCAACCTGACGGCCGGTGTGATAAGTTTTGACAAGGATTTTAGAATCCGCACGGCCAACCAGGCCGCCTACCGTATCTTTCATCTACAAGTCAGCGGATTTTACGGGCAAACTTTGTCGGACTTATCAAAAGAGCACTCGGACTTAGCCGATCCTTTGCGAAAAATTCAACATTTGCTTGAAAATGCCGAGGATATTTGGGAACAACGCATCGCCTTCCTGGGCCCCAACGGCCTGCAAGAATTGTTATGCAGAGGAACCCCGCTCTACTCGCCCGAAGGCCGTAGCATAGGCGCTGTCGTCGTATTCGACGATGTCACCGACCTGATACAAGCGCAAAAAAATGCCGCTTGGGGTGAAGTCGCTCGGCGTCTAGCTCACGAAATCAAAAACCCGCTAACGCCGATACAATTGTCGGCCGAACGTCTGCAACACAAACTCGCCAATGAATTGCAGCCAAAATCGCTTGCAATATTACAACGCTCCACAGAAACCATCGTCCAGCAAGTCGAAGCGATGAAAGAAATGGTGGACGATTTCTCCGAGTATGCCAGAGTCTCTAAAAAGCAAACCGAGCACATCAACCTGCCCTCGCTAATACAGGAAGTTCTAGCCCTTTACGCCTCGCAGGGCGGCGCAAAATTTACCACTTCGGTCGAAGAAGAGATTATGATGATCAACGCTGACCAAATCAGTATTCGACAGGTTCTGCACAACCTGATAAAAAACGCCTTAGAAGCCACTGAAAAAAACGGCAACGTAAAAATCACAGTGTCTAACCGGTTTAAAAATAATGCCAGGTTCGTCGAAATGGCTTTTCATGATGACGGCCCGGGCATTAAAGAAGAGCATTTGGATAAAATATTCGAACCTTATGTGACAACCAAGGCAAAAGGTACTGGCTTAGGACTAGCCATCGTCAAAAAAATTATCGAGGAACACGGCGGAGCCATTTGGGTCGACACAGGCTATAAAGCCGGAGCGGGATTCGTGATCCAACTCCCAGCCGTTTAACGCTATTACTTACTTAATTATGAATGCAAAAGCAGCACACATCTTAGTGGTCGACGACGAACCGGATATTCGTCGACTGGTTCATGAAATCCTGGAAGACGAAGGCTACGAAGTCAGCACCGCTGAAAACGCAGGCCAAGCAAGGCAATTAAAGAACGAAAAAAAACCGGACTTGATCCTACTGGATATCTGGATGCCCGATACAGACGGGATAACGCTCCTTAAGGAATGGATCGCCGAAGGCGGTTTTGCCTCTCCGGTGGTGATGATGTCCGGACACGGCTCAGTCGAGTCCGCCGTTGAAGCCACGCGACTAGGCGCTTATGACTACCTTGAAAAACCTTTGTCTCTGGCCAAATTATTGTTGATCGTCGAACGGGCCCTCGAATCGCGTCAATTGCAAACCGAACTGCCCGTTCCGAAGGCATACCAAACATTGGATTTCGAACCGGTCGGAAAAAGCGCAACGGTCGCCAGAATTAAAGAACAACTGAAACGTCTCGCGCAACACGATACCCGCGTGCTGTTCGTCGGCGATGCCGGAGTCGGTAAAGAACTCTATGCCCGCTATCTACATAACCATAGCGTACGACGGGACTGGCCGTTTGTCGACGTCGCGGTCGGTAGTCTTTCGCCGGAAAACTCGGTGATCGAGTTTTTCGGCAAGGAAGAAAACGGCAAAGTGATTCCGGGTTTACTGGAACAGGCTCACGGCGGAACCTTGTTTCTTTCGGAAATCGCCGGCATGGACAAAGAATCGCAATTAAGACTGCTCAGCGCATTGGAGTCTCGATCCTTTTTACGTAGCGGCGGAGTCAAATCAGTCAGCGTCGACGTCAGAATCGTCACCTCGACCCGCGTATCGCTCGAAGAAGAAGTCAAGGCCGGTCGGTTTCGGCGGGATTTGTATTATTTGCTCAACGAAATCACGATGGAAATTCCGCCGCTACGCGAACATAGCGAGGATGTACCGGCTCTGCTCGGGTTCTATGTCGATCATTTCATGAATCAGGAAAAGCTACCGTTTCGAAAATTTTCGATGGCTGCCCAAAATTATTTAAGGAATTACAGTTGGCCCGGCAATGTACGCGAACTGAAAAACCTGGTTCAACGCCTGATGATTCTCGGCGTAGGCGACGACATGGAACTCGACGAAGTCAAAGGCGCATTGGGCGCAGTGGTCGAACAAACCAGCGGCAGCTCGTTGGTACCGGAGTTTTATAACTTGCCGTTGAAAGAGGCACGGGAACACTTCGAAAAAGCCTATCTCGAATACCATTTCGAAAAATCCGGCGGCAGCGTTGCCAAACTCGCTTCGATCATCGGCATGGAACGGACGCATTTATACCGTAAATTACACGCATTGAATATCAAGCTATAGAAAAACAAAGCCCAAAGCAAGACAGCGCATAGGTTAACCTTCAGAAACAATAAATAAACTTGAAAAAACCTAGCGACTCTAGTAACATCCCCAGTCTTTTATTGGGTCCTAACAGAATAAACAGTAACGATGAAAACTTTTAGTGCAAAGCCAGCAGAAGTTAAGCGCGATTGGTACGTAGTTGATGCAGAAGGGAAGACGCTAGGTCGGCTTGCCACTGAAATTGCGCGCCGTCTTCGCGGAAAACACAAACCCGAATACACACCGCACGTCGATACCGGCGACTATATCATTGTCGTTAACGCTGAAAAAATCGCAGTGACCGGCAATAAAGAAAAAGACAAGATATATTACCGCCACACAGGTTATATCGGGAATATGAAATCCGTTAACTTAGGCAAACTCAGACAAACCTTCCCAGACCGTATTATCAATACAGCCGTGCAAGGCATGTTACCAAAAAATCCATTGGGCCGCGCAATGTTCAAGAAATTGAAAGTTTATGCGGGTCCTGAACACGATCATCAGGCTCAACAGCCGAAAGTTTTAGAAATTTAAGCGGGTAGATCATGGCAGCAGCTCAGTATTATGGAACAGGCCGTCGTAAAAGCGCTATAGCGCGCGTTTACGCAACCTCCGGAACCGGTAAAATCACTATCAACAGTCAAAGCATCGAGCAATATTTCGGACGGAAAACCGACCAAATGATTTCTCGCCAACCGCTAGAATGCGTTGATATGACCGACAAATTCGATATCAATGTCATCGTCAAAGGCGGCGGACCTTCCGGTCAAGCCGGCGCAATACGTCACGGACTTGCCCGAGCGTTGATGGAATACGACGAAGCGCTGCGCCCCTCCCTTAGAAAAGCAGGATACGTCACTCGCGACGCACGCATAGTGGAACGTAAAAAAGTCGGCTTGCACAAAGCCAGAAAACGTCCTCAATACTCCAAACGTTAATCGCTCACCCGATTTCCGAACCAAAAAGGCCGCATTTTCCGAATGCGGCCTTTTTTATGCCCAAAACCCAGACCGCCGTGGGCATGCGCGGTAAGCGGTAAGCGGTAAGCGGTAAGCGGTAAGCGGTAAGCGGTAAGCGGTAAGCGGTAAGCGGTAAGCGGTAAGCGGTAAGCGGT